>JALZKI010000006.1 GCA_030859325.1 Actinomycetota bacterium
AGCACGTAGTTGACGATCCCGCCGAGGAACACGATGTCGGAGCCGACTCGCAGGGGGACGAACGTGTCGGCCATCGCGCTGGTGCGCGTGAACCGCGGATCGATGTGGATCACCTTCGCGCCGCGGGCCTTCGCCTCCATCACCCACTGGAAACCGACCGGGTGAGCCTCGGCCATGTTCGAGCCCTGGATGATGATGCAGTCAGAGTTGGCCAGATCCTGCTGGAAGCCTGTGGCACCACCCCGACCGAAGCTGGTCCCCAGACCGGGGACCGTGGAGGAGTGTCAAATACGGGCCTGGTTCTCGATCTGGATGGCACCCATCGCGGTGAACAGCTTCTTGATGAGGTAGTTCTCCTCGTTATCCAGCGTCGCTCCACCGAGGCTGGCGATGCCGAGGGTCCGACGTACCTTGTTGCCCTGGTCGTCGAGGTCCTGCCAGGTGTCGTTGCGCGCCTTGACCACCCGGTCGGCAATCATGTCCATCGCGGTGTCGAGGTCCAGGTCCTCCCAGTCGGTGCCGAACGGAGGCCGGTAACGCACCTTGGTCTGGCGCAGCGGGCTGGTGACCAGGTTCTTGCTGGCCGAGCCCTTGGGGCAGAGTCGGCCCCGGGAGACGGGGCTGTCCGGGTCGCCCTCGATCGAGATGATCTTCTCGTCCTTGACGAAGACGCGTTGCCCGCAGCCGACGGCGCAGTAGGGGCAGACGCTGCGCGCGACCCGGTCGGCGGTCGCCGTACGCGGCTCGATCTCCTCGGTGCGCGCCGACCTCACCGCCGGCCCACGGCCCAAGGGGTCGTTGCCGCTGAGCTGCCGCAGCACCGGCCATGACAGCAACGTCGTTCGCACATCCATCAGCGCCGCCTCCTCGGTTGCGAGGCAAAGTACCACCCCGCGGCTCACTTCATGCTCGCGACTTGCTCCGGCTACCCTGACGGCGATCGAGCCGACGTGAGGGGAGAAAGGGTAAACGCATGCAGACCTTCCTGCCGTACCCGGACTTCGAGCGTTCCGCGCGCGCCCTCGACGTCAAGCGACTGGGCAAACAACGCGTCGAGGTCATCCAGGTCGTTCGCGCGCTGACGACTCCTGGGTATGGATGGGCCAACCATCCCGCCGTACTCATGTGGAAGGGCCACGAGGAGGCACTCGGGCGCTACGGCCTGACGTGCTGTGAGGTGTGGTTGAGGCTCGGGTACGGCGACACCTGCGCGGCAACCATCACCGCTGACCTGTACGGCGCCGGGGCGAGCGACATCCGCACGCAGCCGGAGCTCGCGGCCGCCGGCGCTCTGCCCGCCTGGCTCGGCGACGAGGACTTCCACCGTGGCCACCAGTCCGCGCTGGTGCAGAAGGACCCTGCGCACTACGGTCCGATCTTTCCCGGCACCCCGGACGACCTGCCCTATCTCTGGCCGGTCAGGTCCACGAACGTGGTCGCCGCGGAGCAGAGGAGAGCGGAGAATGCCGTGCGCCGGGCCGAGCGGGCACGGGTCCGCGCCGAGCAGGAGGTCGAGCGACTACGACGCAGAAGAAGTCGAGCAGCCAAGCAGGGGTGGAGGACCCGCCGAGCCGGGTCCTGAGCGTCCCCGTTCCTGAGCGTTCCCCGTTCCTGAGCGTTCCCCGGTCCTAAGCGTCCCCGGTCTTCAGCACCTCGAACCTCAGACCCGCCGAGATGAGCCGCTCGGTCAGCTTCTCCCCCATCGCCGTCGCCGTGGTCACCTGTCCCGACGTCTCGGGGTTGTCGTCGAAGGCGAGGCACAGCGCGGACTCGGCGAGCATCTTCGAGGTCTCGCCGTAGCCGGGATCACCGCCCGAGACCTGGGTGACGACGCGCGTGCCGCCGCCTTCGCCCACGAAGCGCACCGAGAACCACGACGTCTCACGCCGTTCCTCGCTCGGCCCCTCCCCCCGGGCGACCCGACTCAGGATCACCTTCCGTAGCGGAGGGGCCTGCACGGCGGCGGCCAACGCCCCGACGCCGGCCAGTCCACCCACGACCATCGGCAGCCGTTTGACCGCGGCGAAGTGGGCATACTCGAAGTCGGGGCCGTAGCGCTCCAGCGCCGCCGCCGAGCGCTTGACCACCAACGGGTCCACGGTCGGCAACGGCACCAGCCAGGATCCCGTCTCAGGGTCACGATGAGGCGCTCGAGCCACGGCGCGCACCCTGCGGCCGACCGGGCGTTCCTCGGCCCGTCGCCGCGCCGAGGAAGCCTGTCTCGTCTGTCGCCCTCGTGACATCGCGGCGATGGCTGAGTGGAATGTGCCTCCGGAGTACGTTCCGCCCGACCGAAGCATCCCTCGGACCCGCAACGGCACCCCTTCGGGCAGCTGGAGGACGGTGAACCGCGCGCCCAGGTCGTGCGGAATGGAGTCGAACCCGCAGGCGTGCACGATGCGGGCCCCGGAGGCCACCGCCTTGTCGTGGTAGCCGACGTACATCCGGTCCACGAACTCCGGCTCGCCGGTCAGGTCGACGTAGTCGGTGCCGGCATCGGCGCAGGCGGCCACCAGCGGCTCGCCGTACTCGACGTAGGGGCCGACAGTCGTGATCACCACGCGCGTGGCGGAGGCGACGGCGAGCAGTGAGGCGCTGTCGGTGACGTCGGCGATCAGCAGCGGCATCGTGGCAAGGTCGGGGTCGACCGCCGCCAGCCGGGAACGAACGGCCTCAAGCTTCTGCCGGCTGCGACCGGCCAGCGCCCACCGGCAATTTCCAGGCGCATGTCGCGCGAGGTACTCGGCGGTCAGTCCGCCCGTGAACCCCGTGGCGCCGAAGAGCACGACGTCGTACTCCGGCTGGTCGTTCCCCTGACTCGGCACATGTTCTCCCGGGGTGTGGTGATGGAACTCCCCACTCTGCCGAGTGGACCCGACCTTCCACAACGTGCGTCCCGCCACAGGCGCCCTCCACAGTCGTAGGCTGGTCCACATGTGCCGCAACATCCGCCAGCTGCACAACTTCGAGCCGCCCGCGACCTCCGAGGAGGTCCGCGCCGCCGCCGTGCAGTACGTCCGCAAGGTCAGCGGGACCACCAGGCCGTCCCAGGCCAACCAAGGCGCGTTCGACCGCGCCGTGGACGAGATCGCCGAGGTCACCGGAAGGCTTCTCGACTCGCTGACCACCTCCGCGCCGCCCAAGGACCGGGAGGTTGAGGCCGCGAAGGCCAAGACCCGTGCCTTGGAGCGTTACGGGTGACCGCGTGCGCGCCGCTCGCCGATGTGGCCGTGATCCGCCGATGACTCCGGACGACCGCGTGCGCATGGCGTTCGAGACCATCCGACGCGAGGACTTCCTGCCCGCTGCCCAACGTGGCTTCGCGCGTGAGGACCGTGCGCTGCGCATCGGCCACCGTCAGACGAACAGCCAGCCGAGGACGGTCGCCGACATGCTCAATCTCCTCGAGGTCGAGCCCGGTCACAAGGTCCTGGATGTCGGCTGCGGCTCGGGGTGGACCACCGCCCTCCTCGGCTTCCTCGTCGGTCCGGCGGGTCGCGTGTACGGGATGGAGATCGTCCCCGAACTGGTCGCCTGGGGTCGCGAGAACCTCGATGCCTACCCGATGCCGTGGACCAGCATCATCCCGGCCGCCCCGGACCATCTCGGCTCACCGGAGCATGCGCCCTTCGACAGGGTCCTGGTCTCCGCCGAGGCGAACTCTCTTCCGCACTCGCTCATCGATCAGCTGGTCGTGGGCGGCATCCTGGTCGGGCCGGTCGCAGGAAGGATGACCGTCGCACGACGGACCGACGGTGCGCCCGCCGTCTCACACCACGGCAGCTACTCGTTCGTGCCGTTGGTGGAGCCCGGCTAGTCCGCGAAGTCCACGACCGGCTCGCTGTCGGCGTCGTACCACTCCTCGACGAGCGGGATGATGTCAGCCACCGAGGAACGCACCTCGGTGGGCCGGTAGGGGAACCGTCCCACTGCGTCCGGCTTCGTCGACCCGGTGAGCACCAGGATCGTGCGAAGACCTGCCTCGAGACCGCTGATGATGTCGGTCTCCATCCGGTCTCCGACCATCACCGTGGTCTCGGAGTGGCCATCGATCCGGTTCAGGGCGGAGCGCATCATCAGTGGGTTGGGTTTGCCGACGAAGTACGGCGCGATGCCGGTGGCCCGGGTGATCAGCGCGGCCACCGACCCGGTCGCGGGGATCGAACCGCCGGGGCTGGGACCGGTGGGGTCGGGGTTGGTAGCGATGAACCGGGCGCCCTTCTCGATCAGCCTGATGGCCGTGGTGATCGCCTCGAAGGAGTACGTGCGGGTCTCCCCCAGCACGACGTACTCCGGTTCGCGTTCGGAGAGGATGTAGCCGATCTCGTGCATCGCGGTGGTCAGTCCTGCCTCGCCGATGACGTACGCCGAGCCTCCCGGGCGCTGCTCGTTGAGGAACTGTGCCGTGGCGAGCGCGCTGGTCCAGATGAACTCCTCCGGCACGTCGATCCCGGAGCGCAGCAGGCGGGCCTTGAGGTCGCGCGGGGTGTAGATCGAGTTGTTCGTGAGCAGCAGAAAGGGTCGGCCCATCTCGCGCAGCCGAGCGACGAAGTCAGCGGCACCCGGGATCGCCGTCTCCTCGTGCACCAGTACGCCGTCCATGTCCGAGAGCCAGGTCCGCACCGGTCGAGAGGCAGCCGTCATGGCTTCATCGTGACACGTACGCTGGCTTGGTGGAGTCGCAGACCGCCCCCCCTGCCTCGTTGCCGGGCTCGGCGTACGACGCTGCCGACGCCATCGGCCTGCTGCACCGCCACCGGTTCGTGGCGCTGACCGGCGCGGGCCTCAGTACCGACTCGGGGATCCCCGACTACCGGGGACCGGACGCCCCGGCACGGATGCCGATGACCTACCAGGAGTTCGTGTCCGGACCGGACGCGCGGCAGCGCTACTGGGCCCGCTCGCACATCGGCTGGACGCGGATGCGACGTGCCGCCCCCAACCCGGGGCATCTCGCGCTGTCTCGGCTCGGGCAGCAGGGAGCGCTCGCCATGCTGATCACGCAGAACGTCGACGGTCTGCACGAGGAGGCCGGCAGTGGACGCACCGGCTCCGGTCTGTGCACCTTGCACGGCAGGATCGCCGACGTCGTCTGTCTCTCCTGCCGAGCTCGCACCAGCCGCCGTGCACTCCAGTCGCGGCTCGAGTCGCTCAACCCCGCCTTCGCCGCTCGACATGGGGAGGTGCTCGTGCGGCCGGACGGTGACGTCGAGCTCGACTCCGTGGTGGGGTTCGTCGTCCCCGGGTGCTCGACGTGCGGTGGCGTGCTGAAGCCGGACGTCGTGTTCTTCGGGGAGAACGTGCCCAAGGACCGGGTCCGGCGTTGCTACGACGCGGTGGACGCGGCGGGGGCACTGCTCGTCGCCGGGTCGTCGCTGACCGTGATGTCGGGCCTGCGCTTCGTGCGTCACGCCGCCAAGCGTGGAATCCCGATCGTCATCGTCAACCGTGGACCGACCCGCGGCGACGACCTCGCGACGATGACGCTCGACATGGGCACCACCCCCTTCCTCACCGAGCTATCAGACGCTCACGGTGCGTGAGCACGCTGAGGCGCATTTGCACGGGCAAAGTCCTCTCGAAGGTCGGACATAAAATGATTTAGTACGGCGGATGGCTGGGTTGTGCCCGCTCAGATGCGGCCGCCCTCGCCGAGAGCCCGCCTCGCCGAAGCCCGCGCGCACTCCGAAGCTCAGGAGTCGTCGCGGCGACCAAGAGCAGCACGCTGAGCGCCCGGCAAGGTGTCGACGACTCAGAGGCGGCGCACGAACATGTGTGATGCCGACTCATGGTCGATCTCGGCTGCCTCGCCCCCGCTGCCGATCAGCACGCCCTCGGCTCCGGCGGCAACGGTGACCACCTTCTCCGGCAGTGCCCCCACCCGGCGAAGCGCGGCCATCACCGACTCGTCCTTCTGGATCTCCTCGCTGATCCGGCGGACCAGCACGCGCACCTGCTCGGGCGAGGTCGCAACGTCGGAGAGGACCTCGACACCCTCCATGAACCCTTCGCCGTCGGAGATCTCACCGAGCTCGTGCAGGCCGGGGATGGGGTTGCCGTACGGCGACTCGGTGGGATGACCCAGCAGCTCGACCAGACGACGTTCCACGGTCTCCGACATCACGTGCTCCCAGCGGCAGGCCTCGGCGTGCACGAGCTCCCAGTCCAAGCCGATCACGTCGGTGAGCAGCCGCTCAGCCAGCCGGTGCTTGCGCATCACCCGGGTGGCGAGTCGCAGACCCTCCTCGGTGAGCTCGAGGTGCCGGTCGCCCTGGACGGTGAGCAGACCGTCCCGCTCCATGCGGGCGACCGTCTGGCTGACTGTGGGACCACTTTGGTGCAGGCGCTCGGCGATCCGGGCCCGCAACGGGACGATGCCCTCCTCGACGAGCTCGTAGACCGTGCGGAGATACATCTCGGTGGTGTCGATCAGGTCGCTCACCCCGCCATTCTTACGCATGGGCCCTCCCGGCTGGCATTGTGGAGGCGATGAGCGCACCAGCCTACGGAGACGACCTCGCCATCCCCTTCCGGTTTCGCGGTCCCTCGCGCTCCGGCAACGGCGGTTACACCGCGGGCTCGCTCGCCGAGCGGGTGGGCGCCGGGACCGGCACCTCCACGGGGTGCCCGGTGGTCGAGGTGACCCTGCGGCAGCCGCCGCCGCTCGACGTGCCGATGAAGGTGCAGTACGTCGACCTGGAGCACGAGGTGCGCAAGGCACTCCTGCTTCTGGGCGGTTCGAGAATCGCCGAGGCGCGACTGGTCGACGCAGACCTGGAACCAGTCGACGCCGTCTCCTTCGACGAGGCGCAGGAGGCGATGACCCGCTACTCCGGCTTGGGCTCCCATCCGTTCCCGTCGTGCTTCGCCTGCGGACCCGACCGGTCGGCCGACGACGGGCTGCGAATCTTCCCCGGTCCGGTCCAGAAGGACCGGGTCACCTCCCTTTGGACACCGCATCCCAGTCTCGCGGAGAAGTCGGACGTGCACGACAAGGTGCAGCACGTAGGGCTTGGCACGACGTGGGCCGCGCTCGACTGCGTCGGCGGCTGGGCCAGTGACATCGGGGAACGAAGAATGGTTCTCGGCCGGATGACAGCACAGGTGGACGCGCTCCCACTGGTCAGCGAGCCGCACCTCGTCGTCGGCACCTCGCGTGGCACTGAAGGCCGCAAGACGTTCACCGCCAGCACACTCTATGACAGCGACAGCCGGATCGTCGGACGAGCCGAGCACACCTGGATAGCGATCGACCCCAGCGCCTTCAGCTGACCGAACGGGACCAGTACGGTGCGAGCCGGGCGACGTCGGGCGAGGTCAGAGCGCGAGGCCGACGTACTTCGTCTCGAGGTACTCCTCGATGCCCTCGACACCACCTTCGCGTCCGAAGCCGGACTGCTTGACGCCGCCGAACGGCGCCGAGGGGTTGGACACGATGCCCTGGTTGACGCCGACCATCCCGGTCTCTAGCCCCTCGTAAGCCCACACCGCCCGGTTGAGGTCCGAGGTGAACAGGTAGGCGACCAGCCCGAACTCGGTGTCGTTGGCCATCGCGAGCCCGTCCTCGTCCTTGGCGAAGGTGAAGATCGGGGCGACGGGCCCGAAGATCTCCTCCTTGAACATGCGCGCGGAGGTGGGTACGCCGGTCAGCACGGTCGGCTCGAAGAAGTAGCCATCCCCGTCGGGAGCCGACCCACCGGCGGTCGCCCGGGCGCCGGCCTCGATGGCGTCGTCGACGAGCTCACGGACCTTGTCGCGCTGCTTGGCCTCGACCAGTGGACCCACCTCGACACCGTCCTCGGTGCCGCGGCCCATGGTCAGCGATCCCATCCGTTCCGCCAGCCGGTCTCCGAACTCCTCGGCCACCGACTCGTGCACGATGAACCGGTTGGCGGCGGTGCAGGCCTCTCCGACGTTGCGCATCTTGGCCAGCATCGCGCCGTCGACCGCCTTGTCGAGGTCGGCGTCACCGAAGACCAGGAAGGGTGCGTTGCCACCGAGCTCCATCGAGAGCCGCAGCAAACCCTCGGCGCTCTGCTCGACGAGGCTGCGACCGACTTCGGTCGAGCCTGTGAAGGTGAGCTTGCGCAGCCGTGCGTCACGGATCAGCGGCTCCATCACCTTGCCGGTGGACTTGGTGGTCACGACATTGAGCACGCCTTCGGGCAGCCCGGCCTCGGCGAGTATGCCGGCGAGGGCGAGCATGGACAGCGGGGTGAGCGAGGCCGGCTTCACCACCATCGTACAGCCGGCAGCAACAGCCGGGCCGATCTTGCGGGTGCCCATCGCGAGCGGGAAGTTCCAGGGCGTGATCATCAGGCACGGACCCACAGGCTGCTTCATGGTGAGTAGCCGGCTGCCACCGGCGGGAGCCACCGAGTAGCGACCGGCGATGCGGACCGCCTCTTCGGAGAACCAGCGGAAGAACTCCGAGCCGTAGGTGATCTCGGCCTTCGACTCCGCGAGCGGCTTGCCCATCTCCAGCGTCATCAGCAGCGCGAGGTCTTGGGCGCGCTCGGTGATCAGCTCCCAGGCTCGACGCAGAGTCTCTCCGCGCTCGCGCGGCGGGGTCCTACCCCAGTCGTCCTGCGCGGCCACCGCGGCGTCGAGGGCAGCCTTGCCGTCGGACACGCTGCCGTCGGCGACCGAGGCGATCATCTGGCCGGTGGACGGGTCCTCGACGTCGAAGGTCTTCGCACCTTCGGCGTCTCGCCATCCTCCCCCGATGAACAGCTGGTTGCCGACATTCTCGACGACGGACGCCTCGTGAGCGGTGAGTGATGACATGAATGGCTTGTTCCCCGAGGCGTGGTCGACAAACCGAGCCAGACCGCGTTTGACATCGGCTGGTTGGCCGCCCTGGGCTTGCCGCGGTCTGGGCGCAAATCCCTTGTCCGGGTCCCGGCGGCGTCGTACGGTTGTCGCACACGAGAGAGGAGGTGGTCCACAAGTGCATTCTTTACGGACTCGTGAGGTGGCTGCCGGCTAGCAGCGCACCGGCCAGCTGATCTCAGCCCACGTGGCGCAAGCTGGCAATTCCTCGGTAGTCACCCGACCCGTAGGCGCTCCGGAAGTCCGACCGGAGACGTGATCGCGGCTCTCCCTCGCGTGAGCCACAGTCACAACGCCTACGGGTCGCTCTGTGTTTTCCGACTTGCTCGGCGCTCAGGGGGCGAGCCGCTCCACGGCCCACGCGTCGGAGGAGGTACGGCGGTAGCGCAGCCTGTCGTGCATCCGCCCGATCCGCCCCTGCCAGAACTCCAAGCTCCCCGGCGCGACGCGGTACCCACCCCACTGCTCCGGTCGCGGGATCTCGCCCTCACCGAACCGCTCGGACATCTTCGCGTAGCACTCGTCCAACGCTGCCCGGTCGGGAACCACCTCCGACTGTGGCGAGGCCCAGGCACCGATCTGTGACGCCCGCGGCCGGCTCGCGAAGTACGCATCGTTCTCCGCGGCGCTGAGCCGCGCCGCCGTTCCCTCGACCCGCACCTGTCGTTCCAGCCCATGCCAGGGGAACAGCAGCGAACACACCGGACGCGCCGCTAGGTCGGCGCCCTTGCGTGAGGAGTAGTTGGTGTAGAAGGCGAAACCGCTCTCGTCCAGGCCCTTCAGCAGCACGGTCCTTGATGCCGGGACGCCGCCGGTCGACACGGTGGAGAGGACCATCGCGTTCGGCTCGTGGAGCCCTGCCGCACGTGCTTCGGCCATCCAGGTAGAGAACATTGTCACCGGATCGGGGGCGAGCTCCGACTCGTCCAGTCCGCTTCGGGCGTACTCCCGTCTCAGCTCGCTCAGCATCAGATCGCTCACCCCCGCAAATCTAGGGCAGAATGCTGCGCGGACCGACTACCAGAGACAAAGGGGTCTTGCATGAGCGAGGTTCAGCACGGCCTCGAAGGCGTCGTTGCGTTCGAGACCGAGATCGCCGAGCCCGACAAGGAAGGCTCCGCACTGCGCTACCGCGGCGTGGACATCGAGGAGATCGTCGGGCGGGTTCCGTTCGGGTCGGTCTGGGGTCTGCTCGTCGACGGCAGGTACACCCCCGGACTTCCACCGGCCGAGCCGTTCCCACTGCCGGTGCACTCCGGTGACATCCGGGTCGACGTGCAGAGCGCGATCGCGATGCTGGCGCCGATGTGGGGGATGAAGCCGCTCTACGACACCGACGACCTCAGGGCCCGCGAGGAGCTCGGCCGCGCGGCCGTGATGGTGTTGTCCTACGTCGCCCAGGCCGCCCGTGGTCTCGGCCAGCCGATGGTCCCGCAGTCCGAGGTCGACAAGGCCGGATCCATCGCGGAGCGGTTCATGATCCGCTGGAAGGGCGAGCCGGACCCCAAGCATGTCCAGGCCGTCGACGCGTACTGGACCTCCGCCGCGGAGCACGGCATGAACGCCTCCACGTTCACCGCCCGGGTGGTCGCCTCGACCGGCGCGGACGTGGGCGCCTCGCTTTCGGCCGCCGTGGGCGCGATGAGCGGCCCGCTGCACGGCGGTGCACCCTCCCGCGTGCTCGGCATGATCGACGAGGTGGAGCGCCGGGGCAGCGCCGAGGAGTTCGTCAAGGAGCTGCTCGACGGCGGTCAGCGCCTGATGGGTTTCGGGCACCGGGTCTACCGCGCCGAGGACCCGCGAGCGCGGGTCCTGCGACGCACCGCCCGAGAGCTGTCTGCGCCTCGCTACGAGGTGGCCGAGACGCTGGAGAAGGCCGCGCTCGCCGAGCTGCGGGAACGCCGTCCCGACCGGGTGCTGGAGACGAACGTCGAGTTCTGGGCAGCGATCGTGCTCGACTTCGCCGAGGTGCCCCCGCACATGTTCACCTCGATGTTCACCTGCGCACGCACCGGTGGCTGGGCCGCACACATCCTGGAGCAGAAGCGCACCGGCCGGTTGATCCGGCCCTCGGCG
The DNA here is from genome assembly GCA_030859325.1 of Actinomycetota bacterium. Lineage (GTDB taxonomy): Bacteria > Actinomycetota > Actinomycetes > Propionibacteriales > Nocardioidaceae > Nocardioides_C. Next base: position 10,909 of record JALZKI010000006.1, read on the forward strand.
AAGTACGTCGGCCCGAGGGAGCGCAAGGCGGAGGACATCGAAGGCTGGGACCCCTCCTGGTCCTGACTTCCCCGGGTCGAGCCGCGCCTCGTTTCGCTGCTCGGACGTCAGCTGCCGATCGCGGCGAGCGACCCCGGCAGCGACTTGCCGAGATGCCGCGACCTGGATGACCACTTGTAGTAGCCGAAGCGGGTCACCGGCTCATACCCATGCCGCTCGTACAGCGCGATCGCCTCGGGCTGCTCGATCCCGGTCTCGAGCACCATCAGGTCGGCTCCGGCTGCGCCGGCCGTGGTCTCGAGGTGCTCGAGCATCTGGGTCGCCAGGCCGGTACGACGGGCGGCCGCAGCGACGTACATCCGCTTGATCTCGGCCGGTCGGGTCCGGCCGAAGGCGCTCACACCGCTGCGGAAGCGCCAACCACCCATCGCCGCGGGAGTCCCGTCGACGTAGCCGACAAAGAACGCGCCGCGTGGCGCTGCGAGCATCGCGGCATCGAGCGGTGACCGGTCGGGGCTGCCGTACCGGATGGTGTACTCGGCCTGGACCTCCTCGACGAGGCGCGAGGCGTCGACGTCCGTGACACGGACGGGTCTGATCTCCAACTCGGGCCGTTTCGTCGAGGGGCAAGGGTGCTGTCAGAATAGTTGCCTCGAAGTCCTGACAACGGAGCCAGGTCGCCACCACATCTTCTTCCTGTGAGGAGCACCTGTGAGCAACACCATCACCATTCCCGATGCGCTCAAGCCTGCCGACGGCCGCTTCGGCGCGGGACCCTCGAAGGTACGCACCCAGGCGCTCGACGCGCTGGCCTCGACCGGCGCCTCGCTGATGGGCACGTCCCACCGGCAGGCTCCGGTGAAGGACCTGGTCGGCCGCGTGCGCAAGGGAGTCTCGGAGCTGTTCGCCCTTCCCGACGGCTACGAGGTCGTCCTCGGGAACGGCGGCGCCACAGCGTTCTGGGACCTCGCCACCTTCGGGCTCATCCGCGAGCGCAGCCAGCACCTGTCCTTCGGCGAGTTCTCCTCGAAGTTCGCCAAGGCCGCCAAGCAGGCGCCTTTCCTGGGCGACCCCACCGTGATCGACTCGCCCCCCGGTAGCCACCCCGACCCGCGGGCGGAGGCCGGTGTCGACGTCTACGCCTGGGCGCACAACGAGACCTCCACCGCGGTCATGGCCCCGGTCACCCGGGTCGCGGGTGCCGACGAAGGCGCATTGGTCCTCGTCGATGCGACGTCCGGCGCGGGCGGTCTGCCGGTCGGCCTCGACGAGGTGGATGCCTACTACTTCGCCCCGCAGAAGTGCTTCTCCTCCGACGGCGGGCTCTGGGTCGCGATCATGTCCCCCGCTGCCCTCGAGCGTGCGGCCGAGATCGCCGCCGGGAACCGTTGGGTGCCCGCGTTCTTCGATCTGCCGACGGCGATCGAGAACTCCCGCAAGAACCAGACCTACAACACCCCGTCGATCGCCACGCTGTTCCTGATGGCCGAGCAGCTCGACTGGCTCAACAGCCAGGGCGGCCTCGACTTCGCCGTCGGACGTACGACGGACAGCTCGGACCGGCTCTACACATGGGCAGAGAAGACCGACTTCACCACGCCGTACGTCGCAAACCCGGACCACCGGTCGCTGGTGATCGGAACCATCGACTTCGACAACGACGTAGACGCCGCCGAGATCGCTGCAAGCCTTCGGGCCAACGGCATCGTGGACGTCGAGCCCTACCGCAAGCTCGGACGCAACCAGCTGCGTGTGGCGATGTACCCAGCAGTCGACCCGGCCGATGTCGAGTCGCTCACAGAATGCGTCGACTACGTCGTCGAGCGACTGTGAGGCCGACCCAGCCGGCGACCGTCACCACGAAGATCGCGACAGCAGCCCAGAGACCAGGACCGTCGCCGGTCGACAGGCTGCCGTCTTCCGGCTTCGGTCCCTCCGAGCCTGGCGGGGGTGAGTCGGACGGACTCGGCAGCGCCATCGTAGGAGATGGCTCGCCCATCGCCGCTGCCAGCTCGGGTGGCAGAAGAACTCGCAGCACCTTGGAGTAGATCCCCTCCGTGCTGAGGTAGATGCCGCCGTCCTCGGAGAGCGCCAGGCCCTCGCCCTGCTTCTGGGGCGGAAGCCGGAAGCTTCCCACCTCGCGCAGACCGGGGAACGTGAACACACTCGCGCCACCGTATGAGCGCAGCATGATGTGTTCGCCGTCGGGAAAGAACGACCCGTCGGTGGTCAGCCCGGAAGTCTGCCCCACCTTGGTCATCCGGTTGTTCCTCCCGGGGTCGAGCGACGGCGGCACGGCGTAGACGGTCCCGCCGGTGACGGCCTTGGTGACCACGTAGAGCCGGCCGGTCTTCGGGTGCCTCAGGAGGGCTTCCGCGTCCTGCGGCTCGTCAGGGTAGGCCAGGCTAAAAACTTCGGCGGTCGACTCCTCCTCGACCACCTCGTCCCGTCCGAGCGCGTCGGCCTGCTGCTCCGAGCCGCCGAGTGGCACGACGCGGTAGACCTCGACCGTGGAACGCTTCTCGTCGTTGTCGCCGATGTCGCCTACCCAGACAGCACCCCCAGCCCCTGGGGCGACCGCCTCCACGTCGATGACCTCGTCAGCGGAGTACGACGTGCTGGCCACGGTGTTGCCCGTCCCCGCGTCCACGGTGTAGACGACCGGGTCGCCACCGGAGTCGTTGACGGTGAACATCAGCCGGCCCCGGACGGCCAGGCCGCTCGACTCGGTGATGTCCTCGTCGGTGAAGGCGAAGACCGCTCGGTTCTCGGGCCTCACGTTGTCGGCGCGCGCGGGCGCGAACCCGTGCACCGTCGCACCCAGCGCCATCCCCACTGCCAGTGCGCCGACCCGGCGCCGCGTGCTAGGACAGCCGCGCATCGAGCAGTTCCGCCAGCTTCGGGTGCACTCCCCAGGTGCAGATCAGCTCGTCGAGCTCAGCACGGGCGTCCCCCGCAGGCGGAACACCGGTGCGCACCGCGCGCAGAAGGGTGTTGCGTGGCGTGTGCTGGCTTCCGACGAACTCGATCACGTCGACGCGGTAGCCGAGCAGCTGCAGCACCGACGCCCGCATAGCGTCGGTCAGGGTGTCGGCGAAACGCTCACGGAGGATGCCGTGCCGGGTCAGCATGGCGTACGGCGCCGGGGTCGGCGTCCTTCGCAGCTGTGCTGCCACGTCGTGGTGGCAGCAGGGAGCAGCGAGCACCAGGGGCGCCTCCCACTCGACCGCACGGGCCAGCGCGTCATCGGTCGCGGTGTCGCAGGCGTGCAGCGCAAGGACGATGTCCGGACGCTGCGGCAGCCCTGCGTCGTCGATGTCACCCTGGACGAACGTCATCGACTCCGAGATGCCCAGCACTGCCGCGACGGCGGTGTTGTGACGGTGAGACTGAGCCTTGACGTCCACCCCGAACAGATGCGCCGGAAGCGCACGCACCGTCGAGAGATAGCGGTGCGCTGCAAAGGTGAGATAGGCGTTGCCGCACCCGAGGTCGACCACACGCAACGGATCCTGCTCCGTGGGTGCGCGGAGCCTTGCTGTGGACAGCGCACCGTCGACCGTAGGCCCGAGCGTGCGCAGGAACTCCTCGACCTGGCGGTATTTTGCCTGTCGGCTCGGCTTGACCCTTCCGTTTTCGTCGGAGATGCCGACGGCGAGGAGCACCGGGTCGTCCTCGGGCAGGATTCGCGGCTTTGCACGGTCGTGTGGACGCGCCACCCCGCCGGCGGGCGATCCGGACGGACTGGCCGGGGAGTCCGATCGGCCGGTTCGCTCGGCAGACCGTGCGACGGTGTGCACCATCGCCTCACGCTTCTTGGTCACCCGAAGCTGGTGGGTCTCGAGGAACGTGTCCACATGCCAGTTGCCGAAGGGTTCGTCGAAGACGTCATCCAGCGCATTCTTCGCCGGCTCCCCAACAGCATGGTTCGAGGTGTGCGCCTGGGTGTCGTCGTAGGCGGTGATCTGCAGATGACGGCCGCTTTTGAGGTCGACGTACCTCATCTCCACCCGGCGCCAGCGCGGGGTCGAGCCCCGCTGTCGTCCGGAGGCGAGCGCACGCACGAGGACCTGGTCGTCGAGCACCAGGCTGCGCATGCGGGAGAGGGCCCGAAGCAGGGGTTCGGACAAACCTCAGCCCCGCAGAACTGCCGAGGCGACAACGATGAGGATCAACGCCACGAGCGCACCGGGGATCACCAGGCGTCGGTAACGTGGGTTCATGGTGGAAGTTTATCGACCCTCGTCCGACCACTTGAGGTCACCGGGCGGTCGCTCACCGGCGCCGAGGCTGAACTCAGGTGCACTCGGCCACCCGGGCACGCAACTCCGCGATGACCTGGGCGTCGCCGTCCAAGGTGACCGCGTCGTCGCGCCGTCGACCCCATAGCCACAAGAGGACAGACTCCGGTTCTCCGGTGATGGTGGCCGTCACCTCCGGATGCGCGATGCCGTCGTAGCTCTCGTCGGTGACCGTGACCGCGCTCGGCCCGACGTCGGCCAGCCAGAAGCGACCTCCGGAGTCGATGCGCATCGTGGCGTCGACCGGATGTGCCGTGTCGTAGTCGGCCCACCACGGTCCGCCCAGCATCAGCCGCAAGAGCTCGTCGATCCCGTCGACGGCGAGCACAGGGTCGATGGGGGTGGTCACCTCATGGGCCAGCTCGGCGTCGTAGCGGTGCACCGCGATCTCCTGCGCCATCCTCCGGAACCAAAAACCCGTGCTCTGGTCCTCGGCGTACCAGGTGAAGGATGGCTGGTCCGGACCGCTCGTATCCAGCTGGCGCAGCAGGTCTTCGGTGGAGCGGGCGAAGAACCCTCGAGGCTCGAAGCCCTCGAACTCCGGCGGCGGCCACGGATCCGGGGCGGTGTTCTCGCGGATGCAGGCGATCTTGTGCTGGTAGACCTCGGCGGTGTGCATCAGCACGTCGCGCACCTGCCAGCCGGGACAGCTGGGCACGTCGGCGTCGAGCCCCAACTCCGCCACCTCGCTCAACCGGGCGGAGCCGGTCGCGATGAGTTCGAGATAGCGCTCGGGCGGCAGCTTGGTCGAGGTCAGGATGCCTGGTTCGGGAATCGGTTCGCTCATTCGTCCAATGTGACAGATGCCACCGACACTCCTGCCCTCGGCAGGCGTCCAGCAGGGCGGTCGGACCCCTCAGCCCGACACAGCCCGATCGAGGGCGACCTCGCCGGGGCCGACCGGTTCCCGTCCCACTCTTTCTGCCTTCCGCAATGACTTGCCCTGGGAGTGGCTGAAGAGCGCCACCGCCAGCAGCACGCCCAGCACGGTCATCCCGCCGCCGCCGATCAGCGTCCACCGGGCACCGAAGGTGTCACCGACCCAGCCGACGATGGGCGCCCCGAGCGGGGTGCCGCCCATGAAGATCATCATGTACAACGCCATCACCCGGCCCCGCAGCTCTGGGGACACACTGAGCTGCACCGTCGCGTTCGCGGCGGTGATCATGGTCAGCGCAGTGAGACCGAGAACAGGTGTCCAGATAGCGAAGGTGAGGTACGACGGCAGCAGTCCCGCCACGATCTCGGAGAGGCCGAAGGCGATCCCCGCGAGGATCACCAGCCGGTGTCGTGGTCGGCCGCGTCGGGCCGCCAGCAGCGCACCGGACAGTGAGCCGACCGCCATCGTGGTGCCCAGCAGGCCGTACTCCGTGGCGCCCTTGTGGAAGACCTCGGTCGCCATCAGCGCAGAGGTCATCTGGAAGTTCAGGCCGAAGGTCCCGGCGAAGAAGACGATCGCCAGCACCAGCATGACGTCGGGGCGGTTCCACACGTAACGAACACCGTCACGGATCATTCCCTTCTCGCGACCAGCCGGCTCGGGAGTGTCCAGGTCACCGGCGCGCATCCTCTGCAACGAGTAGACGACCGCGCCGTAGCTGATCGCGTTCAGCACGATCACCGCACCGGTCGCTCGCACTCCGCCGCCCAACGCCGCGATCAGCACACCGGCCACTGCCGGCCCGACCACGCGAGCCGCGTTGAACGAGGCCGAGTTGAGGCCCACCGCGTTGGTCAGGTCCTCGGGTCCGACCATCTCGCTCACGAACGACTGCCGCGCGGGTCCGTCGAAGGCGGTGCCGATGCCGAACACGAAAGCCAGGATGTAGACGTGCCATGTCTGCGCCACCCCGGTCACCGCGAGGATCCCCAGGACTCCCGCGGGCACGGCGATCATCAGCTGAGTCACCTGCAGGAGCCGTCGCTTGGGGAAGCGGTCCGCGATCAGGCCGGCGTACGGCGAGAGCAGCAGGATCGGCAGGAACTGGAGTCCGGTGGTGATTCCGAGCGCGGTACCGCTGCCCGCGGTGAGCTGGAGCACCAGCCAGTCCTGGGCGACCCGCTGCATCCAGGTTCCCGTGTTCGAGACCACGGCACCGGCGGCGTACAACCGGTAGTTCCGGTTCGACAGCGCGCGGAACGTCGGACTCAAGCGTGTGCCAGCCCTTCGAGAATCGGAGTTGCTGCCCGGAGTACGGAGCGTTCTTCGGGGGTGAGCTCGCGCAGCCGTTGCGCGAGCCAGGCGTCGCGGCGACGACGGTCGGCCGTCAGCGTCTCCCGCCCTTTGTCGGCCAGGGCAACCATCACCTGCCGCCCGTCGCTCGCATGCGGCTTGCGCACGAGATACCCCTCGGTCTCGAGGCAGTTGACGGTGCGGGTCATCGAGGGCGGCTGGACTCGTTCGTGCGCGGCAAGCTCACCGATGGAGCACTCACCGTTGCGGAACAGAGCTCCGAGGACCGACAGCTGGCCGACGCTCAGCTCGTTCTGCGGGTCCCGCTCGTTGCGGAGCCTGCGGGTGAGCCGGGCGACGGACACGCGCAGCGCTGCGGCAAGGCCGGCGTCGGTGCGTGCGATCTTCTCGACGGACGGTGACATCATGCTTAGCATAAGTCATTAGCCATGCTAACTATTTCCCACCCGCTCGGTGCGCTCACCCGGTCACCTTCCCGGGGCTGACCACACGTTCACCGGCCGGCCCGGATACGACGTACGCAGATTGCTCTCTAGGGGTGGGTCCCGCAACGATCTGCGTACGAACTACCTGCTTCCGGAACCGGGAGCCGGACCGGGAGCCGGACCGGGGAGCAAGCGGCCCCGGGCGGTGGAGTCAGACTGCGGGCTCCGGACTCGAGGGACGTACGGCGGTCACGCGGTGCCTCGCGGCGGCAACGGACCCTGCGACGCCTCAGGCGCCGAAGAGCTGCCGGATCGGGTCGATCGCAAAGTAGACGACGAACAGCGCGGCCACGGTCCACATCAGGCCGTGGATCTCGCTGAGCTTCCCGCGGACCAGCTTGATGACAACGTAGGCGATGAAGCCGGCACCGATACCCACGGTGATGTTGTAGGTGAACGGCATCAGCGCGATCGTCAGGAAGGCCGGGATGGCGATCTCGATGTCGTCCCAGTCGATGTGCCGCACCTGCTGCATCATCAAGAAGCCGACCAGGACCAGGGCCGGAGTGGCCGCCTCGTTCGGGATGACCGCGACCAGCGGCGTGAAGATCGTCGCGAGCAGGAAGAGCACGCCGGTCACCACGCTGGCCAGACCGGTGCGAGCCCCCTCCCCGACTCCGGAGGCGGACTCGATGTAGGAGGTGTTGCTCGAGACCGACGCCGCACCGCCGGCAGCGGCAGCGACCGAGTCCACGATCAGGATCGACTCGGTCTTCGGCGGGTTGCCGTGCTCATCGAGCAACCCGGCCTCGGCGCCGATCGCCGTCATGGTCCCCATCGTGTCGAAGAAGTCGGCGAGCAGCAGCGTGAAGACGAGCAGCGCGATCGTCACGAACGCGATCTGGTCGTAGGACTGCAACGCCGTGGACAGGCCGCCGACGTCGTCGAAGATCGACAGCTGCCAGAGGCCGGAGAGGTCACTGCCGCCGGGCAGGTTCACGATGTCGGCGGGGACCTCCGGGACGTTCAGGTTCCACCCCCGCGGGTTGCTCTCCTTCGGCGAGACGAAGGTCGCCCCGACGTCGGCCACTGCCTCCACGATCACCGCAAGCACCGTGGTCGCGATGATCCCGATCAGGATTGCGCCCTTCACCCCGCGCACGTACAGCCCGATCGTCAGGAACAGCCCGATGCAGAAGACGAGCACGGGCCAGCCCGCGAGCGATCCCCCGATACCGAGCTCCACGGGCACCGGTCCCACGCCCGTACGGCGGACGAAGCCGGCGTCGACCAGGCCGATCAAGGCGATGAACAGCCCGATACCCACGCTGATCGCAGTCTTGAGCTGCGTCGGGACCGCGCGGAAGACCGCCGTACGGAAGCCGGTGAGCACCAGCACCAGGATGATCACGCCCTCGAGGAAGACGAAGGTCATCGCCTCGGTCCACGAGAATCTAGTGGCGATGGAGTAGGTGACGAAGGCGTTGAGCCCCAGTCCGGTGGCGAGTGCGAGCGGGAACTTCGCGACCACACCCATCAAGATCGTCATCAGTCCGGCCACGAGCGCCGTCGCCATCGCGATCAGCGGCACGTTCGGGGCGCTACCGCCGCCGAGATACTCACCGGTGCCGTCCTTGACGGTCCCGATGATGAGTGGGTTGAGCACCACGATGTAGGCCATCGTGAAGAAGGTGACGACCCCTCCTCGAATCTCGCGACCCACGGTCGACCCACGTTCGGAGACCTTGAAGAACTTGTCCACGACCGAGCATCCTGCCACGCCTCACGGTCCTGACCTTCCGGTGTGCTCGGCGTGGACTAGATTCATGGCCGTGGAGCCCCACGAGCAGTCCCAGCCGGACCAGATCGAGATCGGCCGACGCACCTACATCGTGGCCGCCGTCGAGCCGCTGGACGTCGACGGCAGCCGTACGGTCGCCCTCGGAGCCGCGCTGTGGCTTGTCGCCTTCTTGCTTCTGCTGCCGTTTCGCGCTCGGCTGGAGGAGTCCGGTCGGGCGTGGTGGCTGTGGACCTGTCTGGCCGGCTTCGGCCTGGGAGTCCTGGGGTGGGACTACTGCCGCCGACGTAGACGTCGCCGCCAGGAGAACCGTCCGCTGCTGACAGACTGAGGCCCGCAGCGAGGCACGGCAGCCGACTGAGGCCCGCAGCGAGACACGGCGGCGATGAACCGCCGCAGAGACCCTCCGCGACGCCTCAGGAGCCGAAGGAGTAGGGGCCGAACCGACCCCAGGCCACTACCGACGCGAGTACTGCGAGCACCAGGTTGACCCCGATCATCGGCCACTCCTGGCGCCTCGCGTGGGTGATCGCTGCTCCGATCATGAGCAGGACAAGTCCGAGCGCGGCGAGCGGAACGACCCCGGGCGAGATGTCGAGGAGGGCAGGCAGGATCAAGGCGAGTGCGGCGAGCACCTCGAGCGCCCCGATGGCCTTGACCGTTCCCGGCGCGAAGTCCTCCACCCAGCCATTACCGCTCTCGGCCAGCTTCTCCTTCGACTGCCCCAGCTTCATCGAGCCGACGGCTAGGAAGGCGCCGGCGAGTGCGGCGGCCACAATCCACAAGAAGACGTTCATCAGACACCTCCTCGCAGGTGACTTCAGCCGTCGGACTCGATGGCTCAGACCAACGTAGGCCTGCGAAACTTGAAGCGTCAAGCACTTCTGCCCGGGTCAAAGCGTGTACCTCAGAACGTCTCGAGCTCGTCCCAGCTCAACGTGTCGAGCACCGGCTCGGGCAGAGGCTGCGGCAGATTGCGCTTGTGCAGCTGTGCCTCGGAGTGGGCGCCACACCCGTGGTCGAAGGACACCACTCGACCGTCGTCGTTGGCGTAGGCGTTCGCGCACACGCCGAACAGCTGTGAAAGCGGCCCCGCCAGCCTGGTCAGGAACCCACAGGTGTCACATCCGGCAGGCGCCGACTGGGCGATCGCTGCCTCCGGCCCGTGGCTGCCGTCGTACCACCGCTGGGCGGCGACCTCACGTCCGTAGATGGACAGGACCCGGGGACGACCCAGGCCGAGCTCGTCGGAGACTGCCCTCATCGAGTCCGAGTCGATGAACTCGTCGCCCGCGGTGTATCCCGGGACCAGCCGCGGGTCGTCCTCCTCCACGGGCAGCAGGTCGCCCGGGCCGATGTCACCGGGCTGGATGCGTTCACGCCAGGGCACCCACTCAGGAGCGATGATCGCGTCGTCACTGGGAAGTAGGACGACCTCGTCGACGGTCACCGACTTCTGACGGGCCGCTCGCGCAACGGTCACCGACCAGCGCCAGCCGCGGTAGCCCCTGCGCGCGCACTCGAACAGGTGTGTCACGACCCGGTCCTCCTCGACGCGGTGGCCGAGATGCGCGCCGACGTCAGCGGCACTCACGAGTTGCAGAAGGACCTCGCGAGCGACGTCGGCTGCAGCAACGCCGACAGCGTCGGGCTTGGGAGCACGCGCACTAACCATCACCTGGACGATTCTTCCCCATCGAGCAGCCCTCTGTCGCGCCGGGGCGGCTTTCGTCGGCTCGATTCGGCAGGATGGGATCCGTGCTGCACGACGATACGAGCCAGGAGGAGGCCGAGCCCGGCCGAGCCCATGGGGCCAGGGCAGCAGCAGGGGCCACTGTACGTGGGACGCGACGGGCCGCGGGTGCCGCTGCCCGTGGTGTCAGAAGGACAGCGGGAGCCTCCGCCCGCGGCGCCCGCAGAGCCGGCACCGTCACCGGGCGGGCCACTGGATACACGTTTCGCCAGGCTCGCCGTGCCACGCAGGCTGAGGGCGCCGGGGACAGCGGGCTTTCCCGTCTGATCGAGCTGCACGCGTTCAACGCGGCCGGCGACGCGGCGGTGGCCATCTCCCTTGCCGGGACACTGTTCTTCCAGGTACCCACCGGCGAGGCTCGCGACCAGATTGCGCTGTTCCTCGGACTGACGATGCTGCCGTTCGCGGTGGTGGCGCCTCTGATCGGGCCGTTCCTGGACCGGTTCAGCCACGGCCGCCGGTGGGCGATCGGCGCCACGATGGCGCTGCGGGCGTTGCTGTGCTGGGAGTTGGCCAGCGCCGTACGCACCGACTCCATCCTTCTTTTCCCCGCGGCGCTCGGCGTTCTCGTCGCCTCCAAGGCGTACGGCGTCACCCGCGCGTCCGCTGTGCCACGACTGCTGCCGGGCCGACTGAGCTTGGTGAAGGCGAACTCTCGGATCTCTCTGGCCGGTGTGGCGGGAGGTGCGATCTCGGCTCCGTTGGCGGTGCTCGCCGCGACGGCAGGATCGCAGTGGTCGCTGCGCTACGCGTTCCTGGTCTTCGTCGGCGGCACGATCCTGGCGATTCTGCTGCCTTCACGCGTGGACTCCTCACAGGGAGAGGAGCAGCTCGCGCTGACCTCCGTCGGTGGAGGTGGCGACAGCACAAAGCGACGGTCCTACGTCCCTTCCACAGTGGTGTTCGCGCTGCGAAGCAACGCCGGGCTCCGTCTCCTGTCGGGGTTCCTCACGATGTTCATGGCGTTCCTGCTGCGTGAGGTGCCGTTCCCCGGATGGGAGGACCGCCCCGAGCTGCTGCTCGGTCTGGTCATCGGCGCGGCGGGCCTGGGAAGCACGGTCGGCATCGCCCTCGGGTCGCTGCTGAAGTCGGTGAGACCGGAGACCACGGTCATCGCCATGCTGCTCACCGACGCCACGGTCGCCGTGGTGGTCGCCGTGTTCTACTCGCTGCCGACCGCCGTACTCCTGGGACTGACCGCAGGGCTCGCCCAGTCGCTCGGAAAGCTCTCCCTGGACGCGCTCATCCAGCGCGACGTCCCGGAACGGATCAGGACCAGTGCGTTCGCGCGATCCGAGACACTGCTCCAGCTCTCCTGGGTGGTGGGCGGCTTCATCGGCATCGCGCTTCCTCTCGTCCCCCGGCTGGGGCTCGGCGTTGCAGCGGCGATCCTGGTGGCCTGGGCGTTTGTCGTGCTCCTTGCCCGGAAGAGGTCACCGAAGGGGTCACCCGCCTGAGCCCTCGCCGACGCTGTCCGCCCGGCCGGGCCGTTCAGAGCTCCAGCTCGTCGGCGAGCGCGCGCAGCAGCTTGGCCGTCGGCTTGGCGGTCCTCGCGTCAGGGTGCCGGCCGTTGCGGTAGCCGTTCTCCACACCCTCGAGAAGCCGGATCAGATCCTCGACTATGTTCACCATGTCGGACGGCTTCTTGCGCATCCCCTTGGACACCGACTGCTTCGGTTCGATCACCCGCACCTGCAATGCCTGGTCACCTTTGCGCCCCTGCACGATCCCGAACTCCACCTTGGTGCCCGCCGTCAAGGTGGGGACACCGTCCGGCAGGGCGGCAGCGCGCACGTAGACGTCACCACCCTCGTCCTTGGACAGGAAGCCGAAGCCCTTGTCGGTGTCGTACCACTTCACCCTGCCAGTAGGCACGAGATAACCTCTTCTGTCGGTAGGTTCCTGAGCATTAGCTCACTGCGGATATCTGAGGCACCGCAACTTTCCAAGGATACGGCCCTGTTCCAGCCGGGCGCCAACGCCTTATCGGTACCGGTCGGGTTCACTGAGCCGCTCGTTCATCGATCCGGAACGAAAGCCCGACGGGTCGATCTCAGCGTGCTGGAAACCTGCTTCCCGGGCCGCCGCGACCACCTGCGGCAGCGTCCGGGCGGAGGCGACGAGCTCGGCGTCGACCTCGATGCTCGCGTGCTCACCGAGGTCACGCACCCGCAGGTTACGTACGTCGAGTCCGGCGCCGTCGAGTGCGGAGCGGACCGCGACCTCGGCACGCTCGATGCGGGACAGCCGGAATGGGCTCACCTCGATCCCAAAGGCCACCCGAGAAGAGAGACAGGCGGCCGCGGCCTTGTGCCAGGTGGCCAGCCCCCACATCCTCGACGCCGCCCGGATCTGATGCTTGGTGAAACCTGCATCGCGTAGCGGGGTGATCGCTCCACGCTCTGAGGCGGCGCGGATGCCCGGGCGGAACCCCGCCAGCGCGTCGTCGGCGTTGGTGCCGGTAGCCACGTGCTCGAAGCCGAGCTCGGTGGCCAACGGGCCCAGCACGTCGAGCAGCTCGGCCTTGCAGAAATAGCAGCGGTCCCCCGCGTTGGCGCGATATCCCTTCCGGTCCATCTCGCGTGTCTTCGGGGTCAGCACACGCACGCCGAGGCCGCTGGCGAACTCGTGCGCTGGGTCGCGTTCATGCTGGGGCAACGAGTCGGAGTACGCCGTCGCCGCCACCACGTTATCGGAGCCGAGCGCACGCACCGCGGCGGCGAGAAGGAACGCGCTGTCCGCTCCCCCGCTGAACGCGACCATCACCGACCGCCGCGCTCGCAGGTCCTGTGCGAGGGCGGCGAGGCGTAGGTCGAGAAGGCGCGAGTCGAGCCAGTCGGGAAAGTCCGTCAGGCTCGAGAGGACCACCTGCGTGCCGGCCCCACGCAGCGCCTCCTCCGAACAGCCCCCGGTCAGTACCGAGACGCTGAGAACCCCTGCCGCAAGTGCCCCTTCGACGTCGGAGACATGGTCCCCGACGTAGACAGAGGCGCCGTCCTCGGAGAGGAGCGCAGCGTTTCGCGTGGACTTGCCGGCCACGAGGGCCTTCCCGCCGTGGCGCCGTACCGCCGCCAACGCCTCGTCCGCCGCCCTGGGATCGACCAGGGTCATGTCGCGATCGAAGCCCACGACGAGCGGTGCGGGGCTAGTCATGTCGGCCAGCCTATGTTCCCGAGCCTGGACTCGTCGAAGCGACGGCTGGGCGCCCTGGGGAGTGGCGAGAACGCCACCACACCCCGACTGCTCAGGTGAGACCGAGCCGGCGGGCCGTCTCCTCGCGCATGTCGACCTTGCGGACCTTGCCGGTCGCAGTCATCGGGAACTCCTCGACCACCATTACGTAGCGCGGGATCTTGTAGTGGGCGAGCTTGCCGGTGGCGAACTTCCTGACCGCCGCTTCGTCGATCGTGTCGGCGCCCTCTCGCAGCGTGACCCAGGCGCAAAGCTCCTCGCCGTACCTCTCGTCGGGCACGCCGATCACCTGTACGTCCTCGATGTCGGGATGGGTGTAGAGGAACTCCTCGATCTCGCGCGGGTAGATGTTCTCCCCGCCCCGGATCACCATGTCCTTGATCCGCCCGACGACCTGGACGTACCCGTCCTCCCGCATCTCCGCAAGGTCGCCGGTGTGCAACCAGCCGTCGCTGTCGACAGTGTCCGCTGTCTTCTCAGGTTCCTGCCAGTACCCGAGCATCACCGAGTAGCCACGGGTGCAGAACTCGCCCGTGGTGCCACGCTCGACGCTGTCGCCGGTGGCCGGGTCGACGACCTTGATCTCCACGTGCGGGTGGACCCGGCCGATGGTGGCGGTACGACGGTCGAGGTCGTCGTCACTGCGGGTCTGGCACGAGACTGGCGAGGTCTCGGTCATGCCGTAGGCGATCGACACCTCGGCCATGTTCATGTCGTCGATGCATCGCTTCATCACCTCGACGGGACAGATGGAGCCGGCCATCACCCCGGTGCGCAGGTCGGACAGGTCGTAGGCCTCGAAGTCGGGGAGGTTCTGCATCGCGATGAACATCGTCGGCACGCCGTACAGCCCGGTGCACTTCTCATCGACGACCGCCTGCAACGTGATCCCCGGGTCGAACCCGGGCGCCGGGATGATCATCGACGCGCCGTGCGTCGTGCATCCGAGGTTGGCCATCACCATCCCGAAGCAGTGGTAGAAGGGCACTGGGATGCAGAGCCGATCCTGCTCGGTGAAGTTGATCAGCTCGGTGGTGAAGAACCCGTTGTTCAAGATGTTTCGGTGGCTCAGGGTCGCGCCCTTGGGGAAGCCGGTGGTGCCTGAGGTGTACTGGATGTTGATCGGGTCGTTCTTGTCCAGCGTGGCCATCCGCGCGTCGACCGCATCGCCGGCGCACCCCGACCCTTCGGCGACGAGGTCGTCCCAGTCGCTGGTGCCTAGGTAGACCACCCGGTCCAGGGCGCGCGACTCCGGCCGCACCTCGTCGACCATGCTGCGGTAGTCACTGGTCTTGAACTCCGTCGCAGAGATCAGCAGCTTGGCCCCGGACTGGTTCAGGACGTAGGCGAGCTCGTGGGTGCGGTAGGCCGGGTTGACGTTGACCAGGATCGCACCGACCGTCGCGGTGGCGTACTGCACGATCGTCCACTCGGCACAGTTGGGCGCCCAGATGCCGACCCGGTCCCCCTTGCCGATCCCGGCCGCAAGCAGTCCCCGCGCCAGCGCGTTGACGTCGCGGTCGAGCTCGGCGTAGGTCCACCGGCGCCCCGATGCCACCTCGACCAGGGCCTCGCGGTCCGCATGCTCACGCGCGATCCGTTCGAAGTTCGCCCCGATCGTCTCCTCGAGCAGCGGAGGCGTGGTCTCACCTGCGGCGTACGACTGCATTGTCGAAGACTAGGAGACGTACGGCGGACCCGCCAGACCGCTTCCGTGCAGCGCTTCCCCCTATTGGCAGGAAGCACCTGAGCAGTTCTGTAGGACGTCGAGGCGAGCCAGCAACGCGTCATGATCTTCTTGCCTCTCGGTTCCGCTGAGCGTGCCGTCGAGCTGGAACGGGTCCTCGCTGAGGTCGTAGTACTCGGTGTCGCCGGTGTACCAACGCAGAAGAC
The DNA here is from genome assembly GCA_030859325.1 of Actinomycetota bacterium. Lineage (GTDB taxonomy): Bacteria > Actinomycetota > Actinomycetes > Propionibacteriales > Nocardioidaceae > Nocardioides_C. The sequence goes on from JALZKI010000006.1 coordinate 26,465, forward strand.
TCTGGCCCTCGGGTGTGCGAATGCCCGTGTAGAGGCGGCGCCCGTTGGTCAAGGCGTTCGGACCTGCTTCCAGCAACATGGGTCGCTTGGCCCCCACAGTCGGGCCAGCGCTGAAGTCCTGTAGTGGTCGGCCGTCCTGGAGGAGGGTGGGAGTGGCCCCGGCGGCCACGGCAATGGTGCTGGTGAGGTCTGTAAGACTGACTAGCTGGTCGCGGCGCACACCGGAAGTGATGCCGGGCCCTTTGAGCATCAGCGGCACCCGTGCCGACTCCTCGTAGCCGACGATCTTCCCGAATCCACGATGCTCACCGACAAGATGCCCGTTGTCCGAGGCGAAGATCAGCAGAGTGTTGCCCGCCTCTCCGGTTGCCTCAAGAGTATCCAGCATCGTGTTGATCGCCTTGTTCACCGACAGCAGGGACTCCAGTCGTTGCTGGTTGGCCTCACGGAACTCCCATCTCGGCCGGGACCGTCGCGCCGTCATCGAGGGTTTGTCGGACATGTCTGCTTCAAGAATCGAAGGTTTGGACGGTAGGGCAAGTCCCCGGAAGGTGTCGCGGTACTCGCTCGTGACCGCCGGCGTCGGGAGGGCCCGCTTGTCCCCGCTGACCTTGATCGGGTCCCCGGGCTCCACGGGCCCTCCCGTGTGGGGAGCGAGGAAGCCCTGCCAGAGGAAGAACGGCTTCACCCGTGGTGCGTACTTCTTGATCAAGCTGGTGCCGCGGCGGCTCCAGTGGTCGGTCTGGTACTCGCGGTAGCTCTTGAGGGTCCCATTTTCGTTCATGGTGAACGCGCGAAAGTTGTAGGCGCCGTGAACGGGAACCTGCCAGTCGGTCCAGCCTGGTGGCACATAACGCCGCGCAGTGCCGTCGTACCCGTTCAGGTACTTGCCGAGCATTACGGTGTTGTAGCCGGCACGGCGCAACCAGACCGGGAGCGTCTCCTGGTCGGCGAACTTCTCGAAGCCTCCTTCGGGTGTTCTGTTCCCCATGACGCCGTGGTTGTGAGCGTGCTGACCGGTCAGGATCGTGGCCCGGGCTGGGCAACACAACGGGTACTGTGAGAATGCCCGGCGAAATGTCGTGCCAGGATCCCCGATGCGGCGCCTGACCGAGCCCAGGACCTTCATGTCTCCCAGGGTCTGGTCGTCGGTGAGGAACAAGATCACATTGGGCTTCCCGTCGATGTTGTTGGAAGCTCCAGGGACGAGCGAGCGCCCCGAGGCTGACACCGCCAGACCGACTGGTGGGCTCTTCACAGCGCCTAGCGCCTGTCCCGTCGCCACCAACGGCAGAGCCGCCAGCAGCACCGCCGCAACTGTTCGTCCGCGCTTCGCCATGGTGCGCCACCTTCTTGACCGACATCTGAACCGGACGCAAAGCATGTGGCGGGCGGAGGCTGCGGAGTAGTTCGATCAGAACGCGTTCTGTGGGCCGACTTCGCGGATAATGCCAAGAAGCAGAGATCCTTTGTGAAGCGGCGACGGGTTGGTGATGGCCATGAATGGCGATCGGATGCACGTCAAACGCGCAGTCTCTCTCGAGTACACGGTCCTCAGCGGAGAGCCCAGGTCCGGCACTCTGCCTCCTGGGGAGCAGTGGACCTTCGGTCGGAGCAGTACCTGTTCGGAAACCTTGTCGCTGCCGGCTCTCAGCCGCGTCGCACTTGCAGTCCAGCACCTCAGCTCGGGCCTTGTTCGTGTGAACTCACGCCAGAGCAGCATGGGACGCGTGTTGATCTCCTCAGATGACGAACGGGAGCAACATGCCATCGGGCTCGGAGCCGGTCCTGTCCATCTCGCCGGTGGGAACTACACGCTGAAGGTCGAGCTCCCACCGATCGTTCTGCGGCTCCACATCGCTGTCCCGCATGTAGTCAGATCTTCTCCCCAATCGCCGACGAGAACGTCGCCGAGGGCGATATCCGAACAGACCAGGCACAGCTGGGCACCTCGACCCGATAGCGAAGGGCGCGAATGGATCGCAGTCGTTGCGCTGGCCGTAGCCCTGTCGAGGTACCCGGAACTGGTCCCTTCCCAGGCCGGCTCACCCGGCCAGCCGGTGAGGATGAGCGAGGCACTGCGCCGCGCCGCGGGAGTGTGGTGCGGGCATACCAGCCTCTACTGGGTCAACGAGCGGTTGAAGGAGGCCATCAGCGCGGCGGACCTGGTTGTCCCCGAAGGTGGCGAGCGTCTTGCGGTCGCCGTGGCGCACTACGGGCAGCTCTTCTCGCCGCCCAGCATCCGTGAGCTGAGAGACGAGATGCTCCGGCTCCGAAAAGGGCGGGAAGGATGACCGGTTTCCCCGAAGTCGGCGGTTCGTTCGGCCGCTACCAGATCACCGGCATTCTCGGTCGCGGCGGGATGGGCGTCGTCTTCTCGGCCATCCAAGGCGGTCTCGACCGCACGGTGGCGCTGAAGGTCCTCTCTCCGGAACTCGCGACAGACCCGCGTTTCCGCAACCGGTTCATCCGCGAGGCGAACGCCCTGGCAAGCCTCGACTCTCCACACATCATGCACATCTACGAACACGGCGAGCAGAATGGCTGTCTGTTTATCGCCACCCAGCTGGTGAGGGGAGGCGACCTGCGGCAGCGGCTCGACGAGAACGGAGGACTGCCACCCCGGCAGGCTCTCGAAATCGTCGCCCAGGTCAGTTCCGCGCTAGCCGATGCTCACGCGGCTGGGGTGATCCACCGCGACATCAAGCCAGGCAACGTACTGCTCCGCCGGTCCGAGCATGGGGACACCTTCGCCTACCTGTGCGATTTCGGGATCGCCCAGACCGGTCAGGAGCGCACGACTCGAACCGGTGGACTGGTCGGGACTCTCGGCTACACGGCCCCCGAAAGACACGAGGGTGCCGACGCAAGTGTGCAGACCGACATCTACGCCTTGGGATGCCTGCTGTGGGCGACACTCACCGGCTCCCCGCCCTATCGCGGGACAGATGTCCAAGTCGCCACGGCGCACCTGCGTTCACGCGCTCCCTCATGGCCTGGTGACGACCTGACGTCACGGTCCATCAACGCAGTCATCCGGCGTTCTCTTGCGAAACGGCCCGAGGACCGTTACCCGTCAGCGACCCTGATGCGCGCCGACCTGCTCGGCGCCATCGCGACAGTCACCCGGCCCGGGTCAACCGTGGCCGCGGCGCCCACGGACGTAACCGGCCGAAGTCGCCTGTTCCTCGCTGGATGGGCAACGGTCGTCGCAGTCGCGGTCCTCGTCGGCATCGTGGCACTGGCCCAGCCCGACGACCCTGCGAGTACGAAGCCCGAGAACAGGCCTGAGAGAGACGTCGCCACGCGGGGGGAACGCGTCATCTGCTGGACCGGCAGCAAGGTCGAGAGCAGGAGCCAGTGCACTGTCCCGAGCGGGCTCGGCGGCCTCCGCTGGGTCTACCCGTCGTTCGACAGGGACTTCGAAACCTGTGAGCAGACACCAGACCCAACGCCTGCGGGAAAGGTCAGAGCCTGGTTCTGCCCCTTCGCAGACAACCGCAGGGAGGGCGTTCGCTATAACGAGTGGAGGAGCCCGTCCGACGCCGAGGCGTACCACAAGATGGACTACCGGCCGTACCCACCGGAAACGCTGCGCCACACCCACCGGCAACTCGGATACATCTGGCGCAGGCTCAGCCCTGACGAGCACGATCTGGTCAGCGCGACCGTGGCATATCGGGACTGGCCGTTCTCAGTGACGGTGCAGTCCACCCGAGTCGCCGGCCTCGGCGCCGGCTGCGAGCTGGTCGATATTCGGTCACCGCGCGACTTCCGGAGCACGTTGACCGGGGTGTGCACATCACTTTGAGCCGCGCCTAATTCAGCACATCCGGCGCGGCTCAACATCAGGGGAGGGGTCAGCGGTGGGCGTCTCGGACCACCCGGTCGTGCCGCAGCGAGGAGCCAGCGGTCTCCTTGGCGAACAGCACGGCGACGATCGTGACTGCGGACGCGACACACACGTATATCCCCACGGCGGTGGTGTTCTTCTCCTCCACGGAGCCGAGCAGCGTCAGCGCGATGATCGGGGCCAGCGCACCCGCGAAGATCGACGCGAGCTGGTAGCCCAGCGACGCGCCGGTGTAGCGGACCGAGGTGCCGAACAGCTCGGAGAAGAACGCCGCCTGGGGTGCGTACATCAGCGAGTGGAAGAACAGCCCGACCACGACGGCGAGCAGCACCTTGCCCGAGCTCTGTGAGTCGACGAGCCCGAAGAAGAAGAACGTCCACACCCCGACCCCGACCGCACCGGCCAGGTAGAGCGGGCGGCGGCCCACCTTGTCTGAGAGCGCCCCGATGGCCGGCACCAGGAAGAACTGGATCGCCGCGCCGATCAGCAGCATCTGCAGAATCAGGTCCGTGGGCGCGTCGAGGTAGGTGGTGACGTAGCTGATCACGACGACGGTGAAGATGTAGTAGAGCACCCATCAGCATCAGCGAGACGACCAGCATCTTCTTGCGCCCGACCCGGTCACCGAAGTGGCCGAACACGATCCCGCCGAGCGGTCGCGCGACGAAGCCGACCGCGTACGTGCCAAACGCGAGCAGAGTCCCGACGACCGGGTCGGAGTCGGGGAAGAACAGGATCGGGAACACCAGTGCGGCCGCGGAGCCGTAGAGGAAGAAGTCGTACCACTCGACAGCGGTTCCGACGAGGCTGGCGAATACGACCTTGACGATCGAGGAGGTGTCGCGTTCCTCGACTGCGGGTGTGTGCGTGGACATGGGGTCAGCTTCCTTTCATGCGGCGGTCCAGCCGCCATCCATCACAAATGACGATCCGGTGATCGAGTCGGTCCCCGGACCGCAGAGGAAGGCCACGACGTCGGCAACCTCTACCGGCTCGACCAGCCGTTTCACCGGTGTCCTGGCCAGCAGGACCTGGTCGAGAACTTCTGACTCGTTGATGTTGTGGGTGCGTGCCTGGTCGGCGAACTGTCCCTCGACGAGCGGGGTGCGGACGTAGCCCGGGCACACCGTGTTGCTGGTGACACCCTTGTCCGCGGCCTCCAGGGCAGTCACCTTGGAGAGACCTTCGAGCCCATGCTTGGCGCTGACGTAGGCCACCTTGTACGGCGACGCGCGGTGGCCGTGCACGGACGAGACGTGGATGATCCTGCCCCAGCCCCGTTCGTACATCCCGGGAAGGAGTGCTCTCGTGAAGCGGAACGGCGCCTCGAGCATCACCTGTTGGATCAGCCGGAACTGTTCGGGGTCGAAGGTCTCGATCGGCGCGACGTGCTGCACGCCTGCGTTGTTGACCAGGATGTCCGCGTCGAGCTCGAGAGAGTCGATCACTGCCGGGTCGGACAGGTCGACGACGCGGTACTCGCCGTCGATGTCCGCGGCGACCTGCTTCGCGCCGTCCTCGTTTCGGTCGAGTGCCACGACCGTGGCGCCCGCAGCGGCGAGCCGGCTGGCGACTGCGCGGCCGATGCCGCTGGCCGCGCCCGTGACCAGGGCGCGTCGGCCGTCGAGCGTCTGTTCCATGGAAACCGACGCTACGACCGGTCACACGCGCATTGCTATGTGCGGAACTTCTACATTGTGTGACAACCCATGTGCGACCAAGCCATCGACCTCTCAGCCTCGGCGGGCCTCCGCGGTCGACGAGATCGCAGCGGCCGCAGTACAACGGGCATAAGTCCGGATGGATCGATCCAGAGGTCTTCGCTGGGCACTTGTGCCCGTTCAGGTACGCGATGAGCGACGTGGCTGACCGGCCTCAGCGGCGCAGCCGCCACAGGCGCAGGGCCATCTGCAGGTCGAGACCGCGGCCGGGGTCCTTCCAGCCGCGGCCGAGCAGCCTTCCGATCCGATCCAGGCGCTGCGCCACGGTGTTCGGGTGGACGCGCAAGGTACGGGCAGTCTCAACCGGTCGCGCCCCACTTGTGAACCAGGCGTCGAGAGTGTCCACGAGGTCGGTCCCACGGCGCTCGTCGTACTCCAGAACGGGGCCGATCGTACCGGTGATGAACGCGTCGAGCTCGGCGGCGCCGCTGTGTCCGAGCACGAGCGAGACGAGTCCGAGACCGACCGGATCACTGACCTCGCCGGGCCTGCCCAGCGTGAGCAGCGCTGACAGGCAGCGCCGCCTCGTGGTACGCCGCCGCGACGCCCTGAGGTCCTGAGTCAGCTGGGAAGACACCCACCGTCGCTGCTCCCCCGACCGCGCGCAGCCGCTGTTGGAGCAGCCGTCCGGTGGCCACCGCATCCTCGGGGATGACCGGCGGGACCACCAGGACGATGTTCCCCTCATGGTCGCCTCCCAGCCCGTGAAGCTCGTTGGCCAACCGAGCAGCGACCTGGGCCGCGCGGTGCCTGTCGAGAGTCGTCACGGAGGCTACCGCGACCACGTTCGGCCGGTCGAGGTCGGAGCCCTGCCGTCGCGCACGCTCGCGCAGCCGCGCCGGGTCCTCCTCGCGTCCCGAGAGCAGGTCGGCGAGCAGCTCGCCGCGAACCCGGTCCTCGGCCTCGGCCACCGACCTGCCGAAGAGCAGAACCAGTGCCGTGACCAGGGCTCCACGCTCGACGGTGCGCCGATCCGCGAGTCCCAACGGCTTCGGTCGGTCGTGCAGGACCAGAGTGCCGAGGTGCTCGGTGCCCGCGAGCGCCGCCGCGACATAGACCGGCCCGTTCCCGGTCCCGGACAGCTCGACCGTGCGGCCGGACCGCCGCGCCTCGGTGATCGCCTCTTCGAGCAGAGACGTGGGTCCATCGGGTCGCCGGCGACAGCGAGCTCGCGCAGGTCTGGGCCGAACACGGCCAGGGACCCGCCCAGCACATCGACCAGGACGGTAGCCACGTCGCTCACTCCGCCTCCGCGGAGAAGGACGTCGGTGAGCTGGTCGTGGGCACTGGCAGCGGTCTCCACTGCCTCGGAGTGCGCTCGGATCTGCTGGTTCGCCGCGTCGACCTCAGCGAGGGCCACCTGAGTCTCCTCGAACAACCGGGCGTTCTCGAGCGCGACCGCTGCGTGGGCGGCGAAGGAGGTCAACAACGCGACCTCGGTCGGCGGAAACGCACGCATGGTCCGGTGCCCGGCCAGGAGGGCACCGATGACCCGGCCCTCCACCACGAGAGGCACGCCGAGGATCGCGCGGATGTTCTCGTCCGAGACGGCGTGGTCGATTAGTCGCGGTGCACGAACCTCTGGTCGGCCTGGTAGTCGTCGGTGTAGTACGGGGCGCCCGTCTGTGCGACCAGACCGAGCAGACCCGTGCCCAGTGGAAGGCGGAGGTTGCGGAACTCCGCGGAGACCGAACCGTCGGTGACCTTCATGTACGACGCGCCTTCGGCCTCGTCGTTCAGCGACAGATACGTCATGTCCGCGTTCAGCAGCTGTCGGGCACGCCGCACGATTGCGGTGAGGATCGCATCCACGTCCCGGATGGCAGTGAGGTCGTTCGCGGTCTCGTAGAGCGCCGACAGCTCGGCCTCACGGCGGTGCTGGCGCACCATCTGGTCCCGGATCCGCAGGGCCGCCGTGCGCTGGTCCGCCAGGGCCTCGAGCTCCTCCGGTGAAGCACCGCGCTCCTCTGCGCCGGCCACCACGGCGTCGTACGCCTCGCGCGGCGCGTCCTCGTAGAGCAGCTCGACGAAGGACCGGTCGTGGCTCATGAGCTCAGGCATCTCGCGAGTGTAGGAGGGCGAGGCTCGCGGCCATCAGCACGTCCCTGGCTCGCGAGACCCTTGAGGAGTGACCGCATCCACTGGATGCCCTGCGGGTCGAGACCGTTGGCGGGTTCGTCGAGGATCAGCGGATGCGGGTCACCGAGCAGTGCCGCGGCGAGCCCGAGCCGCTGACCCCTGCCGAGCGAGAAAGTCTTCGGCTTGCCCTCGGCCACCGTGTCGAGGCCGCGCTGGGATGGAACGGCTTTGCCTCGGTGGTCGACTTTCCGGCCCCGTTCGGACCCAGGAAGCCAGTCACGCTGCCCGCCATACACGTCCCATCCGTTCCGTCGATGCCCGTCGGTGCCGCGCTTTTACCGTAGCGCGCTCGAGCGGGTCGGCTCGGCGAGCCGCGCCGGCCGGGGCCACGGTGGACGAGCCGGACGGCACGGCGAGCACCGTGGGCTCGACCCCGCGGCTAGTACCGTTGTCCCGATGTCCGGAACCAGCGCACCGCGCACCCTTGCCGACCAGTTCCGGAGTTGGCAGGACGACGACGTCGCGCGACTTCTCCGTTCGCGGCCGGACCTCGCCACACCCGCTCCCCAGGACTCCTCCCAGCTGGCGTCCCGCGCAGGCACCCGGGCGTCGGTGCTCCGTGCGGTCGACCAGCTCGACGTCCTCCAGCTCACGGTCGTCGACGCCGCCCTCGCGCTCGGCGGCGTGGTGTCCGTGCGGCAGCTCCACGACCATGTGAACGCATCGCCCGAGCGGGTGAGCGCAGCCGTCGGGGAGCTGCGTGCGCTGGCTCTCCTGTGGGGCACCGAGGACCAGCTTCGTGCTCCCAGCGTGCTCGGTGAGCTGGTGGGTACGACGCTCAGCCGGCTCGGCTCGTCAGCGGAGTCGCTCCTGTCGACGTACGGCGCCGACCGGATCTCCTCGCTCGCGCGGAAGCTTGGCATCGAACCCACCGGCGACCGGCACAGCGACATCGCGACCCTGGCAGAACATCTCTCCCAGCCGGCCCACGTCGACGAGCTGCTCTTGGAGATCAGCCCGCAGGCACGCGAGATCCTTGAACACCTCGCTCAGGAGGGCGCCGACGGGACGGTCGCGTCGACCGAACCGGAGGTGTCGCGAGGCGACGCGCAGAGCCCTGTCGACCAGCTGCTCGCGCGGGGGCTGTTGATCGCCCGCGACCGGAAGCATGTCGCCGTTCCCCGCGAGGTCGCCTTGTGCATGCGAGGAGGCAAGACCACTCGAGACCGGGTGGACCACATGCCTGAGCTCGCCATCTCTTCGCGGGCCCGTCCACTGGTAGACCGGGCCGCCGGGGGCGCGGCGTTCGAGTTCGTGCGACTCGTCGAGCTGATGCTCGAGCACTGGGGGACCACACCACCGTCCGCCTTGCGCGGAGGCGGCCTGGGTGTGCGTGAGCTACGCGCCACGGCGGAGCTGCTTCACGTGAGCGAGAGCACCGCCGCTCTGCACATCGAAGTCGCGGCCGCGGCAGGACTGGCCGCCGTGGGGGAGACAGCGGAACGGGACGCAGGCTGGTTGCCGACCGACACGTTCGATCTCTGGAGCGCGGGCACAGTGGCCGAACGTTGGGTCAGCCTTGCCCTCGCCTGGCTGGACAATCCCCGACTCACCGGTCTCGTAGGAGGTCGCGACGAGAACGGAAAACCGATCAACGCACTCGTTCCCGATCTCGAACGCGGGTGGCTGCCGGAGACACGGCGGATGTGTCTGGCCGAGTTGGCTGCCCTACCCGACGACGAGGTCCTCGCGGTCGGCACCGGCATCGCCTCACTCGTCGACCGGGTCAAGTGGCTTCGACCGCGCCGGCCGGTCGTCCGGTCGCAGGCGGTCGCCTGGAGCGTCGAGGAGGCAGCGGTGCTCGGCGTGCTGGCATTCGGCGGCATTGCCGAGCACGGACGAGCACTGTTCTCGCCCGATGAACCCAGGCGCGTGGCATCGGCGGCGCTGGCCCCTCTTCTACCAGAACCGATCGACCACGTGCTCCTGCAGGCAGATCTCACCGCGGTGGCTCCAGGTCCCTTGGAGCAGGAGCTGAGCCGCAGCCTGTCCACGCTGGCCGACGTCGAGTCGCGAGGCGGTGCCACGGTCTACCGGTTCACCGCGACCTCGGTTCGCAGGGCGTTCGACTCCGGATGGTCGACGGCAGAGATCCACGAGTTCGTCGCGGCATCGTCTCGAACCCCGGTGCCGCAGCCGCTCACCTATCTCGTCGACGACGTGTCGCGCAGGTTCGGAACCATCCGGGTCGGTGCGGCGGAGTCGTTCCTGCGTAGCGACGACGAAGCCGCGCTCACCGAGTTCGTGCACCATCCCAAGGCAGCGTCTCTTCGGCTGCGCAGGATCGCCCCGACCGTCATCGTCAGCGACGTGCCGGTCGACGTACTCCTGCCCCGTCTGCGAGAGCTCGGTGCCGCACCTGTGGTTGAGGCACCAGACGGCACCGTGCGGATGGTTCGCAAGGACTCGCATCGAGCGCGCCCGTCGAGGGAACGGCCGTCGGCGAGCGCAGCGAACGCAGCCAGGCTGTCGGCGCGGACGTCAGCCACGGTCAACGCCATCCGCGCCGGCGACCGGGCCGCGGCCAACCGTCCCTCCGGCGCCGGCTCAGCGAGCCTTCGAGGCGGGCCGATGTCGACCATGGCAGCGCTGCGCGAGTCTGCGGAGACCAGAGGAACAGTCTGGATCGGCTACGTCGACAGCTCCGGCTCGACGGTGGAGAAGATCGTCGACCCGGTCAAGGTCGAAGGTGGCTGGCTCACCGCCTACGACCACCGCAGCGACGACGTGAGAGGTTTCGCAGTTCACCGGATCACCGGTGTCAAGCCTCTCCCGGCCGGTGGCTGACGCCGGTCATTCACCTCACGCGACAACGCAGGTGCTCGGCACCCGTGCCCCTTACCGGAGGTCGACCCTTGGGAGGGCGGGTAATCTGCTGACATGGACTTTGTTCGTTACGCGGAGCAGTCAGCCGGCCTGGTGAACGTCGGGCTCGAGGACGCCGGCGCTCTAGTCGAGTTCCTCGTCGGGCGCGAGTGGCTGCATGGGCAGGTGGTCGAGCGTGACGCGACGGCCCTGCGCAAGTTCCAGTGCGAGCTGCGACCGGTCTTCGAGGCCTCGAACGACGACGACGAGGAAGCGGTCGTCGAGAAGCTCAACACGCTGCTCGCCAAACACCCGGTGACGCCGCACATCGCCGGTCCAGCCGGACGCTGGCACCTTCACGTGGCCGACCGGTCGTCGTCGGTGGCCGAGCTGCTGGTCGCGGAGTCCTTGATGGGGTTGTCCACGCTGGTGTGTGACCTCGGGCCGACCCGGCTCGGCGTGTGCGACGCCCGCCCTTGCACGGACGTGTTCGTCGACACCTCGCCCAACCAGTCGCGGCGGTACTGCTCGGACCGCTGCTCGTCGAGGGCCAACGTGGCTGCCTACCGTGCCCGCCGGCGCGCCACGGCGCTAGCGGACGCATGAGCGGCACCGACAGCGGCCCCCTTATCGTCCAGTCCGACAAGACACTGCTCCTCGAGATCGACCACGAACGCGCGCAGGACTGTCGCAAGGCGATCGCGCCTTTCGCTGAGCTCGAGCGGTCCCCGGAACACGTGCACACCTACCGGCTGACGCCACTTGGCCTGTGGAACGCACGTGCTGCGGGACATGACGCAGAGCAGGTGGTCGACACGCTGCTGGAGTACTCCCGCTACTCGGTGCCCCACGCGCTGCTCGTCGACGTGGCCGAGACAATGGCCCGCTACGGCCGGCTCCGGCTCGAGAAGCACCCGGAACATGGCCTCGTGCTCGCCGCCAACGACCCTCCTGTGCTCGAGGAGGTGCTGCGGTCGAAGAAGATCAAGCCGATGCTGGGCGCCCGGGTGGACCGTGAGACGGTCGTCGTACACGCCTCGGAGCGGGGAAACCTCAAGCAGGCACTGCTCAAGATCGGCTGGCCGGCCGAGGACTTCGCCGGGTACGTCGACGGCGAGGCGCACGCGATCGCTCTCGACGAGGACGGTTGGGAGCTGCGCACCTACCAGCGCGAGGCGGCGGAGTCGTTCTGGCACGGAGGATCCGGCGTCGTCGTACTTCCCTGTGGCGCCGGGAAGACCATCGTCGGCGCTGCGGCGATGTCACATGCGCAGGCAACCACGTTGATCCTGGTCACCAACACGGTCGCGGCCCGGCAGTGGAAGGAGGAGCTGCTCAAGCGCACCTCGCTCACCGAGGACGAGATCGGCGAGTACTCCGGTTCCACCAAGCAGGTCCGCCCGGTGACGATCGCGACGTACCAGGTGATGACCACCCGGCGGAAGGGCGTCTACACGCACCTCGAGCTCTTCGATGCCCGCGACTGGGGGCTGGTGATCTATGACGAGGTGCATCTGCTGCCGGCGCCGATTTTCCGGATGACCGCTGACCTGCAGGCGCGACGCCGGATCGGTCTCACCGCGACGCTGATCCGCGAGGACGGACGTGAGGGCGACGTGTTCTCGCTGATCGGTCCCAAGAGGTACGACGCGCCGTGGAAGGACATCGAGGCGCAGGGTTGGATCGCCCCCGCGGACTGCGTGGAGGTGCGCGTGACGCTTTCCGACGGTGAGCGTTTCGCCTACGCCACAGCGGAGCCCGAGGAACGCTACCGGCTGGCCTCCTGCACGAGTGTGAAGACCGGCGTGGTCGAGCGGCTGGTCGAGAAACATGCCGGTGAGCCGACGCTGGTGATCGGGCAGTACATCGACCAGCTCGACGACATCGCCGAACGCCTCGGGGCACCGGTGATCAAGGGTGAGACCCCGGTCAAGGAGCGTGAGCGGTTGTTCAACGCGTTCCGCGCCGGAGAGATCGAACTGCTGGTCGTCTCGAAGGTGGCGAACTTCTCGGTGGACCTGCCCTCAGCGGCCGTGGCGATCCAGATCTCCGGCTCGTTCGGCTCGCGGCAGGAGGAGGCGCAGCGACTTGGACGGTTGCTGCGGCCCAAGGCGGAAGGGGTCAGCGCCCGGTTCTACACGCTCGTCTCCCGGGACACCGTCGACGCCGACTTTGCGCAGAACCGTCAGCGGTTTCTCGCCGAGCAGGGGTACGCCTACCGGATCCTCGACGCCGACGACATTCCCACGCGCTGACCCGCGATAACCAGGTGCGGTGACCGACGCGGGCTGGTAGCGTCACACGGCTCACACCCAGACCCGCGTCAGCGGAGGTTCCCGCGTGCCTGTTCCCATGTCCGACCCTTCCTCCCGAAACGGCACCTCGCCGCCGGCCGATCCAGAGACGGAACCGACAGCGGACCGGGATCTCGGCCACGAACGCGCGCATCTCGTTCGGTCCCGCGCCCAGCTCGCCCGGATGCGAGCCCGCACCGCCTCGCTCGACACCGACGCCGCCGGCGACTGGGTCAGCCGGCAGGCGCTCGAGTCCGCGATCTACCTGCGGAGAAAGGCGCTCGAGGACGACCCCGCCGTCCCGCTGTTCTTCGGCCGGCTCGACTTCGAGGACGCCCATCAGGACGCCGGCGGTGAGCACTTCTACATCGGGCGCCGGCACGTGAGCGACCAGGACGGTGACCCGATGGTCATCGACTGGCGCGCCGGGATCAGCCGAGCCTTCTACCGTGCCAGCAAGGCCGAGCCGATGGGTGTCGAGCGGCGCCGGCGGTTCGGCTTCCAGCACGGGCAGATGACGAGTTTCGAGGACGAGCGGCTTGCCGTCAGCGGGACATGCCCGCCCGACGCCGGGTACTCCAGCATCCTCGAGGCGGAGATCGAGCGACCGCGCGTTGGGCCGATGCGTGACATCGTGGCCACGATCCAGCCCGAGCAGGACCTGATCGTCCGCTCCGACCTGAGCGAGTCGGTGTGCGTCCAGGGTGCGCCGGGGACCGGGAAGACCGCGGTCGGACTGCACCGGGCGGCGTACCTGCTCTATGCCCACCGCGACCGCCTCTCCCGGCAGGGCGTCCTCGTGGTGGGTCCGAACACCTCGTTTCTGCGCTACATCGGCGATGTGCTGCCGGCCCTCGGTGAGATCGACGCGCAGCAGGCCACCATCGAGGAGCTCGTCACCAAGACCCTCCTTCGGGTCGGCGTCAGGCAGGGCCTTCACGGGAGCGACGAGCCGGCGGCGGCCACCTTGAAGGGCGATGCCCGGATGGCTCGGGTGCTCGAGCGGGCGCTGTGGTCATATCTCACCGCTCCGAGTGAGGCACTCGTCGTGCCCCGTGGTGCCCGTCGCTGGCGGGTGGCCGGCTACGAGGCGGAGGCAATCGTCGAGGCGCTGCGGGCACGCGGAGTGCGCTACGGCGCCGCTCGGGCGATGCTCTCCCAGCGGCTGGCGCACGCCATCCTGGTCAAGATGGAGCTCGCCGGCGACTCCCCTGACGACCGGGTCCAGGACGCGGTCGCGCGCAGCAAGCCGGTCAAGCAGTACGTCGACCAGCTCTGGCCCGCCGTCCACCCCGCGAAGCTCGTGCTGCGACTGCTCAGTGACCGCCCGTTCCTCGCCGCGGCGGCCGACGGCATCGTGTCCGACAAGGAGCAGAGTTCGCTGCTCTGGGAGCGACCGCCGAAGGGCTTGGGCTCTGCACGGTGGTCACTGGCGGACGGCGTGCTCATCGACGAGGCCGACGACCTGGTCACACGTACCTCCAGCGTGGGGCACATCGTTGCGGACGAGGCACAAGACCTGTCCCAGATGATGCTCCGGGCAGTAGGCCGTCGCTGTTCCACGGGGTCGGTCACCGTGCTGGGAGACCTCGCGCAGGCCACCACCCCGTGGGGCAGCAGGTCGTGGGACGACGCGCTGGCACATCTGGGCAAGCCGGATGCGCACGTCGAGGAGCTCACCCTCGGCTTCCGGGTCCCGGGCGAGGTGATCGAGTACGCCGCCCGGCTGCTGCCCTCGATCGCTCCGAACCTGGAGCCGCCGACCTCGGTGCGACGGACCCGAGGGGAGCTGGTCGTGACCTCCGTGCCGGACGTGGTTGCGGCAACTGCCTCGGCAACCCGCGCAGCGGCGCAGAAGGTGGGCTCGGTGGGTGTGATCGTGCCCGACATGCTCGTTCCACTTGTGAGCGCGGCGCTGGTGAGCGACGGCGTGGAGTTCGAGATCCTCGGCCAGGACAACGGCGACGGAGGCATCGACGTCGGTGGTTCGGAGTACCACGCAAAGCTCGATGTCGTTCCCGCGTCTTTGGCGAAGGGGCTCGAGTTCGACCACGTGCTCCTCCTCGAGCCTCGGGCGGTCGTGGCCGGCGAGGCCGACCGGGTGACGGGTCTGCGGCGCCTCTACGTCTGCCTGACCCGCGCGGTCACCTCACTCGTGGTGCTGCACTCCACGGGCTTGCCTGCGGAGCTCGTCGACTTCCGGCAGGACGAGTGGCACGGGTGACCCCAGCCGCCGGTGGAAGCCACCTGCCCTCTTCGCCTGGCTTTTCGTGACGAAAGCCTGATTTCAGACAGCCAGCCAAGATAGCCTGAACTGCGCAGCCGTTCACAGATGCTTCATGACGCGACTAGATGGAGATGCACGCCGTGACGGTGCAGGGTCAGGGGTCCAGAGCAGAGACGCAGCCGGCGAGCCTGGTGCGCCGCTTCGGGCCGCCCACGCTCATCGTGGTCATGGCGACCGCGGCGATCATCCTCGCCCTTCCGATGCTGGACGCCGGAAGCGCCACCGTGGCGCGGCCGCGCATCCCACTGTTCGTGCTCGTCGGCTGCTGGGCCGCGTTCGAGCTCGTGGTGCTCTATCTGCCGTTCGGCAAGAACCTCGACAACTCCGTACACCTCACGGTGACCGAGATCGCGTTGGCTTTGGGGCTGTTGCTCGCGACGCCTCTTGACCTCATCCTGGCAAGTGTCGGGACGCCTGTGCTGATCGACCTCCTGCGACGGCGCAAGAGTCCTCTCAAGCAGGTCTTCAACGGCGTCAGCCGCGCGCTGGGCGTCGGCATCGCGCTGTCGCTCTACGCTGCGTTCGAATTGCCCGAGCCGCTTTCCGCGCAGGGGTGGATGGCCCTCTGCCTCGCGGTGACGGCCTCCGCTCTTGCCTCTGCGCTGGGCGGCGCCTCGGTGATCAGCCTGGCCGTCGGCCGACTTCCACCCGTGCGGGACTTCCTGTCCCACGTCCGGTGGGCGGTGACAGTCGCGCTTCTCGGAGCCACCATCTCCTTCGTTGTCGCCTTGGCGCTGCAGACCGGGACGGCCGCGGTAGCACCGCTGCTGATGTCGCTTGGTGCACTACTGATCGTGATGCGGGGCTACTCGCTACTCACTGAGCGGCATATGAACCTCGCCTCGCTGCACACTCTGGGTCAGCGGCTGGCCTGGAAGCGCGACGTCGATTCCATCCTGACCACAGCCCTCGACACCTCGGCGGATCTGTTGATCGCTCACGATGCCGAGATCTACCTGCACTCGCCGTTCGACCGGACCCAGCTGCTCCGAGTCAGCAAGGGCCCCGGAGGCGGCCTCGTACACACCCCGGTTCCGGACCGGAGCGTGCCGCTCGGGCGAGGTGTCATGAAGGACCCGGGTTTAGTGGTGTCCGCAGCACCGCTGACTGTGGGCCGGGAGGTTGTCCTGTCGGTCAGTGGCCGGTCAGACGCGATGCGTCCGTTCGGTCCGGCGGACGCCCGTCTGCTGGACATGGTCGCGCATCAGACGGGTGCGAACCTGGACACCGCGCACCTCATCGAGCAGCTTCGTCGCGACGCACTGCACGACCCCCTGACAGGCTTGCCGAACCGGCGTTCCGTGCTCGAGAAAGCCGATGAGCACCTGAGCCGCCGGCATCCAGCCTGGTTGATCTGGGTCGGCATCCGAGATCTGCAGGCGGTCAACGCAGCGCTCGGACACGACCGGGGCGACGAGTTGCTCGTGGCGGTCGGTCTCCGGCTCCAGAAGGCGAGCGGGCCGGAGGCCATCGTCGGTCGCGTCGGGGGAGACGAGTTCGCCATCTTGTTCCTCGAAGACCCGGACGGCTCGCTCGGCCCTGAGCCGGTGAGGTCGCTCCTCGCGAGCCTGGAGCACCCGTTCGTGCTCTCCAGGGCTCAGGTCCTTGTCCGCGCCTGCGCAGGTGTCTCCTCGGAACCGGGAGGCTCCGGCGTCGGAGCAGAGAACCTGTTGCGTCATGCTGACATCGCGATGAGGTCCGCCGACCGGGCCGGCCTCGCGGTCGAGTACTACAGACCGGAGCTGGAGACGGCCACCTCGGAGCACCTCGCACTCGCAGTGGAGCTGCAGACCGGGATCACCCGCGGGGAGCTCACCCTGTATGCGCAGCCACAGGTCCGGTTGCATGACGACGCGGTCATCGGTGTCGAGACACTCCTGCGTTGGAACCACCCGCGCATGGGGTTGCTGCAGCCCGGTGCGTTCATCGCCCTGGCCGAGCAGACAGGCCTGGACCGGCCGATGACCGCCTGGGTGCTCAACGCCGCACTCGAGGCGCTCGCCGGCTGGCTTGGTCATGGCCTACAGCTGGACGTGTCCGTGAACGTCTCCCCCAACGCCTTGTGTGACGGTCGACTGCGTGACCTCGTCGAGCAGCTACTGGTCCTGCACGGTGTCCCGGGACAGCACCTGGTGATCGAGGTCACCGAAAGTGTCCTGCTGACGAACACGACGATTGCTGCCGAAGTGCTGCACGGCCTCTCCGCCCTCGGAGTACGGGTATCGATCGACGACTTCGGCACCGGCTTCTCGTCGCTCTCGCACCTCAGGCGACTCCCCGTGGACGAGATCAAGATCGACCAGAGCTTCGTCAGCACCATGCTTCGGGACGGCGACGACTCGGCGATCGTCCGCTCGGTCATCGGCCTGGGGAGGGACCTCGGCCTCACCTGTGTCGCTGAAGGCATCGAGGACCAGGACGTGTACCGGATTCTGCAACGGCTCGGATGCGACACGGGTCAGGGCTACCACATGGCTAGGCCGATGCCCGTGGGCGACATCGCCGCATGGATCGCGTCGACAGCGCCGCGGAGGTGGACCGCACCCATCCGGGTGGCCGGAGGATCCACATGAGAGATCTGCGCCGCTACTGGCCGGACTTCCTGACCGACCATCTGGGACTGTGCGACCGGCTGATCGCCGCGTACGACGCTCCACGGCGCACGTACCACGACACGAGGCACCTTATCGAGGTGTTCGAGCGGATCGACGTACTCCTGGAGTGCGGACCGCGGCAGGCCGTGAACCGGGACGTCGTACTCCTGGCCGCGTGGTACCACGACGCGGTCTACGAAGCCGGTGGGCAGGACGAGGAGCTTTCTGCCAGGCTGGCCGAGCGCGAGCTCGCCGCCGCGGCGGTGCCTCCCCGGCTCGCCGAGGAGGTGGCCCGGCTGGTTCGGCTCACGGCTACCCACCGCCCCGCCGCGGACGACACGGGCGGGATGGTGCTGTGCGACGCAGACCTGGGAGTACTGGCGGAGGACCCGGCACGCTACGAGGAGTACGCGCGCGGCGTCCGCGAGGAGTACGCGGCCGTCCCGGACCCGGAGTTCCGGGTGGGACGCGCAAGCGTCCTTACCGACCTGCTGAGCCAGCCCACGCTGTTTGGCACCGAGTTCGGAAGGCAGCGCTGGGAGGAGCGCGCACGGCGCAACATCGAGCGCGAGCTCAGCGGGCTCGAGTCACAGACAGAGCAGCGATAGCTCAGACGAGCGCCGAGTCGCGCAGGACCAGGGTTCCCAGGTCGGCGTCCAAGGTCACCGGCACACCGAGCGGGACGGCGAGGTTGCGGTCCGCGTGCCCGAGCGGCAGGTTCCAGAGGATGGGTACGTCGAGCGGTCCCAGCCGTTCCTCGAAGAGGTAGCGCAACGACTCGGCGCTCCCGCAGTCGGTGAACTGGCCAAACGCGATGGCGCGGACACCATCGAACCACCCTGACCGCAGCAGCTGGGTCAACAGCCGGTCGACACGGTAGAGCTCCTCGCCCACGTCCTCGAGGACCGCGATCGAGTTCACCGCGGGCCGCGAGTGCGCCGTGCCGAGCTCGGCGGCGACCAGGGCCAG
The DNA here is from genome assembly GCA_030859325.1 of Actinomycetota bacterium. Taxonomy (GTDB): domain Bacteria; phylum Actinomycetota; class Actinomycetes; order Propionibacteriales; family Nocardioidaceae; genus Nocardioides_C. The sequence continues at coordinate 45,127 of JALZKI010000006.1, forward strand.
GTTGCCGCCGACCAGCACACCCTGCGCACGGCCACGACGTATCGCGGGGGCTGGGGACGGCGTCGTCAGCGACAGGCCGGCCGACCGCTCGAACAGCAGGCCGCGCAGGTGCTCACGCGACGCCTCGTCCCCTGCACCCAGACTCGTCACCACGGGGCCGTGAATCGTCGAGAGCCCCAGTCGGGTGGCGAAGGCCTGGTGCACGGCGGTCACGTCGGAGAAGCCGACGAGCACCTTGGGCCCGGCTGCCGCGAGCGCCTCCCAGTCCAGCAGGTCGACCATCCGTTGGGCGCCGTACCCACCTCTGACACAGAACACCGCCGCGACCGACGGGTCGCACCACGCCTGCATGAAGTCAGCAGCCCGGACCGCGTCGTCGCTCGAGAGGTAGGAGAGCCGCGGGTGTTGCCCGCGCACGTTCGCCATCACCCGTACCGGAAGTCCCCACGCCTGGAAGACCGCGAGGCCGGCATCGAGACGAGACGATGCGACCGGTCCAGCCGGTGAGGTGACCGCGACGACGTCCCCTATGCGCAGTCGAGCTGCTCTCACCAGGGGACGACCCGGAGCTCGGGGGGCCAGCCGGTCCGCCTTCCTGCGGCGCAGACCGGTCTCCCGCAGGCGGGTGATCAGCTCCCGGCTAGTGACCGGTGTCGCTCCGGCGGCCACCACGGCGTCGTATGTCTCGGCCGGGATGTCGTAGTGGTCACGGTCGAACCCGCGCGTCGGGATGCCCAGATGACCTGCGAACCGGTGCAGCTCCTCGAACGACTCGTCACTGGCCAGGTGCGACCACAGCCGCCCGTGCCCCGGCGCGTTCGGCGGGTCGATCAGAAGTGTCATCGGCGCGCGGTGCTCGCTGGGGTTCTCGCTGGAGTGCCCGCTGGCGTTCTCACTGGTGAGCCGCCGGGTGACCCTGGGCCCTCTCGAGCGAGTCGTCGAGCAGCAACCGCCAGGAGCGGACGTGACCTGCGTCGACGTACGCCTTGGTCCACGACCCGCCGGGGCGCACGCTCGAGCCGACGTGGAACTGACCGACACCAGCCCGGGTCAGCCACGGCACGTGCTCAGCCCGCAGCCCGCCGCCGGCCATCACCAACGACGCGGCGACCGCGTCCGTCCCGGCCAGGCGGACCAGGTCGTCGAAGCCAGAGTGCATTCCTTGCGGTGACCCCGCAGAGCACACCGCGTCGAGGCCCGTCAGCTCCTGCACCTGCCGCCATGCCCGGTCGCTGGCCAAGGCCGAGTCGATCGCCCGCGAGAACGTCCACGGCACGCCGGGGAGCTTGTCGGCGAGGTAGGCACACGGCTCGGGATCCACCTCGAGGTCCATGTCGAGAAAGCCGAAGACCAGTCCTGCGGCGCCCACCGAAAGGTAGTCCTCGGCCAGACCCACCAGCCGCGTGAGCTCGCCGCCGGTCGTACTGAACCCGTCGTTGAGGCGCAGCATCGCCCTGACCGGAAGGTCGGTCTCCTTGCAGATCGAGGACAACACCCGCGGCTCGGCCGAGAGTCCGCCTGCCTCCACGTCGGCCACGACGACGAGCCGGTCGGCACCACCCTCGTCCGCACCGGCGACATCGCGCGCATGGAGAACGACGACCTCGAGCAACGGGCCGCGCTCCGCCATCTGGCTCCCTCCGTCGTTCCTGGTCCACCGGTCACAATAGACGTCGTGACTGTCGATGACCCCGTGATGAATGCGCGCGCACTCGTGTTGCACGACCTCGAAGCCAGCCGCGCAGCCGGCCCGGAGTCGGTCTCTGCGCTCGAGGAGGCCGTGATCACCCGGCGCTGGTGGGTCTCGCAGTGGGAGCAGGGCAGAGAGTACGTCGCCGGCCTCATCGCCCAGGACCTACAGGACGCCATTCTCGACAAGTTCGGTCGCTGGCCGGTGTGCCCGCTGTGCGACGACGGCACCGACTCGTGGGACCCGCACGCCCTCTACATCCATCCCGACCTCGGCGGGCCGGACCCTACCTGGATCTGCGAGCAGTCCGGCACCGCTGTAGCACCGCTCGGGAGCCTGCCCGGGTGAGAGGTCAGGAACGGACGGGTGGGGCCTCGGACATAAGTCCGTGCCTTCCACATCGCGGTTCAGGGTTTGCGGCGCCGTCCCAGCAGCACCTTCAAGGCCAGCAGCCCAAGCAGGACACCCACCGCCTGCTTGCCGTATGCCTTGAGCAGCAGCGGCACTACCGTCGCGCCCAGGTTCAGCGCCTCGTCGCTCGGGTCGGGAGGTCGATCCGCCTGGCTCTGTGCGTGCGAGTGCCCCGCACCGGCAGTCGCTGCCTCAGCCTCACCGGATGCCGTGTCCGCTGACTGGACGAAGGCAGCCGTGGTCCCTACCGGCTGGACCGACGACACGGTCGTCGCGGCGACGTCGGAGGGGATCGCGGAGGCATCGGTTGCGCCGACCTTCGACTCCAGGCAGGTCACGAACTGCTTGAGCAACTTGTCCGAGACGTCCTGGATGAGTCCACGGCCGAACTGGGCAGGCTTGCCCGTGATCGTGAGATCCGTGGCGACCTCGACCATCGTGCTTCCCAAGGTCGCTGGAGCGAGCGTGGCGGTCACCGTGGCGCCCGCCGTACCGTTACCCCGCTTGTCCTTGCCCTTGGCGTCGATCACGAAGCGGTGCGTCGACTCGTCGCGCTGCACGAACTCGCCGACCCCTGAGTACACCAGCGCGATCGGGCCGAGCTTGACCTTGCAGGAGCCCTTGAACTCGTCTCCGTCCACCGAGCTGAGAGTCGCACCGGGAAAGCATCCGGCCACCATCTCCAGATCCATGAACGCTGCCCAGGTGTCCTCGACCGAGGCCGGGACCGTGAACGTGTGGACCAGCTCCACTCCTCACACCCCAGCCGCGGCAAGCACCGCGCGCCGGGTCAGCACGGTCGCGAGGTGCCGGCGGTAGTCGGCGTCGCCGTTCAGGTCCGACGGTGGGCTGGTGCCATCGGCGGCCGACCTGGCAGCGGCACGGACGGCCTCGTCGGTCGCGGGCTGGCCCGCGAGTGCTGCCTCCACCGAGCGTGCACGCAACGGGGTGGATCCCATGTTCGTCAGCCCTACCCGGGCCTCTGCGATCGTGTCACCGTCCACGCGGACCGCGGCCGCTACGGCAACGATCGGCCACTGGTGAGCCACCCGCACGAACTTCTCGTAGTGCGCTCCCCAGCCGGTGTGCTTGGGAATGCGCACCTCGGTGAGGATCTCGCCCTCCTGGACCGCGGTGGTGAACAGGTCCTCGAAGAAGGCGTCGGCCTCCACGGTGCGCGAACCGCTCGGCCCGACGATCACGAAGGACGCGCCCAACGCCAGTGCTGGCGCACCGACGTCACCGGCCGGATCCGCGTGCGCGAGTGCACCACCGAAGGTTCCACGGTGGCGTACCTGTGGGTCTGCCACCTCCACGGCCGCCCTGGCCAGAAGGAGTGCATGCTCGTTGACGAGCGGGTCCTCGATGACGTCGGCATGTGTGGTCATCGCGCCGATCACGATCGAGTCCCCCTCCTCACGAACACCGCTCAGGCTCTCGATGCGGCCGACGTCCACCACCAGGGACGGGGCGTTGAGCCGCATCCGCAGCACCGGCAGCAGGCTCTGCCCGCCGGCGATCACCTTCGGGTCCTCTGCTGACTCGAGCGCGCTGAGCGCCTCCTCGAGCGTGGTCGGTGCCACGTAGTCGAACTGTGCCGGGATCACTGGCCTGCTCCTTCTCCGGCGACAGAGCCACCAGGTCCTGTGTCACGAGCCGGGCCGCCAGCCGACCCGTCGCCCCCGGTGTTGCGGTCTGCCACGTCGCTCTCGTGGAAGTGCGGCATCGCCTCGTTCTCAGTTGGCTCGTCGCCGCCGGCCCCCCGGTCGTGGATTGCCTTCCAGATCCGCTCCGGCGTGCACGGCATGCGTACGTCGTGGACGCCGTACTGCCTCAGAGCGTCGACCACGGCGTTCACGACAGCCGGGGTGGAGGCGATCGTGCCTGCCTCGCCGACTCCCTTGGTGCCGAGGTCGTTCGTGGTGGACGGGGTGACTGTGTGGTCGACGTCGAAGTTGATGGTGTCCGCTGCCGTCGGCACCAGGTAGTCGACGAACGAAGCAGACACCAACGTCCCCTGGTCATCGTGGACCGCCTCCTCCCACAGGGCCTGCGCGATTCCCTGGACGAGGCCGCCGTGCACCTGACCCTCCACGATCAGCGGGTTGATGATGGTGCCGACGTCGTCGACGGCGACGTACTTGCGCATCTCCACCCCACCGGTCTCGGTATCGATCTCCAGCGCGCACAGGTGGGTGCCGTGCGGGTAGGAGAAGTTCACCGGGTCGAAGGTGGCGTCGGAGTCGAGCCCGGGCTCCACGCCGTCGGGCAGATTGTGGGCCGCGAAGCTCGCCAGCGCGATCTCACCGATCCCAAGCCCCTTGTCGGTGCCCTTGACACCGAACCGGCCACCTGTGAACTCCAGGTCGTCGACCGACGCCTCGAGCAGGTGGGCCGCGATCGGTCTGGCCTTCTCGATCACCTTGTCCGCGGCCATCACCAGCGCCTGTCCACCGACCACGAGCGAGCGCGACCCGTAGGTGTCGAGGCCCTTGTGCGAGATCTGCGTGTCACCGTGCAGCACCTCGACGTCATCGAAGCCCACCCCGAGGCGGTCGGCGACGATCTGTGACCAGGCCGTCTCGTGGCCCTGGCCGTGCGGAGAGACGCCCGTGATCACCTCGACCTTGCCGGTCGGCAGCATCCGCACCGCCGCGTGCTCCCACCCTCCCGCGCCGTAGTTGAGCTGGCCCAGGACCCGGGAGGGAGCGAGGCCGCACATCTCGGTGAACGTGGAGACGCCGATGCCGAGCTGGACCGGGTCCTTGGACTCGCGGCGTCGCTGCTGCTCCGCGCGCAGGTCGTCGTAGCCGAACATCTCCTTGGCCTTGGCGGTTGCGGCCTCGTAGTTGCCGGAGTCGTACTCGAGCCCGGCGACCGTCGCGAACGGGAACTCCTCGTGCTTGATCCAATTCTGCTCCCGGACCACCAACGGGTCCACCCCGACCTCGGCGGCGAGCTCGTCCATCAGCCGCTCGATCGCGAACGTCGCCTCCGGCCGCCCGGCACCACGGTAGGCGTCGGTCAGCGTCTTGTTCGTGTAGTAGTTGGTGCAGTTGAACTGGTAGGCGGGGAACTTGTAGATCGCGTTGTACATGAACGCGCCGAGGATCGGCACGCCTCCGCCCATGGTGCCGGCGTAGGCACCCAGATCTGCCAGCAGGTCCACCTTGAGCCCGGTGACCGTGCCGTTCTTGGTCGCCGACAGTGTCAGTTTCTGCCACTGGTCCCGGCCGTGGTGCGCGGCGATCATCGACTCCGAGCGGGTCTCGGTGTACTTGCACGGCTTGCCGGTACGGCGGGCCGCCAGGACGGCGATGACCTCCTCGGGGACGAACTGCAGCTTACCGCCGAAGCCGCCTCCGACGTCGGGCGCGATCACCCGGATCTTGCTCTCCGGGATCCCGAGCACGACGGCGAGGAAGAACCTGGTGATGTGCGGGATCTGGGTCGAGGACCACAGCACCAGCTGCTCCCCGGTCGGGTCGCAGACGAACGAGCGGGGCTCCATGAACGCCGGGACCAGCCGCTGCTGGCGGTACTCCCGCTCGATCACGATGCCGTCCGCACGAGCCTGCTCGATCGCCTCGTCGACCGAGCCTCCGGTCCCCGCGCCGGCGGAGTCGAGCTGCCAGAAAGCCGACTTGTTGGTGCCCAGGTCGGGATGGGCGAGCACCGTGTCGTCGGCGGCCGACTGCTTGAGATCGAGTACGGCGGGCAGCTCGTCGTAGTCCACGTCGACGAGCTCGGCGGCGTCGCGGGCCTCCGCGGCTGACCTGGCGACCACCACAGCCACCACCTCGCCCGCGAACGCGACCCGGTCGACCGCGATCGAGGGGTGCACCGGCGACTTCTGCTCGGGCGTGATCGGCCAGGCCGTGGGCAGGCCGCCCTGCTCGTCGGCGACGTCTGCGCCGGTGAGCACCGTGACCACGTTCGGGGCGGCCTTCGCAACCGTGGTGTCGATGGCGGTGATGGTGGCGTGCGCGAACGGGCTGCGCACCATCGCGAGGTGCAGCATGCCGGTCAGCTGGATGTTGTCGGTCCACTTGGTGCGGCCTGTGATGAGTCGCTGGTCCTCCTTGCGACGACGGGCCTGGCCGATCTCCTTGGCAGGACCGGCGGTGTCCTCTGCGGGCCGTTCCTCGGTGACAGTCATGATCAGCTCCCTTGCCCAGTAGTGGCGCCAGTGGTGGCGCCAGCCGTGGCAGCAACGGCCTGGGAGCCGGCACTGTCAGCCGCGAGCTGCACGGCTTTGACGATGTTGTGGTAGCCGGTGCAGCGGCAGAGGTTGCCCTCGAGCCCCAGCCGGATCTCCTCCTCGGAGGGGTTGGCGTTGTCGCTGAGCAGGTCGACCGACTGCATGATCATCCCCGGAGTGCAGAACCCGCACTGCAGCGCGTGGCACTCGTGGAAGGCCTTCTGAACCGGGTGCAGCTCACCGTCGGTGGCGAGCCCCTCGATCGTCGTCACCTCGTGGCCGTCCGCCTGCACGGCCAGGACGTTGCACGACTTCACGCTTCGGCCGTCCAGGTGCACGGTGCAGGCTCCGCAGTTGCTGGTGTCACAACCCACCACGGTCCCGGTCTTGCCGAGACGTTCACGGAGGTAGTGCACGAGGAGCATGCGGGGTTCCACGTCGTCGGAGTACGCAGCCCCGTCCACCTGGATGCTGACGCGGGTCATAGGGCTACTCCCGAGGGTTCGAGGGACAAGGCTCTGATCGTTGCTGTTCTGCCCACTGGTGACAAGAGCCACCGGCCGCTATCTCAGCAAGTTCTCAGCATCTGGCGCCAGCTGTGCGTGATCGACGTCATGGTGGTGGTGGTGGATCGGCCCGTCCTCCTCGGCCAGCCGCCTCCCCTCACCGCCCCAGCGGAGGGCGATGATCTCCGCGGCGATGCTGACCGCCGTCTCCTCGGGTGTGCGTGCGCCGAGGTCGAGCCCGATCGGTGAGGAGAGCCGCTCGACCTCGCGGTCGCTCAGCCCCGCCTCGCGCAGTCGGGCGAGGCGGTCCGCATGGGTCCGACGCGAGCCCATGGCCCCGACGTAGGCCATCTCGGGAAGCCGAAGCGCCACCTCGAGCAGCGGCACGTCGAACTTCGGGTCGTGGGTCAGCACGCACAGCACGGTCCGTCCGTCGATCCGGCCGGACTCGACCTCGGCACGCAGGTAGCGATGCGGCCAGTCGACGACCACCTCGTCGGCGGAGGGGAACCGGGACGCCGTGGCGAAGATCGGGCGGGCATCGCAGACCGTGACGTGGTAGCCGAGGAAGCCGCCGATGCGTGCGACCGCCGCCGCGAAGTCGATCGCACCGAAGACCAGCATCCGCGGTGCCGGCGCGAACGCCCACACGAAGACCCGCATCCCCTCACCACGACGCTCCCCGTCCGGACCGTAGGTCAGCATCGCGTTGTGCCCGGCCGCGAGCAGTCCGCGCGCGTCGTCGGTCACTGCGTCGTCGGCTCGAGGACTGCCCAACCCCCTCACTCCAGATCCCCCACCGTTCTGGACGTCTTCTGGGCGTACGACGATCCGCCGGCCCACCCAGTCTGCGGACGGGTGCTCGATCACGGTCGCGACGGCGACGGGACGGTCGTTCGCAAGGTCGTCGGCAACCGCCGCGAGCTCGGGAAACGTAGAGCGGTTCACCTTCTCCACGAACACGTCGAGGACCCCGCCGCACGTGAGTCCGACGGCGAACGCGTCGTCGTCGCTGACGCCGTACCTCTGCAGCACCGACGCCCCGGACTCGACCACCGAGGTGGCGAGCTCGTAGACGGCACCCTCAACACACCCGCCGGACACCGAGCCCACCGCCTCACCGCCCGGGCCGACCAGCATGGAGGCACCGGCCGGTCGCGGGGCGGAGCGGAACGTGGCCACCACCGTGCCGACACCGACGGTCTCGCCGGACTCCCACCATGCCAGCAGCTCAGGAAGGACCTCACGCATCGGCAACCACCTCGATCAGCTCAGCGAACGTGCTCATGGAATGTCCTGCAAGAAAGGCGTCGACGTGCGGCAACGCCGCGACGATCCCCTGCTGCACGGGCTGGTAGCCCTCTTTACCACGGTGCGGGTTCACCCACACGACGTAGTGCGCGAGCCGGTGCAGCCGCTTCATCTGTTCGCCGAGCAGATCCGCCTTGCCACGTTCCCAGCCGTCGCTGAACACCACCACCACCGACCCTCGTGCCATCCCACGCTGTCCCCACCGGTCCAGAAACTTCTTCAACGTCTCGCCGAGACGCGTGCCGCCGGACCAGTCTGGAACCGTCTCACCCGCTGCCATGACGGCGCGCGCAGGATCCTGCTGCCGCAGAGCGGTGGTGACATGGGTCAAGCGGGTGCCGAGGGTGAACACCTCCACACGGGGGGTGCCCCCCCGTGCACCCCCCGAAGGACCAGACCCGTGCACGAACGTGTGAGCCAGCCGTAGCAACGCGTCGGCGTAAGCGCTCATCGAGCCGGACACGTCGACCAGCAGCACCACCCGTCGGTCCCGGACGCCCTTGCGGTGCCACGCCAGCTCGCCCGGCTCCCCCATCCGGGACAGTGTCCTGCGCAGAGTGCGGTGGGCGTCGAGCTCCCCCCGGCGCGAGGCTTTTCGTCGGTTGGCCGTCCGGAGCGGAGACCGCGGGCCCAGCGCGGAGAACAACGCGGCCAGCCGCGCCTTCTCAGCCCGGTCCATCTCCGCGATGTCACGATGGCGCAACACCTCGGTGGCGCTCGCCATGGCGTGCACCGTCTCGTCGCCGGCTGCGCTCGGATTGCCGAGGCCTTCGGGGTCCTCGCCCAGCTCGGCCTGGACGACGGTGCGGTCGGGTCGCTCGCGCACCGTCGTCGTCGTCTCCTGGGAGAGGAACCAGGAGTCGAAGACCTGGGCATACCGATGCAGGTCGTCGGGGCCGGAGCACAGTGTGGCCTGCCCCGCCCAGTAGGTCGCCGTCCGGTCGTCGGCGCCCACCAGTGCCACAGCTCGCAAGTAGGACTGTGCCCGGTCCGGCGTCACCGCGACGCCGGCAGCGCGCAGCGCTCGGGTGAATCCGAGCAGAAGCTCGTCGGGCGGGTTCATGGCATCAGGTGGTCAGCAGCCGGTCGAGGGCGTTGCGGACGCGTTCGGTGTCCTCGCGGTACTTCACCACGGTGCCCAAGGTCGCGGCCGCCGTTTCCACGTCCAGCTCCTTAGTCCCGAGCCGCTCGAGCGCCCGGGCCCAGTCCAGCGTCTCGGCGACCCCGGGCACCTTGAGCAGGTCGTCACGGCCGCGCAGCTGCTGCACGAGCGTGACCACCTGCTCGGCCAGCAACGAGGACACCTCAGGTGCTCGTGACCGGACGATCTCCACCTCCCGTTGCAGGCCGGGATGCTCGATCCAGTGGTAGAGACAACGCCGCTTCAACGCGTCGTGGATCTCCCTCGTCCGGTTCGAGGTCAGCACCACGATCGGCGGTGTCTCGGCGGCGACCGTGCCGAGCTCGGGGATCGTCACCTGGTACGTCGAGAGCACCTCGAGCAGGAACGCCTCGAACTCGTCATCGGCCCGGTCTATCTCGTCGACAAGCAGCACCGCGGGGCTCTCCCGCAGCGCCCGAAGCACCGGCCTTGCGAGCAGGAAGCGCTCGTCGAACAGGTGCTTCTCGGCATCTTCCACCTCGGTCAGCGTCCCGCCACCTGCTGCCTCCAACGCACGCAGGTGCAGAATCTGCCGTGGGAAGTCCCAGTCGTACAACGCCTGGCTGGCGTCGATCCCCTCGTAGCACTGCAGCCTGATCAAGGGCACGTCGAGAGTCTCGGCCATCGCCTCGGCGAGGGCGGTCTTGCCGGTGCCGGGCTCACCCTCGAGAAGCAGCGGGCGATGCATCTGCAGGGAGAGGAACGCGATGGTCGCCAGCGAGTCGTCGCAGAGATATCCGGTCGCGCCAAGCCGGGTAGCGAGCTCCGGAGCTGAGGTGATGCTGTCGACCGGGTCCATCTGCCAAGCATCACCTACTACGCAACACTCCCATGCCCAAGGTGTCGCCGCGCGCCTCAACGTCAGGTCCTGCTCCTCAGCGGCTGCTCGTGGACGGGCCAAAAGTCAGCTGTCGCTCGGAAGGTCGTCGGGCACGTCCACGTCCTTACCGGTGGCGAGGTCGCCGCACTCCACGAGCTCGGGCCGGTGCTCCTCGAGGTAGTCCCTCGCGCCACGGTCGCCGGTCGCCGACGCGATCACACCCCTCCAGTGGTTCCGCCCGATCAACACCGGATGACCGGCCACACCGTCGTACGACGCCCGGCCCAGAACGTCCGCATGGCAGCCGAGCCGCTCGAGAACTCGCCTGGCAACCGCTGCGCCGACGTCGGGCAGGTCAACCAGGCTGACCAGCGCGCTGTCCGCGCTCATGCCGTGCAGCACGCAGAGCCCCGAGCGCAGCGAGGCACCCATCCCCTCGCGCCAGTCCTCGGCGACCACGACGCGGACTGCTGGATCTGCGTTCCATCCGGTGTCGCCGAGGACAGCTGCGGCCTCGTCGGCAGACGCTCCCGTGACCACGACGACCTCGGCGCAGCCTGCCTCGAGCAGGACGCCGATCGACCGGGCCAGTAAGGAGACCCCTGCACGGTCACGGAGCAACGCCTTCGGCGTGCCCATCCGACGGCCGGCGCCCGCAGCCAGGAGAAGCCCGGTCGCAGCCGGCACCGGCGCCCGAGTCAGTGGCCGGACGCCGCGTGGTGCCGCGCCAGCGGCACCCACAACGTGTAGCGATCTGCACGGAACGTGGAACGTGAGACCTCGACCGCGATGTTGCCCGCGAACGCGCGACGGGCGACCCGCAGCACGCAGGCCCCCTGCGCGATGCCGAGAAGCCTCGCCTCGTCGGCGCCCGCGCCGTCCGCGTCGACGGAGTCCTCACCCCAGGTGGGCAGTAGGTTGCGCCGTCGCAGGTCGTCATACAGGCTGACCGGCGGAGGAGCGTCGAGGAAACCGGGGACAATGCTGTCGGAGAGGTACACATCCGCGACACACATCGGCGCGCCATCGGCGAACCGCAGCCGCTGCCAGTGCACGACCCGGTCACCCTGGTCGACCTCGAGCGCGCGAGCCACACCCGGGCCTGCGGACTCCGTCCGTGCCAACAGGGTGCGCGAATCCGACTTCATGCCACGCCGCGACATCTCCTCGGTGTAGCTCGAGAGCTGGATCTCCACGTTGATCCGTGAGCGGGACACGAAGGTCCCCCGTCCTGGAACACGTTCGAGCAACCCCTCGGCCACCAAGGCGTCGAGCGCCTGGCGCACGGTCATCCGGGCGACCCCGAAGTGCTGCACGAGCTCACGCTCCGACGGAGCTGGACTCCCGGGGTCCAGACCGTGCACGAGATCTCGAACGTACTCACGGACCTGGACGTGCTTGAGCACGATCGACCGCGTCCGCTCCGGGGCAATCAACACCTCACCCATGGTTCCCTCCCCAACTTCCCCTTGGCCCCGCTAGAGGCCCCCCAGAGCAGAGGCTACGACAAAAGGGCGGTGCTGTCTCCAACTCCTTCGGGTCGGCACGTGCCGCACAGGACCTCCCGGAGTGACCCTGGCCGGCCGCGAGACTCGAAGATCGGGCAGGATTTGAGCATGAGACAGGTGCGCAGGTTGACGCCGGCGGAGGCTGACCAGCTTCGTGGCGAGCCGTTCACCTACGCCGAAGTAGGTGCCACGGCCACCGCTGACCCGTCCGGGTTGCCCGTCGGCTACCGACCGGTCCAGCATAAGGAGTTCGTCGGAGAGGGGAGCAAGGCGTTCGAGTCCGCGAGCCGAAAACTGATGACGTGGCGCATGCATCTCGACTCCGGACTTCGTGTGACCGCCTCGTCGACGGTGGTCGAGCCCGCTAGCGTCGTTCTCATGCGACTCGGGCCGGGTCCCGCCGCAATCAAGATCCCCTGCCGGGTGGTCCACGTGGTCGACGAGCCCGACCGACAGGGCTTTGCCTACGGGACTCTGCCAGGGCACCCGGAGACGGGCGAGGAGCTTTTCGTCGTCGCGATCGACGACAGGGACCGGGTGAGCCTGACGGTCACGGTCTTCTCCCGGGCCCAAAGTCGGCTCGCGAAGCTCGGCGGGCCGCTGACCTGGGCGATGCAGCAACGAGCGCTTCGCAAGTACGCCGCGGCGCTCCGTGCGCCTTGACGGCCCTGTCTTCTCAGTCCGGCCTGTCTTCTCCGTCCGACCCGTCGACATCTGCCAGAACATGCGTTCGAGAAGTGTACCTTCTAGCCATGGCCGACTTCAGGCGTCGCTGCTCGATGTCCTCCCGACAAGCCAAACTGGCACGACGGACCGCGGAGCTGTCATCGACGGGCCGGCTCCGGGAACGCTACGAAGTACGGTGCGCCGGCACGTGCTGACCTCCGGCGCCTGGGTCGACGTACGCCCCGGCTGGGTCACCGGGTCCGACGACCTTTTCGCCATGCTCGTGCGGACTGTCCCCTGGCAGGCGGAGCGCCGTCAGATGTACGAACGGGTCGTGAACGTCCCGAGGCTTCTGCGCTACTACGCCGAGCACGATCCCCTTCAAGACCCCGTCCTGGTCGAAGCGCGACGCGCGCTGAGCGAGCACTACCGCGACGAGCTCGGCGAGGACTTCATCACTGCTGGCATGTGCTATTACCGGGACGGGCGCGACAGCGTTGCCTGGCACGGCGACACACTCGGGCGCAGCAGGCGTGAGGACACGATGGTCGCGGTCGTCTCCTTCGGCGAGGCGCGACGGCTGATGCATCAGCGTGCAGTTCCGACCACAGAACGTGCGCTGACCTCGCGAGAACGGTGACCGGCTGGATCGGCTCGTGCCCACGTGCCGGCATCCACCACCTATGCATCGTTGAGCGGACAGCCAAGAAGGCCCCGACCGAAGCCGGAGCCCTCCTTGGGTGTTGCCGTTCGAGCGTTGGTTGTGCGGTCGCTGGGCTCAGAAGTCCATGCCGCCCATGCCACCCATGCCACCGTCGCCACCAGGCATTGCCGGAGCCTTCTCCGGCTTGTCGGCGATCACGGCCTCGGTGGTGAGGAACAGAGCAGCGATCGACGCGGCGTTCTGCAGAGCCGAGCGCGTCACCTTGGCGGGGTCGAGGATGCCCTCGGCGACCATGTCGACGTACTCGCCGGTGGCAGCGTTGAGACCGAAGCCAGCCTCGAGGTTGCGCACCTTCTCCGCGACGACTCCCCCTTCGTGGCCGGCGTTGATCGCGATCTGCTTGAGCGGAGCTTCGACAGCGAGCTTGACGATGTTCGCGCCGGTCGCCTCGTCACCCTTGAGATCGAGCTTCTCGAACGCCTTGAGGCTGGCCTGGACGAGCGCGACGCCACCGCCGGCGACGATGCCCTCCTCGATGGCCGCCTTCGCGTTGCGAACGGCGTCCTCGATGCGGTGCTTGCGCTCCTTGAGCTCGACCTCGGTGGCCGCGCCGACCTTGATCACCGCGACACCGCCGGCCAGCTTGGCCAGACGCTCCTGCAGCTTCTCACGGTCGTAGTCGGAGTCGCTCTTCTCGATCTCTGCGCGGATCTGGTTCACCCGACCGGCGATCTGGTCGGCGTCACCTGCACCCTCGACGATCGTGGTCTCGTCCTTGGTCACCACGACCTTGCGGGCCTGACCGAGCAGCTCGATGCCCGTGGACTCAAGCTTGAGGCCGACCTCCTCGGAGATGACCTGGCCACCAGTCAGGATCGCGATGTCCTGCAGCATGGCCTTGCGACGGTCACCGAAGCCTGGAGCCTTGACGGCTACGGACTTGAAGGTGCCGCGGATCTTGTTCACGACCAGCGTGGACAGCGCTTCACCGTCGACGTCCTCGGACAGGATCAGCAGCGGCTTGCCCGACTGCATGACCTTTTCCAGCAGCGGGAGCATGTCCTTGACGCTGGAGATCTTCGAGTTCGCGACGAGGATGTAGGGATCCTCGAGCACGGTCTCCATGCGCTCGGCGTCGGTGACGAAGTAGGCCGAGATGTAGCCCTTGTCGAAACGCATACCCTCCGTGAGCTCGAGGTCAAGCCCGAAGGTGTTCGACTCCTCGACGGTGATGACGCCTTCCTTGCCGACCTTGTCCATGGCCTCGGCGATGATCTCGCCCACCTGGGTGTCAGAAGCGGAGATCGAAGCCGTGGAAGCGATCTGTTCCTTGGTCTCGACGTCCTTGGACATGCCGAGCAGCTGCTCGGAGACGGCCTCGACAGCCGCCTCGATGCCGCGCTTGAGCGCCATCGGGTTAGCGCCCGCGGCGACGTTTCGCAGACCTTCACGCACCATGGCCTGCGCCAGAACGGTGGCTGTGGTCGTGCCGTCACCGGCGACGTCGTCGGTCTTCTTGGCAACTTCCTTGACGAGCTCGGCGCCGATCTTCTCGTACGGGTCCTCGAGCTCGATCTCTTTGGCGATGGACACGCCATCGTTGGTGATGGTGGGGGCTCCCCACTTCTTCTCGAGGACGACGTTGCGGCCCCTGGGACCGAGCGTCACCTTGACGGCGTCAGCGAGCGTGTTCATACCACGCTCCAGGCCGCGTCGGGCTTCCTCGTTGAACGCAATCAGCTTCGGCATAACTCCCGCGATTCCTCACGCTGAGATCTGGATGGTCCGGGTCGATGCCCGCGACGGACGGCCTCCGCAGACCGGCAGACCCTTCCCGCCGGCGCTTGAGACCTCATCTTCCCGGTCCTTGAACTGTCACTCTCGCATGCAGAGTGCTAACCCCTTTTTTAGCACTCGTCACAGGCGAGTGCAAGACGCGGTCACCCGCCCGCCACTGCGGGGATCACCGAGATCTGGGCGCCGTCCTTCGTGGATGTCTCCAGTGCCTCGAGGAAACGCACGTCGTCGTTGCCGACGTACACGTTCACGAATCGGCGGATCGCACCCTGGTCGTCGAGGATGCGGCCCCTGATCCCCGGGTAGTTCCCGTCGAGATCGGCGATCACCTCGGCAAGGGTCGAGCCTTCGGCGTCCACCTCGGACTTCCCCCCGGTATAGGTGCGCAGGATGGTGGGGATCCGGACTTTCACGCTCATGAGTTCTCCTAACAGTCCAGCGACAGGGTCAGAGGAGGCCGCTCTCGGTGAACGCGGCGTAGCTCGGCTCGATCGTCGCTGCGGGACCGACCCGGTCGGCCACGGCGTCGAGTGTCTTGAGTCCGTCACCGGTGTTGAACACGACCGTGTCCGCTTCGGGATCGAGGCGGCCACTTTCCAAGAGCTTCTTCAGCGTCGCCACGGTGACACCCCCGGCGGTTTCGGCGAACACACCCTCGGTCCGGGCCAGCAGCTGGATGCCGTCTCGCACCTCCTCGTCAGTGACGTCCTCCACTGCGCCGCCGGTACGACGGGCGACGTCGAGCACGTAGGGGCCATCAGCCGGATTGCCGATCGCCAGGGACTTGGCGATCGTATCCGGCCTGACCGGGCGCACCACGTCGTACCCGTCCTTGAAGGCGCTTGACACCGGAGAGCACCCACTGGCCTGGGCGCCGAAGATCTTGTACGGCGAGTCCTCGACGAGCCCGAGCCGGACGAGCTCGGTGAATCCCTTGTCGACCTTGGTCAGCTGTGAGCCGGAGGCCACCGGGATCACGACCTGTTGCGGCAGCCGCCAACCGAGCTGTTCGGCAACCTCGAACCCGAGCGTCTTGGAACCTTCGGCGTAGTAGGGACGAACGTTGACGTTGACGAACGCCCAGCCTTCTTCCTCACCCGCGATCTCCGAGGCAAGTCGGTTCACGTCGTCGTAGTTGCCCTTCACCGCGATCAGCGTTCCGCCGTACACCGCGGTCGTCAACACCTTCGCTCGCTCAAGGTCATGGGGGATGAACACCACGGTCTTCATTCCGGCGCGGGCTCCGGCCGCGGCGACGGCGTTCGCGAGGTTTCCGGTCGAGGGGCAGGCGAACACCTTCATGTCGAGCTCACGGGCGGCGGAGAGCGCGACCGCCACGACCCGGTCCTTGAAGGAGTGGGTCGGGTTGCCTGAGTCGTCCTTGACCCAGAGGTTCTTCATCCCGAGCTCACGGCCGAGGTTGTGCGCCTTGATCAGCCGGGTGAAGCCGGGCTCCATGTTGGGGCTCTGGGAGATGTCGGCGGGAACGGGCAGCAGCGGCTGGTAGCGCCAGATGTTCTTCGGGCCCGCCTCGATCTGCTCACGGGTGAGGGAAGGGAAGTCGTAGTCGATCTCGAGCGGCCCGAAACACTCGGCACAGGCGTAGAACGGGCCGAGGGACTGGGTAGCCCGGCACTCCCGACAGACGAGACTCGCAGCGTTTCCGAAAGCGCCTTCGCGAAGTCCCGCAACCGTGCCCGACGCTGCTCCGGCAGGGTGCGAGGACTGTGCCGTTGACGCGAGAACTGACGTGCTCAAAGAGGCCTCCTTCTCATCTTTCCCTGAGCCGACCATCGGCTCGGGACGGAATTAGCACCGTGGTCACTGCTGCTCTGGAGGTTCCAGGTCATGCTGTGGCGGGTTGCCGGGGCTTCGTCGGGCCGTTCCCTCTGCCCCTCTCGATGAGCAAGGACCAGCCTACGCACGCGTCTCAGCATGTGCACCATGCATCCAGATTCTGGGA
>JALZKI010000002.1 GCA_030859325.1 Actinomycetota bacterium
AGCTCGGGTGGGTCGATACCGGTTGGCGGGCGCACGCTGTCGGGGGTGGAACGTGCGGTCCGGGTTGGGGGTGTGTCGACGCCGTCGATCGCGGAGTTCTGCGTGGCGGAGTTCGGTGCCTGGATGCGGATGGGTTCTTGGGCGGCGCGCCGCTACCTGGCCGATGCGCTCGACACGCGTCACCGGCTTCGGCTGTGCTGGGGCAGGGTGCGCTCAGGTGTGGCCCGGGTCCAGTTCGTGCGCCTCGTGGCCGCGAAGACCCGGCACCTCTCACCGCAGGCCGCGGCGTGCGTCGACGCGGCGATGGCGGAGTTCCTCGACGGGTGCCTGCCGTGGGGAAGGTTCGAGTCCCGTCTGGACGGGAAGGTGATCGCTGCGGACCCGGAGACTGCGGCGGCGCGTGAGGCCGCGCGGGCCGGCGACCAGTTCGCGAAGCGCACCCGGGGGAGTGAGAGCGGGACGGCCGGGTTCTACATCCGGTCCACGGTCGGGGTGATCGCACGGTTCGACGCGAGTGTCTCGTTCCTGGCTGAGGCGTTGAGGTCGTTCGGGGACACCGAGGATCTCGACCGGCGCCGGGTGAAGGCGGTGGTGGTGTTGTCGAACCCTGCGGGGGCGGTTGAGCTACTGGCTGCGTTCGCTGCCCAACATGGACGCACCGCCGACACCGTGCTACCCCTCGAGGACCAACCGACCGACAAGGCGAATGGCAGCCGAAGTGCCCACCGCAACGGCGCGGACGGCGAGAGGGACGGCGGCGGCCCGGAGGCGCCCGCCGAGCACGACGCACTGGACCGGATGGACGCGTTCGCGCGCAGAGTCGGGTTCACCCCCACCCGCCTCCCGGTGTGGCTGCGAGCCCGTGAGGTGGGCGCAGCGGACCGGCCGTGTTTCACCTTCGACTGGTCGAGGCTGCTACCGACGCTCACGTTGAACCTGCACATGTCTCGAGCCGATCTCGCCGGTGGCGAGGTGGCCGGTCGTGGTGGGGTGGTGCGCTGGGAGGGGGAGGGGCCGGTGACGCACCAGTTCGTCCACGACCATCTGCGTCGGCTGCACCGGTACCTGATCCAACCGGTGATCGACCTTGCGAACATGGCGCCCGGGGATGCCTACGAGATCCCGGACCGACATCGCCAGGCCGTGCATCTCCGGACGCCGGCCGAGTGTTCCCCCTTCTCCTCCAGCACCTCGCGGAAGGTCGACATCGACCACACCGACAAGTACGACGCCGCGCCCGAAGATGCACAGGAGAAGGACTTCAAGTCCCGGATGGACAACTACGGACCGCTCGCCAGATTCAACCATCGGCTCAAGACACACGGACACTGGACAGTGAAGCAGCCCTTCCACGGCATCCTCGTGTGGCGCGACCCGGACGGGCACGTCTACCTCGTCGACCACACCGGCACCCATAAGGTCACCGTGCCGGCGACATCAGCCGGGGCCGTGAGTCGCTTCGACCCCGGCATAGAACTGCACCCCTCAGATCTGGTCATCGAGATCGACTTCCACCACGCCAGCTGAGTCTGGCGCGAACGAGGCAGCGAACCTCGCTGCGGCCCTGGGTCGCCGACGTCTGCAGCCGGACGTCAGGGTGCGTCCGCTCATACGCGACCCGACTCGGTGTACGCCGGGCCACCGCCGAGGTTGGACAGCGCCGACTCGATCCGTCGAGCCGTGAAGTCCGCGCAGAGCTCGCGGACCTCGTCGAGACTGCAGAACCGGACCGATCGGATCTCACGCGGTTGCCGGACCACATTCTCGAGCATTGAGTCGTGGTACACCCCACCGTCGAAGACCAGGCACAACGCGTCGTCCCACCCGCTCCACGACGGGAGCCAGTCGGTCAGCAGCAGCGGGCCGGCGGCGATCGTGAGACCCAGCTCCTCCTCGATCTCCCGGGTGACTGCGAGCTGAGGTGACTCCCCGACCTCCACCACACCGCCGGGCAGGTCCCAGTCGTTCTTGTAGGTCAGCTGGCACAGCAGCACACGATCGACGGGGTCGCGCACCAGCATCTGGGAAATCGCGCGTTTCCGGGGAAGAGACGAGTTGAGTAGGGCACGGAAGCTGACCGGGTCGGACAGCGGTGGGTCGTCGGCCAACCTGGCCAGCAGAACCTCACCGGTCGCCCCCACTCGGTCGCCTCGGCCGCGCACGATGCCTTCGCGGCGCAGTCCGGAGCGGGTGGCGACGCGCAGCGACCGCTCGTTCGACGGGTCGACCCGCGCCTCGACGCGGGTCATCTCCAGCTCACCGATCGCGTAGTCGACGAGCAGCCGGACGGCGCGGGTGGCAAATCCCTGGCCGCGCCGGCCAGAGTACAACGCCCAGGACAGGCTGCCGGTGCGGCCCCCGATGTCGCGGACCTCAACGCTGCCGACCACCTCGCCACCGTGCTCGACCACGAAGCCGACTAGTGACCTGCCCTCGGCGTACCCGGCGTGCCAGCGCTCGACGGCTTGCGCGTGCTGCTCACGAGACGGTGTGACGACGGGGAAACCGAACCAGTGGGCGATCTCCTCGTCGTGCCCGCCGACCGCGACATCGACATCCTCCAAGCGCCAGGGTCGCAGGACGACGACTCCGTCGCTCAGCTCAGGCTGGGGACCGTACGTCGAATCACTGCCCACCTTCGAACCTCAGCCACAGCGTGCCCAACGGCGGCGCGACGAGTGTGGCCGAGGCGGGCTGACCATGCCAGGACCCACTGCCCGCGACGACAGAGCCGAGGTTGCCGACGCCGGAGCCGTGGTAGGCCTCCGAGTCGGTGTTGAGCAGCTCGGTCCACCTGCCTTCGACGGGAAGTCCTAGCTTGTAACGCTCATGCGGAACGGCAGAGAAGTTCGCGACGCAAACCAGCAGCGATCCGTCCGCACCGCGACGCAGAAAACTGAGCATGTTGTTGGTCGCGTCGTTGGCGTCGATCCACGAGAACCCGGACTCGTCCTGGTCCAGCGACCACAGCGCCGGGGTGTCGGCGTAGATCCTGTTCAGGTCCCGGACCAGGGAGTGCACGCCGCGGTGCTCGGCGTGCTCGAGCAGCCACCAGTCCAGCTCGCGCCCCTCGGCCCACTCGGAGTCCTGAGCGAACTCCGAACCCATGAACAGCAGCTGCTTTCCCGGGTGGGCCCACATGTAGGCGAGGTACGTGCGAAGGTTCGCCATTTGGCGCCAGCGGTCGCCCGGCATCTTGTGCAGCATCGACCCCTTACCGTGCACGACCTCATCGTGGCTGATCGGCAGGACGAAGCTTTCCGAGAAGGCGTAGATGAGCGAGAACGTCATCTGGTGGTGGTGGTACTGCCGGTGTACCGGGTCGTTCTGCATGTACTCGAGGCTGTCGTGCATCCAGCCCATGTTCCATTTGAGGCCGAAGCCGAGGCCACCGAGGTGGGTGTCGCGGGTGACCCCGGGCCACGACGTGGACTCCTCCGCGATCGTCACCGCCCCCGGAACCCGTTTGCCGCAGGTGGCGTTCATCTCCTGCAGGAACGCGACCGCCTCGAGGTTCTCGCGTCCGCCGTACACGTTGGTGCTCCACTCCCCCTCCTCGCGCGAGTAGTCCAGGTAGAGCATCGATGCCACACCGTCGACGCGTAGGCCGTCGGCGTGGAACTCCTCGAGCCAGTACAGCGCGTTGGCCACCAGGAAGTTGCGCACCTCCTTGCGCCCGAAGTTGAAGATGTGGGAGCCCCACTCCTTGTGCCACCCGCGTTGCGGGTTCGGGTCCTCGTAGAGCGGCGTCCCGTCGAAGTTGACCAGCCCCCACGCATCGGTGGCGAAGTGGCCAGGCACCCAGTCCAGGATCACCCCGATGCCGGCCTGGTGCAGGCAGTCGACGAGGTGGCGGAAGCCGTCGGGGTCACCGAAGCGGGACGTCGGCGCGAAGAAGCCGGTGACGTGGTAGCCCCAGGAGCCGCCGAACGGATGCTCCATCACCGGCATCAGCTCGACATGGGTATAACCGAGGTCGGTGAGGTAGGGGACCAACTCATCGGCGAGCTCGGAATAGGACTTGCCTCGACGCCACGAGGCCAGGTGCATCTCATAGACCGACATCGGCTTGGTCTGGACCCCGCCACCGTTTCCGCGGTCGGCCATCCAGTCCTCGTCGGACCAGGAGTAGGAGGAGTCGAAGACGACCGAGGACGACAGCGGAGGGATCTCGGTGTGGAAGGCCATCGGGTCGGCCTTCTCGCGCCACTGGCGGTCGGCACCGAGGATGACGAACTTGTATCGAGTGCCGGAACCGACCTCGGGCACGAACAGCTCCCACACCCCCGAGGTGCCGAGTTGGCGCATGGGGTGCTCCCGGCCGTCCCAGCTGTTGAAGTCACCCTTCACCCGCAATCCCACGGCATGCGGAGCCCAGACCGCGAAGGACGTGCCGGTGATCGGCCCCTCCGGACTGTCGTAACGACGCACGTGCGCGCCGAGGACCCGCCACAGCTCCTCGTGTCGGCCCTCGTTGATCAGGTGCAGGTCGACCTCCCCGACCGTGGGGAGGTACCGGTAGGCGTCGTCGCTGTCCTGAGGCGGGCCGCCGGCGTACGTGACCTCGAGACGGTACGCGGGTGGTTCGGGCACGTCGAGGACACCTCGCCACACCCCTTCGTGCTCGTGCTCGAGCGGGACGCGTCCGCCGCTGTGGACCACGGTGACCGACTCGGCCAGAGGGCGAAGTACGCGCACCGTCACCGCCCCGTCGTACACGTGTGCGCCGAGCACCCCATGCGGGTCGCCGTGCTCACCGGCCACGACCTGGTTGAGAAGGCTCTTCTCGAGCTGCAGCGGCTTGCTCACGCGGGGCTTGTTCACGCGGGGCTCGTCTCCTCGGTGGTTGCTTCGGCGGTGAGGCGGGCGATCGCCGAGAGTGGGATCGGGACCCATCCGGGTCGGTTCCTGGTCTCGTACACCGTCTCGTAGACGGCCTTGTCCGCGACGTAGGCCTGCAACAACAGCCGTTGATCTGCCGAAAGCTTCTCGCTGAGGCCACCGCCCGTCGCCTCGAGATAGCCGTCGAGGAACGCAGCCTGGTTCCGTTCCACCCATTCGGCTGCCCGGTAGGCGATCTGGGCGCCTTCCTCGACATCTGCCTCCACGGAGTGCGCGGCGTAGTCGAAGGAGCGAAGCATCCCGGCGACATCGCGCCACGCGGAGTCCGGCCTGGTCCGCTCCGCGAGAGGCTTGGCCGGCTCGCCCTCGAAGTCGACGATCTTCCATCCTTTGACGGTGCGCAGGATCTGGCCGAGGTGGAGGTCCCCGTGGATGCGTTGTACGACGATGGGCGCGCTCAACTGGGTCAGAGAGCCGAAGAGGCCCCGCAACGCCTCGGCATGCTCCTCGAGCACGGGTGCGATCCGCACCGCCTCGGTGAGCTGCCGGTTCATCTCCGCTGACAACGCGGCGAGCTCCTCGGGACCTACCTGCTGGCTGGGGAAGTGCTCGGCGAGCGCTTCGTGCACCTCCGCGGTGGCCACGCCGAGCCTGTGCGACTCGGCGGCGAAGTCGCCACCCACCTCGTCGGCATGCAGGTCTGCCTCGGCGAAAAGGTCACGGACACTGGCCAGCGCCAGGTCCCAGCCGTCGCTGGCCGTACGCAGGAACTGTAGGAGCATCGCGAGCTGGAGGGGTGGCTCGTCGCTGTCGGCACCGTCGTCGACGGGGTTCGCCGAGGTGGCCTCGAGCCAGCCGTACAACGCCGCGACGTGCTCGTTGCCCGCCTTCGTCAGCGCCTCGTGCACCTCGATGTCCGGATTGCGCCCCGGAGTCACCTTCCGGAACACCTTCATCAGGCTGTCGTCACCGAACAGGACCGAGGAGTTGCTCTGTTCACCGGAGTAGAGCGTCGAATGCACCTCGAGGTCGAGGTCATGGCCCGGGAGACGGTGAAAGCTCAGGCTCTCGTTGTGCTGGCCCTCGGCGAATGCCGACAACCACAACGCGGTCGCATAGCGGTCGTGCAGCGCGTCGTAGACAAACCTCGTGCCGAGATCCGGGTCCTCCCGCTTCTCGACCAAGGCATGTTCGAGCCGCTGCTGCACTTCTCGGTAGTAGGCCAGCGGGACCTGGTAAGTCTCGGTCTCCACCGCTTGTCCTGAGCCTGTCGAAGGGTCGTCGTACTCCACGCTCACGAGCTCGATTCGCACGTGTGGCACCTCGACCTCGGTGTCCGCCGGTAATACGGCGGCAGGCAGCTGGTCCGGTGTCGTCCCCTCGGGGTTGAGCCAGCCGAGCTGGCGGACGCCGACGACCTTGAAGGTGCGGCCCTTTCCGCCGAACCAGCGAGCGGTCTCGATGAACTCCTCGAGTGCAGTCATGACCCGGCCACCCCCCGTTCGGTAGGTGCCGGTTGCGGCAGACGAAACCAGTAGAAGCCGTACGCACCCAGGGTCAGCAGGTAGGGCAGCTCGCCGATCTCCGGGAAGCGCACCCCGCCCAGCAGCTCGATCGGCTCGACACCCTCCCATCGACGCAGGTCGAGCTCGACCGGCTGGGGGAAGCGGGACAGGTTGTGGATGCACAGCACGATGTCGTCTACGTCTCCGTCGTGGTGCTCACGCACGTAGCTGAGCACGCTTGGGTTTGACCCACCAAGGTCGGCGAAGTCGCCGAGACCGAAGGCCGGGTGCTTCTTGCGGGCGTTGATCATCCGCCGGGTCCAGTGCAGCAGTGACGATGCGTTCTCCAGCTCGGTCTCCACGTTGACCCGCTGGTAGCCGAAGACCGGGTCCTGGATCACCGGCAGATGCAGGCGTCCGGGAGTGGAGGCGGAGAACCCGGCATTGCGGTCCGGCGTCCACTGCATCGGTGTCCGGACCCCGTCCCGGTCACCGAGCCAGATGTTGTCACCCATCCCGATCTCGTCACCGTAGTAGAGCACCGGCGAGCCCGGCAGCGAGAGCAGCAGAGCCGTGAACAGCTCCATCTGGTTCACGTCGTTGTCGAGCAGGGGCGCCAGCCGACGGCGGATGCCGATGTTGGCCTTCATCCGTGGGTCTTTGGCGTACTCGCCCCACATGTAGTCGCGATCCTCGTCGGTGACCATCTCCAGCGTCAGCTCGTCGTGGTTGCGCAAGAAGATGCCCCACTGGCAGTTCGACGGGATCTCCGGTGTCTGCTCCAGGATCTCCGAGATCGGGAACCGCGACTCGCGACGCACTGCCATGAAGATGCGCGGCATCACCGGGAAGTGGAAGCACATGTGACACTCAGTGCCGATGTCCGGCCCGCCGGACTCGGGGTTCTCTGCGGCACCGAAGTAGTCGACGACGTCGGTGGGCCACTGGTTGGCCTCGGCAAGCAGCACTCGGTCGGGGTAGTGCTCATCGACGTAGGTGCGCACGCTCTTGAGGAACTCGTGGGTCTCCTTGAGGTTCTCGCCGTTCGTACCCGGCCGCTCGTAGAGATAGGGGACGGCGTCGAGCCGGAAGCCGTCGATCCCCATGTCCAGCCAGAACGAGAGTGCCTCGAGCATGGCGTTCTGGACCTTGGGATTGTCGAAGTTCAGGTCCGGCTGGTGGCTGTAGAAGCGGTGCCAGAAATACTGCTGACGGACCGGGTCCCACGTCCAGTTCGACGACTCGGTGTCGACGAAGATGATCCGAGCTCCCTCGTAGAGCTCGTCGGTGTCGGACCAGACGTAGAAGGCGCCGTACTCGCCCTCGGGGTTCCTCCGTGACTCCTGGAACCAGGGGTGCTGGTCGGAGGTGTGGTTCATCACGAAGTCGATGACCACACGGATGCCTTTGGCGTGCGCAGCGTCCAGGAAGGTGTGGAAGTCATCGACGGTTCCGCACTCGGGAAGGATGTTGGTCAAGTCGGCGATGTCGTAACCGCCGTCTCTGAGGGGAGAGGTGAAGAAAGGTGGCACCCACAGGCAGTCGACGCCGAGCCACTCGAGGTAGTCGAGCTTCTCGCAGAGGCCTTTGAAGTCGCCGACCCCGTCGCCGTTGGAGTCCTTGAACGAGCGGACGAGGACCTCGTAGAAGACAGCCGTCTTGAACCAGTCCGGCTCGTGGGCGGGCAGTCCTCTGGCCGTCTCGGGAAGTGGGGGTGTTTCCGCGGTCATGACTGGGCGGGCCCCCGGACGGTCAGGATGTGTGCGGATTCGTAGCCCGGGTCGAGGCGGACGTAGTTGCGCTCGCCCCAGTGCCAGCTCTGGTCCGTCAGCTCTTCATGCACACCGAACCTGTCGTGCCAGTCCATACCGAGAGCAGGCATGTTGAGGTGCACGGTCGTCTCTCTGGTGGCGTGCGAGTCGAGGTTGACCACGATGATCAGCTGGTCGAGGATTCCCTCCGTGTCCGTGGCGTGCTTGGAGAAGACCAGTACCGACTCGTCGTCACTGGAGTGCACGCTCAGGTTGCGCAGCAGCTGCAGCGCCGGATGTCGGCGCCTGATCTCGTTCAGCTTGGTGAGGTACGGCGCGAGCGTCCTACCTGCGGCCTCGGCGGCTGCCCAGTCCCGGATCTTCACCTGATACTTCTCGGAGTCGAGGTACTCCTCGCTCCCTGGCTTGACAGCGACATGCTCGTACAGCTCGAAACCGGCGTATACGCCCCAGGTCGGGGCCGCCATGGCTGCGAGCGTGGCACGCACCTTGAACGCCGCCGGCCCGCCGTACTGCAGGTAGGCCGGAAGGATGTCAGGGGTGTTCACGAACAGGTTCGGGCGCAGGACGTGGCTTGTGGTGTGCGACAGCTCGGTGAGGTATGCCTCGAGCTCCCACTTGGTGTTGCGCCAGGTGAAGTAGGTGTAGGACTGGTGAAACCCGACGGCTGCCAGCGCCCGCATCATCGCGGGCTTAGTGAACGCCTCGGAGAGGAAGAGAACGGCCGGATCGCTCTTGCGGACCTCGCCGAGTAGCCATGCCCAGAACTCGACCGGCTTGGTGTGCGGATTATCGACCCTGAAGACACGCACTCCGTGCGACATCCAATGACGTACGACGCGCAGCACCTCGGCGTAGATACCCTCGGGATCGTTGTCGAAGTTGACGGGATAGATGTCCTGGTACTTCTTGGGCGGATTCTCCGCGTAGGCGATCGAGCCGTCCGCGCGGGTGGTGAACCACTCGGGGTTGCTCGTGACCCACGGGTGGTCCGGTGCCGCCTGGAGGGCCAGGTCGATGGCCACCTCGAGACCGAGCTCGTCGGCGCGGTGCACGAAGGCGTCGAAGTCAGCGAATGTGCCGAGGTCGGGGTGGATCGCGTCGTGGCCACCCTCGTCCGACCCGATCGCCCATGGTGAGCCGGGATCGTTCGGGTTAGTGACCAGCGTGTTGTTCGGGCCCTTGCGGTTCACCTTCCCTATGGGGTGGATCGGCGGAAGGTAGATCACGTCGAAGCCCATGGCCGCGACGGCGTCGAGACGCTTCGCCGCGGACCGAAAAGTCCCTGAGACGACTTCGCCGGTGCCTTCCTCGACACGGGCACCCTCGGATCGGGGGAAGAACTCATACCACGAGCCGAACAGCGCACGAGCCCGGTCGACGTACACCGGATACGGCTCCGCGCTGGTGACAAGCTCACGCAGCGGATACCGGGACAGCACGTCGTCGATACTCGGTGAGACCGCGGCGGAGTAGCGGACCGGCTCAGGCCGGGTAGTGTCCTGCACCGCCTTGATCGCGTCCTCGACGGCCTGCTGGTCCGGACCGTTCTGGCCGGGCAGGTTGGCCCCTATCTTCTCGAGCAGCAGGACACCCTCAGCGAACATCATCTCGACGTCGATGCCAGCCGGGATCTTGATCTCGGACGCGTGTCGCCAGGTGGCGACAGGGTCAGCCCACCCCTCGACCTCGAACGTCCATGGACCCGGCTCGTCGGCTACGACCTCGGCTGACCACAGGTCCGGTTCCTCGGCAACCTTGCTCATCGGGGTCCACGGCCGGCGTACTCCCGAAGGGTCGGTGAGCACGACGTCTGCACTCAGGGCGTCGTGCCCCTCCCGGAAGACGAGTGCGGTGACGGTGAACGGCTCGCCGACCGCCGCCTTGGCGGGGTAGCGACCGCACTCCACCACCGGCCTCACGTCCATAACGGGGATTCGTCCAACCATACGCCCAGACTTTCCGATCGTCGGGGCGCGCGCAACCCAGGACCGCGTTCCGCTCCTCACCTGGTTCGGCAAAGACGTCCTCTAGCTGGTGAGCTCCTTGAGGAACTCGTGGCACTTGTTGGCCCGCTCAGAGTCCTGGGACATCACGGCCTCGAAGAAAGAGGCGATGTCGTCACGGCCGGCGTTGCGGGCGTCACGCACGTACTGCCCGTAGTCGTGACCGGCCTTGAGCGAGTGGTACTGCACCGAGATGAGGTCGAAGCTCACGTCGTCGAATCCGGTTTCTCCGGTGGCCATGTCGGTCTCCTTCGTGTCGGGAACTATGTCCCTGCTGGTCTCCACGAACGGGGGTGGCCAAACCCGGTCGCCCGCTGTTTCACGACGCCGGACC
Source organism: Actinomycetota bacterium (assembly GCA_030859325.1). Taxonomy (GTDB): domain Bacteria; phylum Actinomycetota; class Actinomycetes; order Propionibacteriales; family Nocardioidaceae; genus Nocardioides_C. The sequence goes on from JALZKI010000002.1 coordinate 10,460, forward strand.
GTGACCTTCGTTGGAACGACCCAGTCGGGTTCGTTACGGTCTGGGGGTGAGAGCTATTCGTCGGTTCACCGTCCGCCCAGTGCTTCCCGTTTCGTTGGAGCCCCTCGGTGGCCTGGTCAACAACCTCCGCTGGTCCTGGCACCCAGAGACCCAGGACCTCTTCGCCTCGATCGATCCAGAGATCTGGGAGTCCTCGGGACACGACCCGGTGAGGCTGCTGGGTTCGGTGAGCGCTGCCAGGCTGGACGAGCTCGCCACCGACCGGGACTTCGCAAGTCGGCTGTCCGCGGCGCACGAGAACCTGGAGGAGTACCTGTCCGGGGACCGCTGGTTCCAGTCGCTGGGCGCCGGGGCGAGCTCGGCGGAGGCACCGAGGTCGATCGCCTACTTCTCGCCCGAGTTCGGTATCACCGCGGTACTCCCGCAGTACTCCGGTGGCCTGGGCATCCTTGCCGGTGACCACCTCAAGGCCGCCAGCGACCTCGGCGTCCCGATCGTCGGTGTCGGGCTGCTCTACCGGCACGGCTACTTCCGCCAGTCGTTGTCACGTGAGGGCTGGCAGCAGGAGCGTTACCCGGTCTCCGACCCCGACGGACTCCCGATCTCCTTGCTCCGAGAGGAGGACGGCGGCGCGGCGCAGATCACGATCGGCCTCCCCGACGACCAGTCGCTCACGGCCCGGATCTGGATCGCCCAGGTCGGCCGAATTCCCCTGCTCCTGCTGGACTCCGACGTCGAAGACAACAGCGTGGAACTCCGGACGGTGACCGACCGGCTGTACGGCGGGACGACCGAGCACCGGCTGCGGCAGGAACTGCTGCTCGGGGTGGGCGGCGTGCGCGCCCTGCGTGCCTTCTCGCGGCGCACCGGCTCTCCCGACCCCGAGGTCTTTCACACCAACGAGGGCCATGCGGGCTTCCTCGGCCTGGAACGGATCCGCGAGCTCACCGCCGCGGACAGCGAGGACCCGCTCGACTTCGCCACCGCTGTCGAGGTCTCGCGGGCGGGCACAGTGTTCACCACGCACACCCCGGTCCCGGCCGGCATTGACCGCTTCCCCCGGGAGCTGGTCGAGCAGTACTTCGGCGGGGACAACGCCAGCCCGGGTGTGCCGGTCGACAAGATCCTGGCCCTCGGTTGCGAGGACTACGAGGGCGGCGACACCAGCGTCTTCAACATGGCGGTGATGGGCTTCCGCCTCTCCCAGCGTGCCAACGGCGTCTCGCAGCTGCACGGTGAGGTCAGCCGCGGCATGTTCGGTGGGCTGTGGCCCGGCTTCGACGTCGAGGAGCGCCCGATCGCCTCCATCACCAACGGCGTGCACGCGCCGACCTGGGTCGCCCGCGAGGTCCTCGACCTTGCGCGCGCACAGGGCGCCCATCCCGGCCCGGATCCGGACGACGACGACCCGGAGCAGCTCTTCGCGCTGGCCGACCAGGTCGAGCCAGAGCAGATCTGGGCTACCAAGCGGGTGCTGCGTGAGCGGCTGGTGCTCGACGCCCGCAAGCGGCTGAAGAAGTCGTGGAAGCAACGGGGGGCCGCGCCGGCCGAGCTCGCCTGGATCGAGGGGGCACTGGACCCTGACGTGCTCACGATCGGCTTCGCGCGACGCGTTCCGTCCTACAAGCGGCTTACCCTGATGCTGCGCGACCCCGAGCGCCTCAAGCGGATCCTGCTGCATCCCGAGCGGCCGGTGCAGCTCGTGATCGCCGGCAAGTCGCACCCGGCCGATGAGGGCGGCAAGAAGCTGATCCAGGAGATCGTCCGTTTCTCCGACGACCCTGCGGTCCGGCACCGGATCGTCTTCCTGCCGAACTACGACATTGCGATGGCGCAACCTCTCTACCCGGGCTGTGACGTCTGGCTGAACAACCCGCTGCGGCCCTACGAGGCCTGTGGCACCTCCGGCATGAAGGCGGCCTTGAACGGCGGCCTCAACCTCTCGATCCTCGACGGCTGGTGGGACGAGTGGTACGACGGTGACAACGGGTGGGCCATCCCGTCCGCGGACGGCGTCGAGGACCCTGACCGACGCGACGACATCGAAGCCGAGGCGCTCTACGACCTGGTCGAGAACGAGGTCGCTCCTCGCTTCTACGACAACGACGCCGAGGGTCTGCCGGTCCGGTGGATCGAGATGGTGAGGCACACGCTGAGGTCTCTGGGCCCGAAGGTGCTCGCCTCACGAATGGTGCGGGACTACGTCGAGCAGCTCTACACCGCCTCGAGCGCGAGCTCCCGGCTGCTCGACCACCACTACGCGGGCGCCCATGAGCTCGGCAAGTGGAAGGCACGGGTGCGCTCGGCTTGGTCCTCGGTGGCGATCGACCACGTCGAGTCGAGCGGCGTCGGGGACTTTCCCGAGCTCGGGGCGAGCGTCGAGGTGCGGGCGTTCGTGTCCCTGGGCGAGCTCGGACCCGACGACGTCGACGTGCAGGTCGTGCACGGCCGCATCCGTCACGACGACGACCTCGTCGACGCCCAGTCCGAGCCGTTGACGATGGCGGAAACCTACGAGGCGGGGCGGCACCGGTTCGAGGGCAAGCTGGCGCTGGCTCAGACAGGTCCGTTCGGCTACACGGTGCGGATTTTGCCCAAGCACCGCCTGCTTGCCGGTCCTGCCGAGCTCGGTTGCGTGACCTGGCCGACCCAGCAGCACTGATCCGAGGCGGCGGCGCGTGCAGTCGGGTCAGAGCTCGCGTAGCACGACCATCGAGCGCGCCGCGAGCTGGACCGAGTTCCCTGCCTCGAACTGCTCCCCGGCCTGGTGGCGCTCGTCGGTGCTGAGCACGACCTCGACGGTGTGCACCCACTCCTGAACGGGCAGCCTCGCGAGGCCGGCTTCGGGCTGGGCGTTGAACCACAGGAGGAATGAGGAGTCCCGCAGCGGCTCGCCGTGAGGCCCGGGTGCGCGAAGCGGGTCCCCGGACACGAGCATGCCCAGGACGTGCAGGTGCTCGTCGTGCCAGTCGGTCTCACCCATCTCCCGCCCTTCGGGATGGATCCAGGCGAGGTCCTTCGGCCCTCCGGCGACCGCCGGACGCCCTTCGAGGAAGTGTCGTTGCCTCAGCGCAGGGTGCTCGCGGCGAAGCCGTAGGGCGCACTTGGTCAGCTCGTGGATGTCGAGCCAAGCGTCGTCGGGACGCCAGTCCAGCCAGGAGATCTCGTTGTCCTGGCTGTAGGCGTTGTTGTTGCCTCGTTGGGTGCGCCCGCGCTCGTCACCCGCCGTGATCATCGGCACTCCTGCCGAGAGGCAGAGCGTCGCCATCATGTTGGCCGCCTGACGGTGGCGCAGTGCCCTGACCCCTGGGTCGTCCGTCTCGCCTTCCGCCCCGCAGTTCCAGGAGTGGCTGTTCTCGGACCCGTCGCGGTTGTGCTCGCCGTTTGCCTCGTTGTGCTTGGTGTTGTAGGACACAAGGTCGCGCAGGGTGAAGCCGTCGTGTGCAGTGACGAAGTTGATGGAGGCGTACGGCGACCGGCCGTCGTCGGCGTACAGGTCGCTGGAGCCTGCCACGCGGGACGCCATGTCGCGGACGCCCCCTGACCTCGTCCGCCAGAAGTCGCGGATGGTGTCGCGGTACTTGTCGTTCCACTCACACCACGGCGGCGGGAACGACCCCAGCTGGTAGCCGTCCATGCTTGCGTCCCAGGGTTCCGCGATGAGCTTGACGTGACGCAGGACCGGGTCCTGGCCGATCGCGGTGATGAAGTGCCCGGCCAGGTCGATCACATGGCCGGTCCGGGTCAGCGCCGGAGCCAGGTCGAACCGGAAACCGTCGACGTGCATCTCGGTGACCCAGTAGCGCAGGGAGTCCAGGATGAGCCGGAGGACCGAGGGGTTCGACGCGTCGACGGTGTTGCCGCAGCCGGTCACGTCCCAGTAGGCCGCCGGGTCCAACCCGCTTCCCACGTGCTTGTAGAAGCCGGCGTCGTCCAGGCCGCGAAAGCTCAGCGTCGGACCTGCTGGACCGGCTTCGGCGGTGTGGTTGAAGACCACGTCGAGGATCACCTCGAGCCCAGCCTCGTGCAGGCTCTTGACCATGGCCTTGAACTCGGTGACCTGTTCACCGCCGTCCCCGGTCGAGGCATAGGCGTTGTGCGGGGCGAAGAAACCGATCGAGTTGTATCCCCAGTAGTTGCTCAGCCCCTTGGCGGCCAGTGCGGGCTCGGAGACGAACTGGTGCACGGGAAGCAGCTCGATCGTGGTGATCCCGAGGTCCTTGAGATACTTCAGCGCGGCCGGCGCCGTCAGCCCGGCGTAGCTGCCGCGCAGCTCCTCGGGGACCTCGTCGTGGAGGGCGGTGAAACCCTTGACGTGCAGCTCGTAGACGACGGTGTCCGTCCACCGCGTATGAGGCCGGACGTCTGCGCCCCAGTCGAACTCGTCGTGGACCACGACGCTCCTCGCCATGGCGGGCGCAGAGTCTTCGCTGTTGTCGCCGAAGATCGCCGGTTCCGGTACGACGGTCCCGCTGATCGCCCGCGCGTAGGGGTCGATCAGGAGCTTGGCCGGGTTGAACCGGTGTCCGCTCGCGGGGTCCCAGGGGCCGTCGACGCGATAGCCGTACCGCTGGCCTCGTCGCACTCCGGGGATCGCGCCGTGCCAGATGCCTAGGGTCTGCTCGGTGAGCCGGAACCGCGTCTCCGTCTCCGAGGCGTCCGCACGTCGGTCGAACACGCACACCGTGACCCCGGTGGCCTCGGGAGCGTAGACGGCGAAGTTCGTCACCTCTTCGCTCCAACTGGCGCCGAGCGGGTGGTGCTGGCCGGGCCAGACCGAACTGGGCTCTGACTCCGTTGACATCACCGGGACAGTGTGACCGATAGGGTCATCGCGACAGGAAGGACCAGCCAGGAGGAGCGTGTCGCGGTGAGGAAGTTCGTACGACTAGAGGTCGACGAGGGAGTCGGGACCATTCGGCTCGACCGGCCGAAGATGAATGCGCTCAACGTCGCCGTCCAGGAGGAGATACGGACCGCTGCGCAGGAGGCGGGGGCACGCGACGACGTCCGCGCCGTGGTCGTCTACGGCGGGGAGAGAGTCTTCGCGGCCGGGGCGGACATCAAGGAGATGGCCGACATGTCCTACACCGACATGGTCAAGCGCTCGTCGGGCCTCCAGTCCTCGCTGAGCGCGGTGGCGAGGATCCCGAAACCGGTGGTGGCCGCGGTCACCGGATACGCCCTCGGTGGCGGCTGTGAGCTCGCGTTGTGTGCGGACTTCCGGATCGCCGCCGACAACGCGACGCTCGCTCAGCCGGAGATCTTGCTCGGCATCATCCCCGGCGCGGGCGGCACCCAGCGGCTGTCCCGGCTGGTGGGTCCTGCGAAGGCGAAGGACCTGATCTTCTCGGGCCGGTTCGTCAAGGCCGGTGAGGCGCTCTCGATCGGGCTCGTGGACCGCGTCGTACCCGCCGACGTCGTCTACGAAGAGGCCGTGGCGTGGGCGAAGCAGTTCACCAAGGCGGCAGCCTTCGCCCTCCGGGCAGCAAAGGACTCCGTCGACCGTGGTCTCGAGGTGGACCTGGAAACCGGTCTCGAGATCGAGCGCCAGCAGTTCGCCGCTCTCTTCGCGACCGAGGACCGTGCGATCGGCATGGCGTCGTTCGTCAAGAACGGTCCCGGAGAAGCGCAGTTCGTCGGCCGCTGATCCTGCGCGGAACCGACTGTCGATAGCCTGCGTGTGACTGACCCCACCCACCTCACGATATCTTTCGAAAGTGCCCGCTAGTAGCCTCAGGCTTCACGAGGTGGGTGACGTGAGCCCCGACCGCGAACGAGTGCACAGGAGGGGCCCGGAGGGCCAGGACCGCCATGAACATTGTCGTGTGTGTGAAGTACGTGCCCGATGCGACTGCCGACCGGCATTTCGAGTCCGACTACACCGTCGACCGAGAAGGCGTGGACGGACTGCTGTCGGAGCTTGACGAGTACGCCGTCGAGCAGGCGATGCAGATCAAGGACAAGCTGAGCGAAGCGGGCTCCACTGACATCGAGATCACGGTCTTGACCATGGGTCCCGCAGACGCCACCGGTGCGATTCGCAAAGCGCTGCAGATGGGTGCCGACAAGGGCGTCCACGTCAACGACGACCTGATCGCCGGCTCCGACTCGATCGGCACGTCGCTGGTGCTGGCCGAGGCCATCAAGAAGCTGGACCACGATCTCGTGATCTGCGGAATGGCGTCGACCGACGGCTCGATGGGAGTCGTTCCCGCGATGGTCGCCGAACGCCTCGCGCTCCCTGCCGTGACCTTGGGCTCGGAGGTCGAGCTCGACGACGGCACCGTGCGTATCCGTCGCGACGGTGACACCGCCACCCAGACCATCGAGGGCTCGGTCCCGCTGGTGCTGAGCGTGACCGACCAGTCCGGCGAGGCGCGGTACCCGTCCTTCAAGGGCATCATGGCGGCCAAGAAGAAGCCGCTGGAGACCTGGTCCCTCTCCGACCTCGGCGTCTCGGCGGAACAGGTGGGTCTTTCGACCGCGTGGACCCAGGTCGACGGGGTGGAGGCCCGCCCGCCCCGCACACAGGGTGAGATCGTGACCGACGAAGAGGGCAGCGGTGGAGCCAGGCTGACCGAGTTCCTCGCCAGCAAGAAGTTCATCTAAGGAGCCATGGACATGAGTGAGATTCTGGTTCTCGTCGACCATATCGACGGCACAGTCACCAAGCCGACCACCGAGCTCCTCACGATCGCCCGACGGTTGGGGGAGCCCTCCGCGCTCTTCATCGGAGCCTTGGACGACTCCGCGAGCGAGTCCCTGAAGAAGTACGGCGCGCAGAAGATCTATCTCGTCGACGACTCCGACTTCAAGGACTACCTGGTGGCGCCGAAGGCAGAGGTGATGGCCCAGGTGGTCGAGAAGTGCTCACCTGCCGCAGTGCTCATCTCCTCCGGAGGAGAGGGCAAGGAGATCGCGGGTCGACTGGCCATCAAGACGGGCTCCGGCCTGATCACCGACGCGGTCGACGTACAGTCCGAGGGTGGAACGCCGGTGACGACGCAGTCGGTGTTCGCAGGCAGCTACACCGTGCAGGCCAGGGTGACCACGGGAGTTCCGATCATCACCGTCAAGCCGAACGCCGCAACCCCGGAGCAGGTCGAGGGCGCCGGCGCACAGGAGACCGTGCAGGTCGAGATCTCCGAAGGTGCCAAGACGGCCCGGATCACGGCCAGCGAGCCTCGCAAGAGCAGCGGCCGGCCGGACCTCAGCGAAGCCGCCATCGTGGTCTCGGGCGGACGCGGCACGGGTGGCAACTTCGAGCCGGTCGAGAACTTCGCCGACACCCTCGGGGCTGCTGTCGGTGCCTCGCGTGCCGCCGTGGACTCGGGCTGGTACCCGCACAGCTTCCAGGTGGGCCAGACCGGGAAGTCGGTCTCGCCCCAGCTGTACGTCGCCGCCGGGATCTCCGGCGCCATCCAGCACCGGGCAGGGATGCAGACATCCAAGACGATCGTGGCGATCAACAAGGACGAGGAAGCCCCACTGTTCGAGCTCGTCGACTTCGGTGTCGTGGGTGACCTGCACGTCGTGCTCCCGGCCGCGACCGAAGAGGTCAAGAAGCGCAAAGGTTGATCTCGCGATGATCCGGCACCGGTCCCGATAAAGACCTTGACCTGTCCGGGTCCTCGCCTGCCGATGAGTTCGCGCCGCAACCGCGGTCTATCGGAGAGGCATCAAAGCGATGCCGGTCGACTCGAGAGGATGCAACGATGCAGAAGATCACCCCATGCCTGTGGTTCGACACCCAGGGCGAGGAGGCGGCCGAGTTCTACGTCTCGGTCTTCGACAACTCCCGGATCACGCAGGTGAGCCGTTACGGGGAGGCCGGCCCGGGGACCCCCGGCAGCGTCCTGACCGTGGCCTTCGAGCTGGACGGCGTGCCGTTCACCGCGCTGAACGGTGGCCCTGTGTTCACGTTCAACGAGGCCGTCTCGTTCCAGGTCAGCTGCGAGTCCCAGGAAGAGGTCGACCACTTCTGGGGCAGGTTGTCCGAGGGCGGTGAAGAGGGCCAGTGTGGCTGGCTCAAGGACAGGTACGGCGTGTCGTGGCAGATCGTGCCCACGGCGCTCCCCGAGCTGCTCGGCGACCACGACCCGGAGCGCGCGCGGCGCGCGATGGAGGCGATGCTCGGCATGAAGAAGCTCGACATCGAGGGCATGCGGCGCGCCGCGCAGGAGGGCTAAGGCGCTCCGGCCCGTCTCAGCGCCGGTGAGCGTTGCCGCCGCACGCTCGAGCTCCTCGGCAAGAGTGTGAGGAGGTGTGGGGGTCTGCTCAGCGACCGCGGCTGCTGGAGGAGAACGAGGCGGCGCTGTGCGAGCTCGACGAGTAGACGGTGCTGCTCGACCGCGTCGAGGAGGTACGGCGTGCGGACCCGCCCGACGATGCCCGGCCCGACGACGACTCGCGGCGCGAGCCAGCGTTCTTCGAGGTGTGGCCTCTCCCGGAGCGGGAGGAGCGCTGGCCTCCGGAGCGGCCACGTCCATCTGACCTGCCGGCGCCGTTGCTCTCTGTCGGGACGGGAAGAGCCGTCGCCTCGACGTAGGTGCGCTTGCCCGGCGCGATCGTGCTCAGCAGCGGGTCGCCGACCCCGATCCGGGTGATGGTCGCCTTGATGCCCGCCCTGCGGGTCAGGTCGCGGACGTCGGACACCTGGGCGTCGAGCATCAGCGTGACGACCGTGCCTGCGGCACCGGCACGAGCGGTTCGCCCCGAACGGTGCGTGTAGGCCTTGTGCTCGACCGGCGGGTCGGCGTGCACGACAAGGCTGACGTCGTCGACGTGGATTCCTCGGGCGGCGATATCGGTGGCCACCAGCGTGGTGGCCGTGCCCGAGGAGAAGGCAGCGAGGTTGCGGGTGCGCGCGTTCTGCGCGAGGTTGCCGTGCAGCTCCACGGCCGGGACGCCCTTGGCGTTGAGCTGACGGGTGAGCGCCTTGGCGCCGTGCTTGGTGCGCGTGAAGACGAGCGTCCGGCCGGGTGCCGCGGTGAGGTCGACGAGGACGGGGAGCCTCGACTCCTTCTGCAGGTGCAGGACGTGGTGGGTCATCGTGGCAATCGGCGACTGAGCCGGGTCGACGCTGCGCGTGACCGGGTTGTGCAGGAAGCGCTTGACTAGCACATCGACGCCGGCGTCCAGCGTTGCCGAGAACAGCAGCCGTTGCCCGTCTCGAGGGGTCTTGTCGAGCAGCCGTCGTACGACGGGCAGAAAACCGAGGTCCGCCATGTGGTCGGCCTCGTCGAGCACCGTGATCTCCACAGCGTCGAGAGACGCGTGGCCAGACTGGACGTGGTCGGCGAGCCGGCCCGGGCACGCGATGACGATGTCGACACCGTTGCGCAGTCCTTGGATCTGCGGGTTCGGACGCACGCCGCCGAAGACGGTGAGCGTCCGCATCGACATGGCTCGTGCCAGCGGTGCCAGCGAGGCCTCGATCTGGGTGGCGAGCTCACGCGTCGGCGCCAGGATCAGCGCCCGGGGCCGGTTGGGCCGTCGCTTGGACGGGCTTGTCGCCAACCGGGCGAGCATCGGCAGGAGGAACGCGTAGGTCTTGCCCGATCCCGTGCGACCGCGGCCGAGCACGTCCCGGCCCGCGAGTGAGTCAGGAAGGGTGGCGGACTGGATGGGGAACGGCTTGTTGATGCCGGCGGCAGCCAGCGTGTCGACGAGCGTGGTGGGCACGCCGAGATCGGCGAACGTGGTGTCGGCAGAAGCAGACATTGCTGGGGCGGTCGGTGCGGAAGTAGTTGTGGGCATAGTACGTGGGCGGCCTGAGGCCATGGGGGAGGTACTCCGAAAAGCTAGAAGGGTCGTCCTGCCCGGCGCGGGAACGTGCCCGCGGCGCTTGGTGGATGACACGTGCATGTTCGACCCGAGGCAGAACTGATGGGGCCGAAGTGACAACAGTACGCAGGTTTGTCGGGTAATCACGAACTAACCAGCTGTGACGTGGCCGACTCCGTGGCTCGGCGGACGTGCGCGAACCTCGAGCGGCGGCAGAGTTGATCGATGGTCTTCTCGTCCCGCAGGTGCACCGCAACGGCTGCGAGCGCGGCCGAAGCGACCACGTCCGCCCGTGGGTACGGTCTCTGGCCTCTGCCGCGGCGTCACCATCACGCCGTACTGTGTCGACGAGCTGCCGGAGGCGATGGAGCCGCTGGTGGACTACTTCCGTGACGTGGCGGGGGAGCACGACGGCTGGGAAGGGTTCCGCGAGAGCATGCGCCAGGAGCGACGTGTGCTGATCCGGGTGGGATGGAGATTTAGTCGAGGTTCGTCCAGGTCGTACCCTGGTAGGCGCGATGAACGACACCCTTTCCGTTCCTGTGGCTGCCGCGCGGGACACCGTCTACCTCGACCACGCTGCATCGACCCCGATGTACCCGGAGGCGGCCCTGGCAATGGCTCAGCAGATGACCCGGGTGGGCAACCCGTCCTCACTACACGCCTCGGGTCGTTCGGCCCGCCGGCTCGTGGAGGAGTCACGCGAGCAGATCGCGGGGGCCCTCGGCGCGCGTCCGGGTGAGGTGGTGTTCACCTCAGGAGGCACCGAGGCCGACAATGCCGCGGTCAAGGGTCTCTACTGGTCCCGCCACGGAGCCGACGCCCGTCGTACTCGCATCCTGTCCACCGCGGTGGAGCACCACGCGGTCCTGGACTCGCTGCACTGGCTGGCCGAGGGGACCGGCGCCGAGGTCGAGCTGCTCCCGGTCGACGATATCGGCCGGTTGCGCCCCGATGCGTTGCGTGAGTCGGTGGAGCGTGACCCCGCCTCGGTCGCGCTGGTCTCCGTGATGTGGGCGAACAACGAGGTCGGCACCGTGCAGCCGATCCAGGACGTCGCCGAGGTCGCCCGTGAGCACGGCATTCCCGTGCACACCGATGCCGTGCAAGCCGTGGGACAGATCCCGGTCGACTTCGCCGCGAGCGGCGTCGACGCCCTGACGCTGACCGCACACAAGCTCGGTGGCCCGATCGGTGTCGGCGCGCTCGTCGTACGCCGGGAGCTCGACCTCACACCTCTGCTGCACGGAGGTGGCCAGGAGCGCGACATCCGCTCCGGGACCATCGACGCACCTGCCATCCTCGGTTTCGCCACCGCTGTGGAGATGTCGGTGTCGAACCAGGCGCAGCACGCGTCCAGAGTCGCCGCGCTCAGGGACGACCTGGTACGGCGCGTGCTGGCACGAGTGCCCGGCTCGGTGGTGAACGGCGACCGTGACGTCTCGCTCACCCATCGACTTCCGGGCAACGCCCACATCAGGTTCACCGGTAGCGAGGGTGACTCGCTGCTGATGCTGCTGGACGCACGTGGCATCGAGTGCTCGACCGGTTCCGCGTGCTCTGCCGGCGTCCCGCGGGCCTCCCACGTCCTGCTGGCCATGGGCTCGGACGAGGAGTGCGCACGGTCCTCCCTGCGCTTCTCCCTCGGCCACTCCAGCACCTCCTCCGACGTCGATGCCCTGGTCGAGGCGATCGCGCCCGTGGTCGAGCGCGCCCGGGCAGCCGGAATCGCATCCGGCTACGGGGTCGCCAAGAGGGCAGGCTAGGGCGGTGCCGTCGAGATGAGGGTGCTTGCTGCCATGTCCGGCGGCGTCGACTCCGCCGTCGCCGCCGCCCGTGCGGTGGAGGCGGGCCACGACGTGACGGGGATCCACCTCGCGCTGTCGCGAAACCCGAAGTCCTACCGCACGGGGGCACGGGGCTGTTGCACGATCGAGGACTCCAACGACGCGCGCCGTGCCGCGGACGTGATCGGGATCCCCTTCTACGTCTGGGACATGAGCGATCGCTTCCACGAGGACGTGGTCGAGGACTTCATGTCGGAGTACGCGGTGGGCCGTACTCCCAACCCCTTCCTGCGTTGCAACGAGAAGATCAAGTTCGCGGCCGTCCTCGAACGTGCGCTCGCCCTCGGCTTCGACGCCGTGGCCACCGGTCACTACGCCCAGCTCTTGAGGGGCGAGGACGGCCTGGTGGCGATGCATCGCGCGGTGGACACGGCGAAGGACCAGTCCTACGTGCTCGGCGTGCTCACCCAGGAACAGCTGTCGCACGCGCTGTTTCCCCTCGGGAACTCCCGCAAGCCGCAGGTCCGTGAGGAGGCCGGCCGCCGGGGGCTCTCGGTGGCGAAGAAGCCGGACAGCCACGACATCTGCTTCATCTCCGACGGCAACACCGCGGACTGGCTCAAGGAGAAGCTCGGCCCGGTCGCATCGGGTGAGATCGTCGACCACGCGTCCGGCGATGTCCTGGGAACGCACGAAGGAACCTTCGGGTTCACGATCGGCCAGCGGAAGGGTCTGCGACTAGGCCGGCCTGCCTCGGACGGACGACCCCGCTACGTCCTGGACATCGAGCCGGTCTCCGGAACGGTGACCGTGGGGCCCCGCGAGGAGCTGAGTATCGACCACATCACTGGATTCAAGCCGCGCTGGTGCGGCACCGTCCCTTCCGAGCCGCTGCATGGCACGGTGCAGCTGCGCGCCCACGGCGAGGAGCACGAGGCAGTCGTCACGGTGCATGACGTCGAGGTCGCAATCAAGCTGTTGGAGCCCGCGCAGGGCATCGCTCCCGGTCAGGCTGCGGTGGTCTACGAGGGGTCGCGGGTGGTCGGCTCATGCACGATCACGGCCGCGGTGCGTCGCGAGTCGGCGACGCTCGGCCCGCGCGGATGACGGCCGCCTCCGGAATCGGGTCGCTGCCCGGCAACGACGCCGGTGACTACGCGGAGGCCGTTCGACTGGTGCTCGGCGAGTGCCCAGACCTGCCGTACCTTCCCGAGCTGCCCGGTCGCGGCGCCGTTGCCGACATGGCGGGGCGAGGCCTGGCGATCATGGCCGAGCTCGGAGCCGATCTGCAGCCAGCGGGGTGGCGACTCACCGACGCTCCCGGTGTCGACCATCGCCGCGGCCGCTCACTGTTGGCTCAGGACCTCGATGTCGTCGAGGAGCAGCTTCAGGGGTATGCCGGACGCTTCAAGATCCAGGTCGCCGGACCCTGGACGCTGGCCGCGACGGTCGAGAGGCCACGCGGTGACCGGGTGCTTGCCGACCACGGCGCTCGCCGCGAGCTGGCACAAGCACTCGCGGAGGGTCTGCGTGACCACATCGCCGATGTCCGCCGCAGGTTGCCCGACGCCACACTCATCGTACAGCTGGACGAGCCGGTGCTCCCGGCGGTCATGACCGGCCAGGTCCCGACGGCGTCCGGCTTCTCCCGGCACCGCTCCGTGGACCCTCCAGGTGCCTCGCCTGCACTGGAATGGGTCTTCACCGCGATCGAGGAGTCCGGCGCCACGTCGGTGGCTCACTGCTGCGCGGCAAGCCCGCCCTCGTCCTTGCTGCTCGGTGCCGGGGCACGGGGAATCTCCGTGGACCTGTCGGTCCTGGAGCCGGCCGGGTACGACGATCTCGGGGCCGCGATCGAAGGGGACAGGCTGGTCCTCCTGGGCGCGGTCCCGTCTGTCGAACCCGACCCCGCGTCCTGGCCTCGTGACAGTCAGGTGACGGAGCGAATCCTTCGGGTGCTCGACATGCTCGGCTTCGACCCGGAGAGCGTGGGGGAGTGCCTGGTGGTCACGCCGGCGTGCGGCCTCTCGGCCGCGAGCGTCGGCTGGGCCCGTCGGGCATCCGAGCTCACCCGGCAGGTCGCGGCCAACCTGTCTTCTCCCTGATCCCGGACGACTGCTCGGTGACGCCGGAGCAGTGGTCTCAGTCGGGAACGCGCTGGTGGACGAAGGCGAGGGACCGGGTGATCGCAAAGTCGTTCCAGGCCGAGATCCTCCGGAACATGTAGTGCCCCGCGCGGCCCATGTCGGTGAGCTCCGTCGATGCGACGACAGATGCTGCCCTTCGTAGGAAATCCTCGGTCGCCCTGAAGGAGGTGATCTTGTCGCTGCGGCCATGCGCCGCGGCGAGATGCTTGCCATTGAGCGGGCGTACCGGTTCCGACCCCGGCAGCCATGGCGCGAGTGCCACCACCCCGGTCACGGAGGGATCATCGGCGACGGCGACGGCGGCGCGGGCCCCCATCGAATGCCCGAGGAGTACGACCGGCAGGGAACCGAGCTCGCGGCGCACCTGGTCGAGTGCCCACCGGGCATCAAGGACCGGCGAGGGAACAGGGGAGGCCCCTGCGTTCCAGCCGCGCTGGCCGTAGCGCAACAGCCACACACTGACGCCGGCGTCGTGCGCACGGTCGGCGAGGTGGCCCATCATCCAATGGGAGCGACGCCACGAGGCGCTGCCTTCTTCAACCGGGGCGAGGCTGTCGGCCCGGCCCCCGTGCAGCATCAAGATCAGGCCGTCGGGAGTCGCGTCGACGTCGCGACGAGTGAACTGGGGGGCTGACATGCTCTGATCCTCTCAACTGATTCAAGTGCGCTTCGGGTTCGTCGCGGAGGTGCCCGAGGATGGGCCGGAGATGACTGCGGGAAAACCGGCGCCGGCAGCGTGGCCGCGAAAGATGTCGGCGGTTCAGGGCAAGATGAGGCCATGAGCGAGAGTGCCGCGATCAGCGAGAACATGTCCGGCGCTGAGGTCGAGGCTGCCACCCCCGAAGCTCGCGAGGAGCACCGCGAGACCGCTGAGATGGTCGAGGAGGCCCGCTGGCGTTACTACGTCATGGACGCCCCGACGCTGTCGGACGCGGACTTCGACGAGCTGCTGCGCCGGCTGGAGAAGCTCGAGAAGCGGTTTCCCGAGCTGCGGACACCCGACTCACCGACTCAGAAGGTCGGCGGCGCGGTGTCGACCGAGTTCACCCCGGTGGATCACCTCGAGCAGATGAGAAGTCTGGACAACGCGTTCTCGCCCGAGGAGCTGGCGTCCTGGAGGGGGCGGCTGGAGCGCGAGGGGGTTCCGGACGCGGAGTTCTTATGCGAGCTCAAAGTCGACGGGCTGGCGATCAACCTGCTCTACGAGGAGGGCCGGCTGGTGCGTGCGGCCACCCGAGGTGACGGCCGGACCGGCGAGGACGTGACCCGGAACGTGCGTACGATCGACAACGTCCCCGCCCGGCTGAAGGCCGGCACTCTCAGCCCCGTGCCCCACCTGGTCGAGGTGCGTGGAGAGGTGTTCTTGCCGGTCGATGCGTTCGAGCGGCTCAACGAGACCATGGTCGAGGCCCGCAAGGCGCCGTTCTCCAACCCGCGCAACGCCGCCGCCGGGTCGTTGCGGCAGAAGGACCCCCGGGTCACAGCCACCCGCCCGCTGGCCATGGTCTGTCACGGGCTCGGCGCACGCGAGGGGTTCGAGCCGAAGCGGCAGTCGGAGTCGTACGCCGCCCTGGCTGCCTGGGGACTGCCGGTCAGCGAGCGGGTGAAGGTGGTGGCCGACCTGGATGGCGTCGAGGAGTTCGTGGCCTACTACCGCGAGCACCGGCACGACGTCGATCACGAGATCGACGGTGTGGTGGTCAAGGTCGACCAGGTCTCCCTGCAGCGCCGGCTGGGGTCGACGTCTCGGGCCCCGCGATGGGCGATCGCCTACAAGTACCCGCCCGAGGAGGTGAACACCCAGCTGCTCGACATCCGGGTCAATGTCGGGCGCACCGGCCGGGTCACGCCCTACGGCGTCATGGAACCCATCCGGGTGTCCGGCTCCACCGTCGAGATGGCCACCTTGCACAACGCCTCGGAGGTGCGGCGCAAAGGCGTGCTGATCGGTGACACCGTGGTACTGCGCAAGGCCGGCGACGTGATCCCGGAGATCGTGGGACCGGTCGTGGATCTTCGCGACGGGACCGAGCGCGAGTTCGAGATGCCCACTTCCTGCCCCGAGTGCGGCACGTTGTTGGCGCCGAAGAAGGAGGGTGACGCCGACATCCGCTGTCCCAACACCCGTTTCTGCCCCGCACAGCTGCGCGAACGTGTCTTCCACGTGGCCGGCCGGGGAGCCTTCGACATCGAGGTGCTCGGCTACGAAGCGGCGGCCGGCCTGCTCGACGCACACGTCATCGAGGACGAGGGCGACGTCTTCGCGCTGACCGAGGCCGAGCTGTTGTGTGTCCCGATGTTCACCCGGGCGCCGAAGAAGGAGGAGGGCAACGAGCCGGTCCTGTCCGCGAACGCCGCCCGGCTGCTCGCCAACCTCGACGAGGCCAAGGCCCGGCCTCTGTGGCGCGTCCTGGTGGCGCTCTCCATCCGGCACGTCGGGCCGACCGCTGCCCGGGCGCTCGCCGCACAGTTCCACACGATAGATGCGATCGCGCAGGCCTCTCTCGAGGAGCTCGCATCGGCCGAGGGCGTCGCGATGACGATCGCCGAGTCGGTTCAGGCCTGGTTCGTCGTCGACTGGCATCGAGACATCGTCCGCAAGTGGCGCGAGGCAGGCGTGAGGATGGAGGACGAGGTGGACGAGTCGACCCCGAGAACTCTCGAGGGGATGAGCATCGTGGTCACCGGTTCGCTCGACGCCTTCAGCCGCGACCAGGCCAAGGAGGCGATCCTGGCCCGGGGTGGCAAGGCGGCCTCGTCGGTGTCGAAGAGGACCGACTTCGTTGTGGTCGGGGAGGCCCCGGGCTCCAAGCACGACAAGGCCCTCTCGTTGAGGGTCCCGGTCCTCGACGAGGCGGGGTTCATGGTGCTGCTGTCCGACGGGCCGGACGACGCACGCGAGCTGGCCCAGGCCGCAGAGTAGCCACCGGGAGCAGACGCCCTGCCGCTGCACCCGGCTCGAGACGTTCGGTAGGTGGCGGCTGAGACCACACCGGCACCCACTGCCTCGGCAGGGCGCGACCGCCTCGCTCGCGGCCGATTGCTGCCCTTAGGATAGGTGCATCCCACGCTCTCTAGGAGAAGCTCGCATGTCTGAGATCACCCGCAACGAGGTGGCACATCTGGCAGACCTCGCGCGGATCGACCTCAGTGACGCTCAGCTCGACCACCTCGCTCCGCAGCTCGCGGTGATCCTGGAGTCGATCGCCTCGATCCGCGACGTCGCTGCCGAGGACGTGCCGCCGACCTCGCACGCCCTCCCGCTGACCAACGTCTTCCGTGAGGACGTCGTCCGCCCCGGGCTGACCGCGGAGGAGGCGCTCGCCGGTGCGCCGGACGTGGAGAAGCAGCGCTTCAGCGTCCCGCGAATCCTGGGGGAGGAAGCGTAGATGATCGACTTCATCCGCCGTACCGCCTCTGAACTAGCCGAGGCGCTCGCGTCCGGAGAGACCACGTCCGTGGAGGTGACCCAGGCTCACCTCGACCGGATCGCCGACGTCGACGGAGCCCTGCACGCATTCCTGCACGTCGACGGCGACGGGGCGTTGGCGGCAGCCCGCGCGGCCGACGAGCGCCGTGCGGCCGGCATTCCGGCGTCCGCGTTCGACGGTGTTCCGGTCGCGGTCAAGGACATCCTCACCACCAAGGGGCTGCCGACGACGTGTGGCTCGCGGATCCTGGAGGGCTGGGTCCCGCCGTACGACGCCACCCTGGTCACTCGGCTGAAGGAAGCCGGCCTGCCGATCCTCGGCAAGACCAACATGGACGAGTTCGCGATGGGCTCCTCGACCGAGCACTCGGCGTACGGTCCCACGCGCAACCCATGGGACCTCGACCGGATCCCGGGAGGCTCGGGTGGTGGGTCGGCCGCGTCGCTGGCGGCGTTCGAGGCGCCCCTCGCGATCGGCACGGACACCGGTGGCTCGATCCGGCAGCCAGCAGCGGTGACCGGCACGGTCGGGATGAAGCCGACCTTCGGGGGTGTCTCGCGCTACGGGCTGGTGGCGCTGGCGAACTCGCTCGACCAGGCGGGTCCGGTGACCCGGAACGTCCGGGACGCGGCTCTGCTGCACGAGGTGATCGGTGGGCACGACCCGGCCGACTCGACGTCGATCGACCAGCCGCTTCCCGGGGTGGTCAACGCTGCCCGTCGAGGCACGTCCGGAGACATGACCGGCGTCCGGGTCGGCGTGGTCAAGGAGCTGAACGGGGAGGGCTACCAGGCTGGGGTCCGCGCGCGGTTCGACGAGTCGGTCAGGCTGCTGGTCGAGGCGGGCGCGGATGTCGTCGAGGTCTCCTGCCCGAGCTTCGTGCACGCCCTGGCGGCCTACTACCTGATCCTGCCGAGCGAGGCATCCTCGAACCTCGCGAAGTTCGACGCGATGCGCTACGGCCTGCGCGTGCTGCCCGAAGGTGTGGAGTTCCCGAACGCCGAGGAGGTGATGAGGGCGACCCGCGACGCCGGCTTTGGTGACGAGGTCAAGCGGCGGATCATCCTGGGCACGTATGCGCTCTCGAGCGGCTACTACGACGCCTACTACGGGCAGGCGCAGAAAGTGCGGACGTTGATCAGCCGCGACTTCGATGCGGCGTTCGGCCAGGTAGACGTACTCGTCTCACCGACGGCACCGACCACGGCCTTCAAGCTGGGCGAGAAGCTCGACGACCCGGTGGCGATGTACCTCAACGACATCGCCACCATTCCCGCCAACCTCGCAGGCGTTCCGGCACTGTCGCTTCCGAACGGGCTCGCCGACGAGGACGACCTGCCGACCGGTTTCCAGATCCTTGCGCCGGCGATGGCCGACGACCGGGTCTACCGCGTCGGTGCGGCGCTCGAGACGCTGTTGCGACAACAGTGGGGCGGGTCGCTCCTGGACCGGGCCCCTGCGCTGCCCGTCCCCGAAGGAGCGACGGCATGAGTGCGCCCACGTTGATGTCCTACGACGAGGCACTGGCCATGTTCGACCCCGTGCTCGGGCTCGAGGTGCACGTCGAGCTCAACACCGCCTCGAAGATGTTCTGCGGCTGCCCCACGGAGTTCGGCGCCGAGCCGAACACGCAGGTCTGCCCGGTGTGCCTCGGTCTGCCCGGCGCGATGCCGGTCGTGAACGCGACTGCGGTCGAGTCCGCGATCCGGATCGGGTTGGCGCTCAACTGCGAGATCGCGCAGTGGTGCCGGTTCGCGCGGAAGAACTACTTCTACCCCGACATGCCGAAGAACTTCCAGACCTCGCAGTACGACGAGCCGGTCGCCTTCAACGGCTGGACCGACGTCGACGTGGACGGCGTGGTGCACCGTGTGCAGATCGAGCGTGCGCACATGGAGGAGGACACCGGGAAGTCGCTGCACGTCGGCGGTGCCACGGGCCGCATCCACGGCGCCGACCACTCGCTGGTCGACTACAACCGCGCCGGGATCCCGCTGATCGAGATCGTCACCAAGCCGATCGAGGGCGCCGGGACCCAGGCGCCTGCGGTGGCTCGAGCCTATGTAGCACAGCTGCGTGAGCTGTTGCTCGGCCTCGGCGTCTCCGACGTACGCATGGAGCAGGGGTCGCTTCGCTGTGACGTCAACCTGTCGTTGCGGCCTTCACCGGACGCGCCGCTCGGCACCCGCACTGAGACCAAGAACGTGAACTCGTTGCGCTCGGTGGAGCGGGCGGTCCGCTACGAGGTCGGACGTCAGGCCGCGCTGCTCGCCGGGGGCGCCTCGATCACCCAGGAGACCCGGCACTGGCACGAGGACACCGGAGTCACGACCTCGGGCCGCGAGAAGTCCGACGCGGAGGACTACCGCTACTTCCCCGAGCCCGATCTGGTCCCGGTCGCCCCCTCACGGGAATGGGTGGAACGGCTCCGGTCCACGCTTCCCGAGCCGCCACGCGAGCGTCGTGCCCGGCTGCAGTCTGAGTGGGGCTTCAGCGACCTTCAGATGCGCGACACGGTCGGCGCTGGCGCGTTGAGCCTAGTCGAGGAGACGATCGCCGCGGGAGCGCCTCCCGCGGCGGCTCGCAAGTGGTGGCTCTCGGAGATGGCACGCCGGGCCAACGAGCAGGGGGTCGAGATCACCGCGCTTGGCGTCACGCCGAGTGACGTGGCCCGCGTCCAGGCGCTCGTGGACGAGGGAGAGATCAACGACAAGCTCGCGCGGCAGGTCTTCGACGGCATTCTGGCCGGAGCGGGCACGCCGGACGAGGTGGTCGCCGCGCGTGGGCTGGCCGTGGTCTCCGACGAAGGGGCACTGGCGGCGGCCGTCGACCGCGCTATCGAGTCGAACCCCGGGGTTGCGGACAAGATCCGCGACGGCAAGGTCGCAGCCGCAGGCGCACTGATCGGCGCGGTGATGAAGGAGATGCGGGGCCAGGCCGACGCCGGGCGCGTCAGGGAGCTGATCCTGGAGAAGCTTTCCTAGGCCGCCCACCGGGAGCTCAGCGGACGGCGATCTCCAGGATCCGGTCGTCCTGCGCGGCAGGTTCTCCGCGGCCGTCCCGGTTGCTGGTGGACACCCAGAGGTTCCCGTCCGGAGCTGCCACGACCGTGCGCAGTCTCCCGTAGCTTCCGACGAAGTGGTCGCGGGGCATGGCGATGCCGTTCTTCTCCACCTCGATCTGCCACAGCCGCTCGCCACGCAGCGAGGCCATCCACAGCGACCCGTCCAGATAGGCGAGTCCGGACGGGGACGCCTCCGCGGTGCGCCACTGGGCGAACGGGTTGCGGTACTCCTCGAGGTCGCCCTCGCCCTCGACCAGCGGCCATCCGTAGTTGCGGGCCCTCTCGATCAGGTTCAGCTCGTCCCACGTGTTGGCCCCGAACTCACTGGCCCAGAGACGCTCCTGCTCGTCGAAGGCGAGTCCCTGCACGTTACGGTGACCCATCGTCCACACCGGGGACCCATCGACGGGGTTCCCCGGCGCAGGGTCACCGTCGGGAGTGATCCGGAGGATCTTGCCGCCCAATGAGGAGGCGTCCTGCGCGAGCTGCTCCTCGCCGGTCTCCCCGGTGGAGACGTAGAGACAGCCGTCGGGGCCGAACTCGAGGCGACCGCCGTCGTGGATGAAACCGCTGGGAATGCCCGCGAGGACCACCTCTGGCGCTCCGAGCCGAGCGCCGTCGAAGGTCATCCGGACGACCCGGTTGTCGGAGGACGAGGTGAAGTAGGCGTAGACGAACGAGTCCGCGTCGTACGTCGGCGACACCGCGATGCCCAGGACGCCGGCCTCTCCCTGCGGCTGCGCAGCGTGGAGCCGCCCGACCGTGCGGACCGAACCATCTTCGATGGCAAGGATCTTCGTGGTGTCCCGCTCGCTCACCAGGGCGGTGCCGTCGGGGAGGAAGTCGATGCCCCAGGGCGCGACGAGGTTCGTCGCGACCGTGCCGACGACCCGCGGCTCGGCCTTGCCGGGCTTCTGGCCAGGTGGCTTCCTGGGTGACGACTCCGCATCGGTCGGCTGGCCGGTCCTGGTGCTCGGCTGGTCACCGGCTCTCGAAGTGCCGAGTCCGTCGGGATCCCCCTCGGTTCCGCTGCAGGCGAAGAGCGTGAACGCACAGGTGGCGGCGAACATCATCAGGAGGCTCCGCGTCGAGGTCTGGCCCACATGCACAGTCTCGCAAAGCGGCCCAAAGCAGCGGCCACGTCCGGCTCCCGGACTAGGAGGAGTGCACCCGGGCCATCACGATGCAATCCGCAGCGGTTCGCATGTCCTCGGCGGAGGCGAGGATGTCGTGCTTCCCCGCGACGAACATGGTCGACACGGTGATGTCGCGCAACGAGACTTTGGGTGCTCGGCAGAGGCGCTCGCCAGGTGCAGGTACCAGTTGGTGGCGGTCGGAACCGCCGACACCTCGATGGCTCCAGGAGATCACGCGTACGCCCCAGTTCTTGCGGAGCAGGGCCGGCCCGCTTGGGTGCTGGCCAGGTGCCCGAAGTCCGCTTCCGTGTCTGAGACAACTCGCTCAGGCGGGCCGATCGGCATGTGACCTGTGCGCGAGGTAGTCCGACATGAACTGCTCGACCTCGTTCTTCTCCCGGCGCCGGTCCGCC
>JALZKI010000010.1 GCA_030859325.1 Actinomycetota bacterium
CCCGCGCGCTGTGATCCACCGTGCCCGGGCCTGCGACACCGGAGATATTCCGCTGTCCCAGGCCCGGGCCTGGTGTAGACAATCGTGCAAACTGTGCCCCGCAGAGCCGGCCTTCTCCCTAGTCTGAGTGAGTGCCTATGACGTGCGACTTCTGCGGGACGACGGCTCCCGACGACCAGGCTCCACTGACCTGGACGACCGCTGTGGAGGACGGGAAGGTCAAGGCCTTTTGCGACAGCTGCTCCCGCGAGCATCTGCGCGCGATCGAGACGAAGCTCGACAGCGACTGGTGGTGAGCTCACCCGCCCGCTGCGGGCGCCGTACGTCCGGCTGAGCTCGGCTCAGCGGTCGGCGAAACCCGGCAGTGACTGCTCGAGGATCTCGCGGAACGGTGCCTGCGCCTCCATCTGGCACAGCACCCCGATGCCGCCGATCCAGACCCGGTGGATCAGGAGGTACGACGGGGGGAGGTTCAGCTTTAACGTCATTGTGTAACCGGGCTCGCGTGGGTCGTTGAGGCGCTGGAACTGCTCACGCATCCATTCCCGGGAGAACTGGAACGTCTCGCCACGCGCCGGCTCGACGAACGGACCGAGGTAGTCGCGCAGGTCGTCAGGGTCGATCCGGATGTTCGGCTTCACGAACCCCTCAACGCGAAGGCTCTCGAGGACCTCGTCGTAGTCGTCGAGCATGGCGATCCGCATGAGCGCGCCGATCGAGCGTGGCAGCCCGCGTTCGGGAAGCCGGGCGACGGCTCCGTAGTCCACCACCCCGAGGCGGCCGAGCCCGCCGTCCTCGCTTGGCATGATCCTGAAGTTCCCCGGGTGCGGGTCGGCGTGCAGCATCCCGGTGCGCTCCGGACCGGAGAACAGGAACCGGACGTATCGCTCGGCGTAGTGGTCACGCTCCTCCTGCGAGCCTTCGGCGATCAGCCGCGCCATCGACGAGCGGCTCTCGACCCATTCGGAGATAAGCAGCTTCCCGGTGCCGGCCACAACGTGCGGCACGAAGACATCGGGGTCGGACTCGAACTCAGCGGCGAAAGCGCTCTGCGCCTCGGCTTCGAGCGAGTAGTCGAGCTCCTCGGTGACTCGTTCCTGCAGCTCTTCCACGAGGGGCTTGATGTCGATGCCGGGGATCATCGCGCCGAAGGTCTTCGCGAGTCGTGCGACCTGTCGCAGGTCGGCCCGCAGGGCTTCACCGGCGCCGGGGTACTGCACCTTGATCGCGACGTCCCGCCCGTCGTGCCAGCGTCCCTTGTGCACCTGACCGATGGAGGCGGCCGCGGCCGGGTTCTCGTCGAACTCCACGAGCTGCCTGCGCCAATGCGTGCCCAGCTCACGGCTCAGGATCTCGCGCACGGCGGTGGCCGACATCGGCGGCGCAGAGTCCTGGAGACGGGTCAGCTGGTCGCGGTAGGGCGCGGCGATCTCCTCGGGCAGCGCGGACTCGAAGATGGACATCGCCTGCCCCATCTTCATCGCCCCGCCCTTGAGGTCCCCGAGCGTGCGGAACACCTGCTCGGCGGTGCGCTGCTGGACCTCGGTCATCACGGCATCGGCGGGGGCGCCGCCGATCCGCTTTCCCATGCCGACCGCGGTGCGGCCTGCGAAACCCAGGGGAAGAGCAGCCAGGCGTGCCGTCCGGGCGACGGTCCTGCGGGGGAGGTCGGGCATCTTCCCATTGTGACGGACGGGAGCGAGAAACAGCCGCTCCTACGCCCACGCGCATCCACAGTCGGGGTGCCGCAGCCATGATCGGGTCTCCACCGAGCCCAGCTGCGGGTCGAGGCGGATCGTGGCGGACCAGGTAGAGGGTCTGCGCCGCTCGGCGTAGGACGTGAGGTCGCGTGCGGCCCAGGCGAGGACCATTCTGGCGAGCAAGCCGTCGACGGGCTCGGGGATGCCGTCGGCGCGGTCCCTTCTAGTGAGTGCGGAGTACTGCGCCACGAGCAGTGGCCAGGAGGGGTCCGCGTCGGTGTGGTGCGCGTCGAGGCAGCGCAGGCATGCCGTCCGGCCGGGGTCGACGAACGGTCCCACGGTCGCGAATCCTTCGGTGAGCCGCACCAGGACGTGTGGCGTCCTGGCGCGCATCCAGCCGTCGACGAGCGCGCGGTCGGGCTCGCCGACGCCGACCAAGGCCGCCATCGTGACGGCCGTGCCGGATGAGGTCGGGTCGTCGCGCGATCCGTGCGGTGGGGTCGAGCCTGCGGCCCGACCCGTCGGGCGTCGAGCAGGAAAACCGACCTCACGCAACATCTCGGCGAGCTCAGTCGCGAGCCGGTCCCCGGGAATGTCCGCGAAGGCGACCACTTCCGCCCGCGACATCATCCGGGCGTCGAGAAGGGCGGCCGCCTCGTCACCGTAGCTTCGAGCGAGGGCCGCTATGTCCTGGCGAGGCGGCCGTCGGCTCGGTGGTTCTTCGCGGTCGTCAGGCCGAGATGCCTGGCATGGCACCAACGGCGCCAGGGCACTGCCGTCGAGCAGCAGTCCGTGCTCGTCGAGTAGGTCGAGAATGTGCGCCGCGCCGTACTCCGAGACGTCGGCGAACCTGCCCAGCTTCGCCAGGCACGACCGGGTGGCGCAGTCGTCCGAAAGCACGACTGCGTGGCGTGGGTCGAGCCCGACCTGGATCTCCTGGTTGTGGCGGCGAAGCACGTGGGATCCGGGTCGCAGGATGGGACGCATCGGGCCACCCTGCCCTAGTTCGCGAGCGGCCGTGCGACCTCGTCCACAGGGTCACCGGGTCACCGGGCCACACTCCACGACACGCTCAGCGGCGGGAGCTCCACCAGGAGATCCCGCCGCTGTCGGCTCTTCGCCCTCTGGCTGCTCAGGCCTTGCCGAGAATCCGGTTCAGGTTCGTGCCGCACACCGGGCAGACGGCCTTGGCCATCCGGGTGCCCTTGTCGTTGACCCGCACTTCACCTTCGGCCTCGCGCTTGGCCTTGCACTTCACGCAGTAGAACTCGCCGCTCCAGGTCTCTGCCATGACGGCCTCCTTGCTTTCTTCTCGTAACGGTCGTCGCGGCGGGGAGTGGGAGTCGTGCGAAGACCCGCCGGGGCCACCGTTTCTAGTGACCGCCTTGCACACTACGGCAGGCGTGCCCGACAACCATGCAGGCACTGCCCGATCCGGGCCGATTCCACTCCGAAGGCACCCCCCGATGATCGGCGGAGGATCGGTAGTCTCGCGGCCATGTCATCGACAACGAACGGCAACCATCTCCGCTCGGAACGACACGACGGTGTCGCGGTGCTCATCCTGGACAACCCCGCTCAGCGAAACGCGATGTCGGACCAGATGACCGCTGCCTGGGTGGATGCGGTCGAGGAGCTCGCTCAGGACCGTTCCGTGCGCGCGGTGATGGTGACCGGCGAGGGGACCGCGTTCTGCTCAGGCGGCAACACCAGCTGGATCACCAGCGAGCCGGAGGCAGAGGTGGACCATCTGCGCACCAGGATGATCGCGTTCTACCGGGCCTGGCTTTCTATCCGGGCGCTCGAGGTCCCGGGGATGGCCGCGACGCACCTGCTGCCGAACGTGGTGGGGCAGGCATCGCCGCGAACGCCCCGATCCCGACCCGGTACACCAAGCTTGCCCTGCGCGACGGCGGCCACGGCGACTTCGAGGGCGCGGTGCAGTGGGAGGCCCTCGCCCAGCCGATCACCCTGGCCACCGCAGACCTGCACGAAGGTATCGCCGCCGCCAGGGAGAAGCGACCCCCGGCGTTCACCGGTCGGTGAGGCGAGATGAGGCGGCTGGCTGTCGGTGGGAGCGAAGAAAGACCCCCTGCCCGGTCCGTGCAGTCCGCTTGCCTTCCCCTTGCGAGCGTCGTACCGATTCGAACAGGAGGTCTTCTCTGTGGAACACGCTAGGACGGGTACGGCGCCACGGTCAACGGCCCACTGTCCACCCCTGTGGACAAACCTGTGGACGAACTGTGGAACTCCCGGAGATGTTGTGGACGGCGCGGCTCGGGAACGTGCACAACGCTGTGGGTGACACGCCCGGGCCGGGACCGGCCGACGTCGCTGACCAGCGAGAATGGGTAACACCTGGATGTGGAGAAAAGAAAGGTGCGACAGTGAACGGCAAGAAGCGCGAGGAGACAACCCCTGAGCCGGTCGCCGCTCTGCGCCGGATCGCGTTCCTTCTCGAGCGCACCCGCGCGGAGACCTACCGGGTCAAGGCGTTCCGCAGTGCCGCGGCCACGCTGCTCACCCTGGGCCGGGACGAGCTGCGGAGACGCGGGGAGCAGAGGACACTGCGCGAGCTTCCGGGGATCGGTTCGGTCACCGAAGGGGTCATCGCCGAGTCACTGGCCGGCCACGTCCCGAGATACCTGCGAGAGCTCGAAGAGGCCGTGGAGCCGTTGGCCGAGGGAGGGGAGAGGCTCCGCGCCGCGTTGAAGGGTGACCTGCACTCGCACTCCGACTGGTCCGACGGCGGCTCGCCGATCGAGGAGATGGCCTTCACCGCGACCGAGGTGGGCCACGACTACCTCGTGCTCACCGACCACTCGCCACGGCTCAAGGTCGCCAACGGGCTCTCGGTCGAGCGGTTGGCTCGTCAGCTCGGGGTCGTCGACGCGATCAACAACCACCTCGCGGGCGACTTCCGGCTCTTGAAAGGCATCGAGGCCGACATCCTCGACGACGGCAGACTCGACCAGAGCGCGGAGATGCTCGACCGGCTCGACCTCGTGGTCGCCTCGGTCCACTCCAAGCTCAGGATGGACCGGACGGCGATGACCCGGCGGATGGTCACAGCAGTAGGCAACCCGCGCACGAACGTGCTGGGCCACTGCACTGGACGTCTCGTCACCGGGGGACGGGGGACCCGAGCGCAGAGCGAGTTCGACGCCTCCGCCGTCTTCGAGGCCTGCGCGGAGCATGAGGTGGCGGTCGAGATCAACTCTCGCCCTGAGCGCTGTGACCCGCCGGACGAGCTGATCGGCCTCGCGATGGACAAGGGGTGCCTCTTCTCGATCGACAGCGACGCACACGCCCCGGGACAGCTCGACTTCCTCGACTATGGCTGCGTCCGCGCCCGGAGCCTCGGCATCGCGCACGAGCGCGTCGTGAACACCTGGTCGATCGACCGCCTGCTGACGTGGTCGAACAGGTAGCCTGCCGAGCATGGCGCCTGCCGCTTCCACCTCCGGAGCCGGGGAAGACCCGGAGATAGAAGTGCGCCGCAGCCGTCGCCGACGCAGCACGGTCGAGGCGTACCGCAAGGGCGACAAGGTGGTCGTGATGATTCCGGCCCGACTCAGTGTTACCGAAGAACGACAGTGGGTGAGCACGATGCTCGGACGGCTGGAGAGGTCCGAGAGCCGCCGCCGACCCAGCGACGCGGCCCTCGAGCGGCGCGCGGCGGCACTGAGCCAGCGTCACCTCGACGGGCTGGCCCGGCCGGAGGTCGTGCGGTGGGTCGAGAACCAGAACAGCCGCTGGGGTTCGTGCACCCCGAGCGACAGGTCCATCCGGCTCTCCAGCAGGTTGCAGGGCATGCCGTCATGGGTGGTCGACTACGTTCTGGTCCACGAGCTGGCTCATCTTCTCGAGGTCGGTCACACCCCGAGGTTCTGGGCCTGGGTGGATCGTTTCCCCAAGGCCGAGCGCGCCAAGGGATTCCTCGAAGGCGTCGGGGCCGCCTCTGCGCTCGGCATCACCGCGGACCCGCCGGACTGCTCCGAGGAGGGCGCTGCCGCGATGACCGACGACATCGTCGACTAGCTGTCCAATGCCGTGAGCCGCACCCGCGCCCGCTCCACCAGCTCGAGCAGGTTCGACTCGGTCGTGGGCAACGCGTCGATCGGCCACCAGGCCACGTCGAGCGACTCGGCACTGGTTCGATGAGTCGCCGAGGCCGGGGCCAGAGCCAGGAAACGTACGTCGAGATGACGGACCGTTCCTGAGGTCCCGCAGAAAGGAACCTCGTGCGTGTTCAGCTGTACCGGGACCGGGTCGAGGACGAGCTCGGGAAGCCCTGACTCCTCGGTGGCCTCACGCGACGCAGCTGCGAGAAGGGTGCGGTCGTGGTCCTCGCAATGACCGCCCATCTGGAACCACGCGCGCGCCTTGGCATGCAGCGTCAGCAGCACCCGACGATGGTCTGCGGAGACGATGAGAGTGCTCGCGGTGATGTGGTCGGGAACGCAGTCCCGCCGGAGGCCATCAGGCTGCGACTCCAGATGTTCCAGATAGTAGTTTCGTACCCGGTCCTGGTCCGGGCTCGGCGGTGGCCACCCTCGCAGCAGCGCGAGTGCGTCCCGGTGCAATGCGGAACCCGGACGTACCGTCTGTGCTGCGGCTGCCGCGTGAAAGGACCCTCCGGGCAGGTCCGTCACCGGTCGCTGTCACGGGGAGGATCATCGCCTCCACCGGCCTCGCCATCTTCGCCGCTGTCGGTGCCGGTGCCGCTGTCGGTGTCGGTGTCGAGCAGCTCGGTCAGAGCGGCGTCGAACTCGGCGTCGGTGAGGGCTTCCGGTTCCTCGCTGTGCTCCTTGAAGCCCAGTGGGTCGTCCAGGTCGCCCGGCGTGGGCAGCAGGTCCGGATGTGCCCAGACCGCGTCCCGGGCCTGGTGTCCCTCACGTGAGCGCAGAGATCCCCAGAGCGCCGAGGCGTCACGAAGCCGACGCGGTCGAAGCTCGAGTCCCACGAGCGCGGCGAAGGTCGACTCGGCCGGCCCCCCTGCCGCACGGCGGCGGCGCACCGCCTCCTGCATCTTCGCCGCGGCGGGCATCCGCGTCTCGGTCGCCTGTCCGACGACCTCGTCGACCCAGCCCTCGACAAGTGCGAGCGTGGTCTCGAGCCGGGTGAGTGCGGCCTTCTGCGCTGCTGTCTTCTCGGGCTCGAACAGCCCGCCCTCCAAGGCATCCTGCAGCGAGGCCGGGTTCATCGGGTCGATCTCGCTCAGCTTCGACTCGATCTTCGAGACGTCGATCGTCGTACCGCGTCCGTAGTCCTCGACCGCGGCGAGCAGGTGTGCGTTCAGCCAGGGCACGTGCGAGAAGAGCCGGTGGTGGGCAGCCTCCCGGAGAGCGAGATACAAGAAGACGTCCTCCTCGGTGACGTCCAGGCCCAGTGCGAATGCCCGCACGTTTTCAGGGATCAGCGCGGCCTTGCCGGCCGGACCGAGGGGAAGACCGATGTCTGAGGCGGTGAGCACCTCACCCGCGAGGCCACCGAGGGCCTGGCCGACCTGGGTGCCGAACATGGCCCCGCCTGCCTTGCCGAGCATCCCCATCAGCGGGCCGGCCATGGTCCGGGCCTCTTCGGGCAGCGCGTTGCCCATCGCGCCCACGACATGCTCGGCCACCGGCTCCACGAGGCGGCGCCACACCTCGACGGTCTCCTCGATCCACTGCGCGCGGCTCCAGGCAGCCGAGCCCTTGATGCCGGAGGGGAAGTCGGTCGCCAGGTCCAGCCAGTGGTCGGCCAGCCGAAGGGCGTCGGCGACCCTGGTGCCGTCCTGGTCGCCTGGCGAGGGGTCGGCCTGCTGCGCGACCGTCTTGCGGGCGACGTCCTTGGCGAGGTTCCAGTTCACCGGACCCTCGTAGGGAGCCATCATGTTCTGCATCTGGCTCATCAGCATGGACAGGTCGGGCATCCCCTGCATTCCGCCACCAGGAACCTCCCCTGGTGTGCCTCCTCCGAAGGCGGCGAATATCTGCTCAAACGGCGTGCCCTTGAAGGGGTTGTTGCTGTCGTCTTGCCGGTCGCCGGGGTCGTTCGTCATGTCTACAAACTACTCGTCTGCCCCAACCGCTGCCGGGTGCGGTCGTCTACCCTCGGAGAGTGAGTGAGCCAGCCCTGAGCGAGACTCCGGTGGAGCCCTCAGTCCAGCGTCCCGTCGTACGACTCGTCGACATCCGGGAGACCCCGCTCGAGGTCGACGAGGTCGTCGCTGCCCTTGCCGACTCCGCCGCCGGGGGGCTGACACTGTTCATCGGAGCGGTGCGCGACCACGACGGCAACGCATCCGTGACCGGGCTCGAGTACTTCGCGCATCCGAGCGCCCTCACCCGACTGCGGTCGGTCGCGGACAAGGTCGCCAGAGAGTACGACGTGCTGGCGCTCGCCGCGGTCCACCGCACCGGCCGGCTAGCCATCGGTGACTCAGCGGTGATCGTGGCCACGGCGGCCGCGCATCGCGGCGAGGCGTTCGAGGCCTCCCGCGCCCTGATCGACGAGCTGAAGGCCTCTGTGCCGATCTGGAAGCACCAGATGTTCACCGACGGCACGGAGGAGTGGGTTGGGACCCCTTGAGGTCCCCCCGCGGGCGTCGTCGTGTCGGTGCCGGTGGCAGGCTGAGCCGGCCAATAGCCTGAGCGCGTGGAGATTCTGGCGTGGTTGGTCCCACCGGCCGTGGTGACCGTGCTGGCGATGATCTGGGCGACGTGGGCCGGCCGTCCCCGGCGCGACGGCCACGACCGCTCGGACGCCGCCTACGAGCGGTTCGCGAAGGCGATCACCAAGGAGCACGTGGGGGCGAGCCGCCCCCGTCCGTCGGTCGTCAGGGACCGCAGCACCGGAATCGCGGTGCGTCCCTCCCGTGGCGGTGCCACCGGGTCCGGCGCGAGCGCTCACACCCGACGCTCCGCCTAGTTGAGTCTGGGTGAGAGGCTTGAGGCATGAGCCGCCGCGCCACTTCGAGCATCCTCGCTGTCGTGCTGCTCGTGGCGTTGTTCGGGGCCGCCACCCTCCTTCCGGTGCCCTACGTGACGATGAGCCCGGGGCCAACGGTCGACGTGCTTGCCGAAACCCGGGGCAGGGAAATCGTCCAGATCCAGGGTCAGCGGTCCTATCCCACGAGGGGGACGCTCGAGCTGACCACGGTCTCGGTCACGGCACCGACCAAGAACCTCAGCCTGGCCCACGTCCTCGGAGCGTGGTTCGATCGCACGCAAGCGGTCTACCCACGCGATGTCGTCTACCAGCCTGAGCAGAGCGCACAGGACGTGGAGACCGAGGGCAGCGTGCAGATGGTCAGCTCCCTGGACACCGCCATCGCCGCCGCGCTGACCGAGCTTGACTACGACCTCCCCAGGAGCACCGAGGTCTTCGACGTCACCGACGGTGGCCCGGCAGACGGCAAGCTGCGGGCGCGGGACCGGATCATCAGGGTCGACCGGGCCCGGGTCGCCGACGCCGAAGCAGTCGTGAGGGCGGTGCAGAGGTCCGGGGCGGGGGGGACTGCGAAGTTCGTGGTGCGCCGGTCCGGCAAGACTCGGAGCGTGACCGTCACGCCGGAGGCCGCCGAGGACGAGTCCGGCAGAGCTGTCGTCGGGGTCACCGTCGGGGTGGGCTACGACTTCCCCTTCGAGGTCGACATCGACATCGACGACGACATCGGGGGACCCAGCGCCGGTCTCATCTTCGCCCTGGCCGTCTACGACAACCTGACCCCCGGCGCGTTGACGGCCGGTCACAACATCGCCGGGACGGGAACCATCACGGCGGACGGAACCGTTGGTCCCATTGGTGGCATCCAGCAGAAGATCGTGGCCGCCGC
This sequence comes from Actinomycetota bacterium, assembly GCA_030859325.1. GTDB lineage: Bacteria > Actinomycetota > Actinomycetes > Propionibacteriales > Nocardioidaceae > Nocardioides_C. The sequence continues at coordinate 9,523 of JALZKI010000010.1, forward strand.
CGACACCGGTGCCGAGCTCTTCCTGGTGCCGCCGGAGAACTGTGGCTCTGCGCTGGGCGCGGCCGTGGACGACGAGGAGATTGAGCTGGTGAGGGCACCGTCCTTGGAGAGTGCCGTGCGGTCGCTCGAGGCGTACGCCGAGGACCGGAGCGCCGACCTGCCGAGGTGTGAGTGATCAGATGAACCTCTTGGACCCCGTGCTCCAGACCGCCGTACGCGAGATCGAGGCCCACGCTGCTGAGGCCGGGTGGGACCAGCCGGAGCGGCTCTACGCGCTCGTCCCCACCTCCGACCTGCTAGCGCGTGAGCCGCAGCTGGCCGCCGCCATGGGGCTCGACGCGTCGTCGGCTGCGGGAACGCTGACCCCGGTCGAGCAGGACCAGGCACCGACGGACCGGTCGCTGGAGCAGGTCTTGGAGAAGATCATGTGGCCTGCGGAGGTGTTCGGGTGCGCGGCCCTCGTGGAGCGTTTCGTTCTCCCGCCAGGTGCAGATGACCAGCTGCCGGCACAGCTGCAGGCTGCCCAGGAGTACGCCGCGGCTCATCCGGAGCGCAAGGAGGTGCGGATCGTCGCGGGTGCGACCCGGGAGGGTGCGACGTACTGTGCTCTTCGTCTGAAGTCCCACGACGACGACGAGTCGGTGGTGGAGAGCGTCGACCTGGTGCCTGCACTGTTACAGCTTCTGCTCGCCACCCTCGAGCAGTGAAGAAGAGACGAGGAACAAGGACACAGTGAGCGGTTTCTTCGAGGACCCACCGGCCAGGCCCCGTCCGGCAGCCGCGGCGACACCGCCGCAACGCTCACGGGCATTGCTGGGCACGGCGCTCGTGCTGGTGGTCGGCTTCTTCCTCATCTCGGTGTTCACCGGTGTGTGGACCGACCGGCTTTGGTTCGCCAGCGTCAACTACTCGAGTGTCTTCAGCACGCTGCTCGGCATCCGCGTCCTGCTCTTCGTCGTCTTCGGGCTCCTCATGGCAGTGATCGTGGGGGCGAACCTCTTCCTGGCCTATCGGTTCCGTCCCGCTTTCCGGCCCGCATCGCTGGAGCAGGCGAACCTGGACCGCTACCGGGAGTTCGTGAACCCGCTGCGGCGGTGGCTCCTGCTCGGGATCAGTGGCCTGTTCGCGGTCTTCGCGGGAGCCTCCGGTTCGGGGAGGTGGCGCGACTTCTTGTTGTGGCGCAACTCCGAGCCGTTCGGCACCTCTGACCCGTACCTCAAGCAGGACGTCGGCTTCTACGTCTTCGAGCTCCCTTGGCTGCACTACCTGGTGGGCTTCGCGATGGCGGCCACGGTCGTGTCCCTTCTCGCAGCCGCCGTCGTGCACTACCTGTTCGGCGGGATCCGGCTCCAGGCACGCCGTGACCGGCTCTCCGACGCGGCGCAGGTGCAGATC
>JALZKI010000016.1 GCA_030859325.1 Actinomycetota bacterium
GAGGTCCGTGTCCCAGCTGCGGAGACCCCATCACCATCACCGACCTCACCGAGGTGCCCATGCCCTAACCTGTCAGAACCGGATCACGTGGTGACGGCTTCACACACCACGCCCGTGGACTCGACCAGTCACCCTCGCTGAGCCGCGAACATGATGGTAACCCGACACATGATGTCAACGCGTAGCGACGCTACCCGGCCGGTGTCGGGGGCTGATCACGCTCATCTAAAGCGATTCGAACCCTGCGCATGACAGAAACATGTTGAGCTTTGGCGCCGTCAGCGCCATAATGGCGCCATGCCTAGTGTGCAGATTAAGGACGTGCCGAACGCCGTTCATACCGTGTTGCGGCAGCGTGCCGCCGCAGCGCATCAGTCACTTCAGGAGTACCTGCGCTCTCGTCTCATCGACGAAGCCAGCCGACCGACACTCGACGAGATCCTGGACCGTGCCGCTGGACGCTCGGGAGGTTCGGTCCCGCTCAAGTCGGCCGTGACAGCGGTGCGCGGCGACCGTGATCGTCGTTGACGCGAGCGTCCTCGCCGTCGCACTAGCCGACGACGACGTCGATGGAGACACCGTCCGCGCCCGCCTGCGCGGAGAGGACCTGGTCGCCCCGGAGCTGGTCGACCTAGAGGTGGCCTCGGTGTTGCGTCGCCAAACCAGGGACGGGCTCATCGACGCCAGACGGGTCGGCCTCGCGTTCGCTGATCTGGCCGCCATGCCGCTGCACCGCGCCCGGCACCTGCCCCTGCTAACCCGATCCTGGGAACTGCGGGAGAACCTCACGATCTACGCCGCGGCCTACGTCTCGCTGGCCGAGGCGTTGCAGGTGCCCCTGCTCACCGGCGACAGGCGCCTCGCTCGAGCACCCGGGCCCAGATGCGAGATCGAGGTACCCCACCGCACGCACTAAACCGAGGGTCCAGCCCGCACCAACGGGCGCTGCTTAGCTCGATGCGCAGGTAGCATCCTCGATTGTGCAACCTCCGTTCGGGAGGTATACCTGCACAGACAGGCACATCACCCGGTTTCAGGCGGCAGATCGACAATAATCAGGGTCTGCAAGTCCCCTCGGACACTACGGTTTCCCCATCTTCGTACGGGACACTGACACCAGCCGACACCTCCAATCCCCTCGCATGGCGCCCCATGGCCCGACTTCCCAGGCAGCGACAGTAGTTCACCCTCGAACACGTCGACGTCCGTCAACCGCACTTAAGGACCAAGGCGTTGACAAGGGCGTGGCGTTGATGCCGCTCAGCGAAATTCCCACCGGCTGCGCTCCCACCAATCCAGGGGTCCCGGGAAGCTGGCAGAAAGCCGCTCAGAGCGGTCCTATGCTCATGGCAGGCGACATTCGAACTGCTCCACTCTCGATCTCTCCTTCAACCCCTCGCCTCTCGTGCTCGCCTTGGCAGACGACACGAAAGTAGGGCACTGGTAGGTCGAGGGTGTGGGCCACTTCAAGTCAGGCTGGAAACTGCCTCAGCACCACGGCTCCAAGTGGGGCCACATCAGGCTGGCACACTCAAGCGATGGGCAACACCGGCGGTAGACGCACTCAGCACGGGGCGGAGACGTCGGCCCTGTCGAGGCCACCGGGTACGAGCGCTCGAATTCGACGCGAGCGGGAGGCGCCATAAAACTGGGCCGCTCCTGGCTACTGATCCGCGCCGACCGCGGACGATCGACCCGGACATGTGTCTGTGGACCCGACGGATTGGTCTACGCCGTGAGGTTTTCATCAAGCAAGCCGGAGACTGGTGCATATGTCCGCTTGGCTATAGCATTAGAAGCCCAGCGGCCGATCAACACACTCGTGTGTTCGGCTTCTGTGACCAGTTCGTGGGGCTACAGCGCAGGGGGGGCTTGCGCTGTAGCCCCACGTGCGGCGACCCTTACCGGCGTAGCAGAGCGTTCCACCGAGTGACTCGCCTGCACGAACTAGCGTTCGGCCTTCGACGGGGGGATCGAGTCCTGAACTGCTAGCACACAAGAAACTACTCAAGTCCACCGCCTGTGTCAACAAAGCGATGACACTTGTCAAGGCATGGGAATGTTGCCTTCCCAACGTTGACCGAAGCGACCCCACCGTTGAACGGCGCCGGGCACTGCGCGGCCCGTGCCCAAGGCCGCTTCATCTCTGGGCAGCCTTGACTCTGGCGAGCGCAAGCCCTTGACTCTAGTTAACCCATCGTCACGAGAAGGACTACCCGTTATGTCTGAGCGCAATAGTGCATTCGTCGTATCCGTCGCTGCCGTGTTGTTGTTGACCGCATCATCGGCAACTTCCACGCTCACCGTTGCCGACAACCACGGATACGGGGACGGTTCCGCCAACGTCGTATCAGCGCGAGATGGACTCGGCTGCTGCTGACCAACTCCCGAACCGTTTGGTGAAACGCTCCGTACCGACTCTGGTCGGCCGAATGCCCAGCGCGTCCACGGCGTGCTCCAGCGCATCGACCATGAGTTCTTGGTGACTCACCGACCGCGCGAGAGCGGCCAACTCACGCCATGCGTGTGCCGCCTCGCGCGAAGATCCCGACTGGTCGTCCAGCACCCGCGCCGCTTCGTGTGCAGCGGCCAGACCCTTCTCGATCTCCCCGGAGCGAACCAGGGTGTGGCCATGCACGAGCTCGACCTTCGCGTGCTCGACCGCCGGTCCACCGGCAATGACAGCTGCCGCCTGTGCGACCAGTTCCTTGGCCTCGACCAAATCGTCCTCATCGAGTGAGCAACGCGCCAATTCAGTCAGGCAGCGAGCACGCTCGATTACGGTGCCCTCCAACTCGAATTCGCCTCGGGCGCGACGCAGCTGTTCGCGTGCGAGTGGTACAGAACCCGTCGACTCCTCTCTCAAGAGGAACGCATAAGTCACCCGCAGTCGACCCAGATTGCGCACCGCATCGCTCTCGCTGAACAACGCGAGGGCACGCTCCGCTAGCCGCACAGCGTCGTCAAGCCGGTCGTCCGCCTCGGCGACCAGGCTCGCGTTCCACAACGCCGCCCCCTGGTTGCGATGTGACCCGGCCACCTCCACGCGCCTCAGGATCCGCGACAGCAACCGATCGGCCCGTTTGATGTCGCCCCGTCGGAAGTAGGCGTCACCCAGCGAGATCGCCAACATGACTTGCTCGTCGCTCATCATGGCGTCGGAGGCCAACGCCCGCTCCCCAAGGTCGATCGCATGCCCAAGATCGCCCACGTCCTTATAACAGCGGCACAACATCACCTGACACGAACGCCACATCTCGCGGGTCCTGTCAGAGTCGAGCTCATCAACCAGTGGTTCCAGGACGCCGATTGCCTCGTCCAACAGACCCTGAGCTTCAGCAGCGGCTGCAACTAACATCAGCGCGTCGATCCGGTGGCCAACCGAGCAGGCGGTGTCGTTCAGAACCGCACGCGCATACTGCTGTGCAGAGCCCGGCTCACCAGCGCACATCGCGATCTTTGCCCATTTGAGGTCGAGCTCGATCCGTTCCAGACCAAGTTGGGCAGCCTGTTCGGTATCCGAGACCAGGGCGGAAGCCGTGGTCCGTAACCGCCGGCCGAGAACTTCCAGAACATCGAGCGTAGGCCAACGCTTGCCAGACTCAATCAAGGAGACGTAACTCGGTGAAACCTCTTCTCCCGCGAGTTCGCGTTGAGACATCCCCAGGGCTAATCGCCGCTCGAGGACCCGTTCACCTAAGCTAGTACCTCCCATGAGGTAGGCCTCCTCCATCGCGGTACTTCGCTTGTGTTGCCGCAGGGCTGCAGCGGCAGCCCACCGAAGACAACTTGATTGCGGCCACTTTACTACGTCGGCTTGAGCGTGACGCAAGTCATCAAAGAGCTCGACCTTCGTTCCTGCAAGGTCCACGGCGGGCCCAATCGGAGTGTCACGATCAGTCATATCGAAGCGCGCATAGGGTGCACGGTCCATCTCTCCGGAACGGTCGGCTTTCCGGTCGGCCCTTGTACGACACGTTGTCGTCCGCAGAGGCGTGCAGCAGGCGATCCCGTGGTCGCGGGTGGGCCCGGTGCGAAGGAGTCAACCGGTTCCTGGCCGACGCGCGATCGGTGCTCGTACCGCAACGCGACGCAGGTCCCACGGACAGACCGGCACCGATGTATCGCGGACGTTGGCCTCATATCGTCCGAAGGTGATCGGACTGCGGTGGTGCGGAATGGCTGAAGACGGTACTTCCAGTCTCGCGGTTTTGTGAACAAATGTAGCAAATGGCCTTTACTCTCAATGCAGGGTCAGTGCGCGAGCTAGATGCAGATTGACGCTCTGGACCCAGGTAAGGCGACGTGGATACCGGCCCCCCAACCCTGGAGATCTCGTGATGAAGACCCCCCAGAACGACGCAGTGACGCTTCTGACACCGGCCGAGGTTGCGAAGATTTTCCACGTTGACCCCAAGACAGTGACGCGTTGGGCAAGAGCCGGCAAGGTCCACGCGGTTCTCACGCCAGGTGGACACCGGCGTTACTCCAAGTCCGAGGTTCTGGCCATACGAGACCAGCCCCAAAGTCTCGACCATGAGCTGCCTGCTTCTCACCCAGGTCCCGATCTGGCCTCCACCGCGTCGGTGGCGAACGCAACAGGAATGGTCGTCGAACAGTCTCGTCGCGAGAGCACCGCTGCCGCGGTTATCGCGGAGGCCGTTGCCACCGCCCTGAAAGGACAGGCCGATGAAGCCGCCACAGCTGTGATCCTGACAGCTGATGCGGTGACTGCCGCTGCTGACGCTGTGGCCTACGCGGCCGAAAAGGCGCGAGAAGCCAGGACGAGCGCCGCAGCCGTCGCAGCAGAAGCGGTAGCCGTCAAGGCCGTCGAAGCCGCCGCCGCCCTGCAGCGCCAAGCCGGTGACTCAGCCGAAACAGTAGCCGAGGCAGTTTCGCAGGCCGCGGAGAGGATTGCCGATTCGATCCCCTCGGGTTTGGGACACGATCCTGCGTCTATCGCACTGCAACTAGCGTCGGTCGCGAGGGCTGCGGCCGTCGTCTCAGCCAAGGACACCGCGGATGCGGCTGCGGCAGTGGCCAGCGCCGTCACCGAAGCCGCCGCCGAGGTCGCCTTCACACTGTCGGCTGCGGCACTTGCGGCCGAGAAGGATGTATCCGAGACCGCAGCTGCATTACAGACCGCGGCGACGGCCACCGCCCGCCAGGTCGCTGCCGACACCGCAGCTCGTGCGAGCAGCACCGCCCTCTTGGCGCGACTTGCTGCCGCCGAATCCCGGACCGTCGAGGTCACGCCTGAAGGACTCAGCAGCGGCACAGAAGCGATTTCTGCAAGCGTGCCCGGCCAGAAGGAGCGTTCCGTGCAGTAGCACGAGACCGATTTCGATCCATTCGCGAGACAAGTTGCGCCGATGGCGCCGACAGGCGAGGCACCGTAGTGGAGATTCACGACAGCGAAGCATCAGCACCTGCTGACGGCGACGTGGCCGCGATCGTGTTGACCATGACATCGACGCAGGCGGGTACTCTGAGCAGGTTCATCGCACGGAACAGCCCGACGCACGACCCTTGGCTAGACGCCGTACAAGCGCATCTGATACGGATCGCCGCTGGACAGGGTCCGATCGCACCGTCTCTTGAGACGTTAATCTTCGACGAGGCGCAGGAAGTGGTTGCCGGGGCCGAGATCGACATGGCAGCCGAGTACGAAGCAGGAGAAGTGGCCGAGGCAGCCGCCACCGCACAGAAGTCCGCAACCGAGGCGGCCCTGATCACCGCCGAGGCCGCCTCTAGCGCTCGTGCCCGAACGGCGCACGCTGCCTCAGCAGCCGCTGAGCAAGGCGCCGAGATCGCCGCGCAAACCGCAGCTGACCTCCATATTCGCGCCGCCGCGCAGGCGGCACGGGTGGTTGACGCTGCTACCGAGGCAGCGAAGTCTGTCCTCGCCTCGGTTACCCCAGGAGGGGAAGCGGAGGCCGCCCTGACAGCCACTCGTCTATCCGCCACCGTCGAAGCCGCCGCAATCGCCACCGCTGAGGAAACCGCCGTGGCCGCAGCAGCCGTGGCCACTGCGACCGCCTCTGCAGCGACTCAAGCCGCGGCGGCAGCGGCAGCAGCAGCAGCGGCTTGTGAGCGATTGGTCGCCAACGCAGCGGCCGCTGTACAAGTAGTAGCCACCACGACGGCTCGCAATATGGCAGTTGGCACAGACGCCAAAGCGGCCGCTGTGGCGCTTGCCGCACGTAAGACAAAGCCAAAGATCTAAGGCGTCTTCCAATATTGGGACGGCGAATTGCGCGGCCCGTGTAGGACATCGGCTGGCGGGTCTCTATGGATTTCATCTCGCCTGGGTGGATCAGAAATTGCCACGACGTCTCTCATCGCCCACGTCGGTCTGGCCGCGGGCTGATGAAGCGAGCGGGTGGCCCGGCCCGCCAGTTCTTGAGGTGGCCGAAGATCTGTTCGCCAGCGGACCGCGGTGATGTCGCGTGCGCGGTGTGCGCGGGCCGAATATGCCTTGTCGCCACGCACCGCCTCTGATCTTGCCTGGAAGTCGGCCCTGGCCCGGAAGGCGGTCAACACCTTGTCCCACGCGCCCTCAAGCGGGGCGCACACCCCTCACCCCTTCTCGGCTCCGGCCGTCAGTCCCTCGGTAAGCAGCCGTTCGCTGGCGAAGAAGATCACGATGATCGGGACGGTCAGGATGACCGAGCCAGCCATCAGGACGGTGGTTGGAATCTCGATGCTCCCAGCAAGCTGGGACAGGCCAAGCGACACGGTCCATTTCGAGCGGTCCTCGACGAGGAAGAGCAGCGCGAAGAGAAACTCGTTCCACGCGATCATGAATACGAACAGTCCGTTGGCGACGATCGCGGGCATCGCCAGCGGCAGACTGATCCGCCGCATGACCCCCAGCCGGGTGCAACCGTCCAGGGCGGCGGATTCCTCAAGGCTCTGCGGGATGGTGTCGAAGTAGTTGCGCAGCATGTAGATCGACACCGCCACAATCTGAGAGACATAGACGATCAACAAGCCGCTCAGCGAGCCTCGCAAACCGATACGCGTAAAGAAGACGAATAACGGAACAGCCAGCAGAATGCTCGGAAAAAGATAGACGGCCAGGAACAGCACACTGATCTGCCGCCGACCGAAGAACTCCAGCCGACTCACCGCGTAGGCGCCCGGAATCGCGACCAGCAGCGAGAGCGCCACGGTGCCGAAAGCGACCAGCGCGCTATTGCGCATATAGATGAGGAACCCCTGCCCGCCCGATTCCGGGGAGGCGAGCACCTGGGAGTAGGTGCCCAGATTAATCTCCGAAGGCGAGACCCATAGCGCGCCGGGGTCCTGGATCACCTCGTCGAGTGCTCGGACCGAGAGCAGCCCCATGTAGTAGAAGGGGGACAGCGTCGCTAACAGGAACCCGGCCAGGACGACCCAGCGCAGCACCCCGAACGCCCGGGTCTCCACCGTGTCCCGGGTCCATCTGCGAGGCTGTGGGGTTCGCCGGGGATTGTGCGCAGGCTCTTGCCCGGTAACGGTCGCCATCAGGTCTTCTCCTCCTGTGGGGCGAACCATCGCAGGTAGACCCCCACGAGCACGGCGAGGATCGCCGCCAGCACGAGGGCCTGAGCCGAAGCCAGGCCGATGTCACCACGGGCGGTGAGGTAGTTGAACACTCGCACGCTGACGACCTCGGTTCCTGCACCGCCGCCGGTGAGCAGGTAGATGTCGTCGAAGCTGTTGAACGTCCAGATGAAGCGGAGGATTGCGAGCACCGCGATGGTGGGCAGGAGCTGGGGAAGCAAGATGTAGCGGAAGCGCTGCCACGGGGTCGCACCGTCGACGAGACCTGCCTCCTCGAGAGTTGCCGGAACCGCCTGGATCCGCGCCATCAGGAAGAGAAAGGCAAACGGGAAAGAACGCCATGCCTCGAAGGCGATCACCGTCAGCAGTGCGGTAGGGAGGCTGAACTCGATGCCAAAGAGCGAGACTTCGCTGCTGCGTTGTGTGAGGAAAGCGATCGGCTCGTCCCAGCCTAACAATCGCTGACCCCAGTAGTTCACGATCCCGAACTGGGGGTCGAGCATGGTCCGCCAGACGAACGTAGCGGCCACGACCGGGGCGACGTACGGCAGCAGCATCGCCGCGCGAACGAAGGTCCGGCCAGGAAAGGGCTGACGCACGGCCAACGCCGCAACCAGACCGACGGCGATGGCTGAGCCGGTGCCCAGAACCGAGTACAGCAGGGTCGTGACGAGAGAGTCCACGAAGCCTGACTCGGTCACCACCGTCTTGAAGTTGTCGAGCGTGTAGTCACTGCCGAGCAGCCCGGTGTTGGCCAGGGTGAGCAAGGACAGCGGTTGGAAGGCCAGTAAGAACGTCCACAGAATCGGCAGCACGACCATAAACACGACGATGATCAGCGTGGGAGAGATAAGCGCCAGCCCTGCCCGGGCGTCGCTGCGCCGAAGGGACCGCTGCTTGCGTGCTGGCCTGCCGCGGTCCGCCCGATCGGGTGGCTCAGGATCGGCGGTGTCAGCCGCGCGACCCATGGTGGTACGGCTCACTGAGATCCCTGGATCGACCGCACGTCCTCCGCCGCTGCCTCGGCCGCGCCTTGGGCGTCGACCTCGCCACTGGCCAACGCGGCAACGGCCTTCGGGACCGGCAACTCACCCATGAGTGAGCCGACCAGGTCTCCTTGGCCCTGGACGATCCCCCATCGATCGAACGCGTCGGGGCCGGTGCGGAGTACCTCGAGCACCTCAGGCGGGTAGAAGTCTGCCAGCGGCGCTTTCTTGTCCACGCCGACGGGGAGGCTGGCCCAGGTCTCGACGTACTCCTCTGGCTTCTCCGCGGAGCCCCGGCGAGCGGGGAACTTGCCCTCAGGCGCGATCGAGAGCCAGTCGACGTAACCGTCGCTGAGCAGGTACTCCACGAACTGCTGCGCCTGATCGGCGGCGGACCCGGTCGGGATGGCCCACGAAACCACCTCACCGAACTGGGCAGGCTCTTCACCGTCGGGGCCCTGCAGCGCGGTGACGAAGCCGCTGTTCTCCGCGAGGAAGGTCGGGTCTTTCCGGCACTCAGGACAGCTGGGAAGGGCGTCGTTTCGCAGTGCGGCCATCTCGTCGAGGATGAACGTGGACCAGACGATCATCGCCGCCTTGCCGGAGAAGTACGCCGCCCGAACAGTGTCCACGTCCTGCGCACCGGGCATGGAGTAGTCCGAGACGAGCTCTCCGTAGAAGTCGAAGGCCCCGACGCACTCGGCGCTGTCGAGGAGGATCTCGCCTGCCTCGTCGACCAGCTCGCAGCCGTTGGCCAGCGCGATGTGCTCGAAGGTCTGCTGCGTGAACGAGTCGCCGGCTGCGGTCGGGCCGACGAAGCCAGCCACGTCACTGGAGTCGAGCTCCGCTGCCGCGGCCACGATCTCCTCGTAGGTCTCCGGCGGTTGCAGGCCAGCTTCCTCGAACAGGTCCTTGCGGTAGATCAGCAGCTGGGACCAGATCTCGCTTGGCACCGCCAGTTGGGTGTCGCCGTCTCTGGTGAGCGCCAGCGCCTCCTCCGAGAAGGTGTCCGCACCCAGGGACTCGACGACCGCTGAGCTGGCGTCGGTGTCCAGGAGCTCGTTGGCCGCGAGCGTGCGCACCGAGGCCAGGGAGAGCGACCCGATCACGTCGGGTAGGTCTCCCGCGGCCGCTGCCGAGGTCAGGGTCTGGGTGAACTGGTCCTCGGCGACCCCGACGAGCTTGACCTCGATCCCCGTCTCCTTGGTGAACCGGTCGATTATGGACTCCGTCTTCGCGACGCGGTCGGGCAGGGTATCGGTGGTCCACACCGTGATGGAGTCAGCGTCGCCGCCCTCGGCGTCTCCGCCGCCGCACGCTGCCGTCGTCGCCAGGATCAGGAAGGTCGCGGCGACCGTGGCCTTACGACGCCTCAGCTTCGACATATCGGACTCCCTCGTGTAGGCCGGTGCTTTGTTGTCTCGCAGCATCCACCATCTGCTTCCCGCTGTCCACGTTCGCCGCGCCGCTAACCCAGCAGCTCCAAGGCCGCAGCCGCCGTCCACGACTGGTCCGCGCTGCCCAGCCCCTCGCCTGTGAGCGGCTCGTAGTACTCCGACAGTGAACCATCGCCGAGCTGCTGCAGGGCGGCGCTCCTGAGTCGCTCCGCGGCTTCGTGCTCGCCCCGAGACTCGAGCGCCCACACGAAGAACCAGTCCATCACCGGCCAGCTCGGACCACGCCAGTAGGCACGCGGACGGAAATCCGACGACGCCGGGCTCGTGGAGGGCAGAACCGGCCAGCGAAGCTGCGGATGACCCAGCCATTGAGGGGACTCCAACAGCTCGACCAAGTGACGCTGCGCTGATGCGTCGAGTCCGCCACAGATCAACGGAGCGAAGCCTGCGAGCGTCTGGACGCGCAGCTTCTCGCCGATGCGCAGGTCGACGTCGAGAGCAAGCCCAGACGTACTGTCGACGGCCGCCGCGACACCGCGACGACAGCGGTCGGCGTACTTCCGCAGCTCCCCGTCGTCGCTCATCCCGAGCCGCTGGGCAAGCCGAGCAAGTGCATCGTTGGCCGCCGCGAAGATCGCCGATATGAAGACGTCGGTCGTCCGGAAGCTGACCGACGCCTGGATCCGCTGGTCGTCGTAGTCGGCTCGTTTCAGCTCTTCCACTATCCACAGGTAGTGGTCGTACTCCGTGTCCGTGGGTCGCTGGTTCGCGTCAGCAACGACCGCGGTGTCATGCCGCTGATAGCGTGGCAGGCCGGGGCCGACATGGATGCGCTCATACACCGCGTCCCAACGCGGCGAGTTGTCCATCCCGCTCTCCCACCCGTGGTAGATGGTGAGCAGCCCGCTCCCGGTGGGATCGCGCTGATGCGCCAGGTAGCGGTGCCAGGCGAGCAGATGCTCGTATGCCTGAGGCAGCCATCGGCTCACCGTCTCTTGATCGACCCCACCACGGCGGGCCGCGATTCTCACGATCTGCTCCACCGCGAGGGCGTGGATGGGTGGCTGACAGATACCGCTGGTACGGGGCGCCCGGGGGGCGTCCTCCGTGTGCTCTGCGCACGCCCACCGATCGGCTCCTGGAAAGTAGTCGAGCTCATGGGGGTCGAAGACGATGTGCGGCAGCATGCCGGTGCGCCACTGACCGGCGAAGAGTGCATCCAGCTCTGCACAGGCGCGCGGAACATCTACATGGGCCAGACCGATGGCGACGAAGGCTGCGTCCCAGCTCCACTGATGCGGGTAGAGAGAAGGTGCGGCCTTGGTCATCGTCCCGACGCTGTTGCCGCGGAGTACATACCCGGCCCTGGCGGCCAGCTCGTGAGAGGCAAGTGGAGCGTGTCTGCTCGGACCGGTCACAACGCGCGATCCTATACTCGCTCGCGTCAACGGCGGACGGGACGTGGCCGATCTTGGGTCCGGGACCGGGGAGATGCCAGGCCGACAGTGAGGAGCCCGATCGCTAGCCCGAACATGAGCGCGAAGGTCGAACCGCTGCCATCGAGCCAGTTGGTCGGCCTACCGAACTGGGCGAGTTGAAGGGCGGCGGCGGCGGCGTACCCGGCACCTGCTGCGCAGACCAGAGTCCTGTTCTCCACGAAACCCCCGGTCATGGCGCAGGCACCGAGGAGGACGAGCACGACGAGGCCGAGGTTGGCGACTTGAACGAAGTTGTTGTTCGAGCTGGTGCTCAGTGCGAAGACCGGGCTCACGACGCCGACGGCGCCGAGTGCGGTCGCGGCCCGGAAGAGTGGTTGGGTGGTCACGAGACCATCATCAGCGGGCGCGAGAACCAGCGGTCCGACCGACGCCAGGACGGTCTAAGCACACCGTCGAGCCCGTAGCTGCGCCCAGCCGCGGTCGCGAAGAGGGCGACGTGGGCGAGGATCATCAGGTAGTAGGACCACTCCCACTCATGGGGCGCGTTCATCACCGACATGGCGATCGCGAGTGACTGTGCGATCCCGATCAGAGCCCAGAGTCGGGTGGCGAGCCCGATCAGCAGGAACGCTCCCAGACTCGCCTCCACGATCAAGGTCAGCCACGCGAACACCGTAAAGTTCGGGAGCACCAGATGTTCGATCACCCAGCTGAACGGTGGCAGCACGGGGTAGTCGACGGCAAATCGGGTGAACTTCCGCAGCGACTCGAAGTCAGGTGGGCTCTTCCAACCGGAGTTCTCGATCCACAACAGGGCGATACCGACCCGGAAAACCGCCAGCAGCAGGCGATTGGTGCCTGAGCCGACGGTGTCGTCGACCTCGTCGACCGGTGTGCTCGTGGGGCCCGCCATCATCAACCGCGCCTCCAGGTCAGATCGCTCGCCCATCGTATGTCAGGTGCACCGGAAGACAACGCGGCCCTCCGTCGCTCCGGCGGCCTGCACAGCGAGAACGTCACGGATCACGTCGAACGCCGGCTCCAGGGGGTACGGCGTGTCGGCGACCTTGAGATGCTCGTTGGTGACTCCGACAGGGTGCCACCAGATCCCGTCCGCCGTCACGGTGGGCTCGGGCTCGACGGTGTCCAGCGAGATGTGCAGGCCCTCGTCGGCGAAACCCTCCTCCGCCACGGGTCGGATCAACCTGTCCTCGGCGGGGATCCCGACGTTGTCCAAAGCTGCATGCAGCCCCTGGACCGACGACAGATCCTCGTCGTGCACGGTGGCGGCGACGCGCACACGGAAACCGAGGTCACGGGCCAGCCAGATGCCGTCAAGGGCTCGGGCGTGCGATCCCGCGCCGCGGTGCCGGTCATGGATTCCCGGGCCGGCTGAGTCCAGGCTCACCTGAAGGGTGACCCGATCGCGGTTCATCGCCTCGAGCGTGGCGCGACGTGCCCCACGCTGGAAGACCATCGCGTTGGTGAGGATCACGACCCCAAGGCGTGCGCTCGCGTGAGTGACCATCTCACCCAACTGTGGGTGCAGGAAAGGCTCACCCCCGGTGATCAGCAACTGGCGCCCGCCCTGACCGACGAACTCCTCGACGACTCTGGCGGCGACATGGCAATCCAGCAGTCGAGCATCGGCCCGGGGTGAGGAACGTGCACAGCAGTAACCGCACGCCAGATTGCAGTGGAAGTTGCTGTAGAGCCACAGGCGGCTACCCAACGGGGCGACCGCGCCGTCGGTGAAGGTGTCGGCCATGAGTAGTTGAGGCTCGCCGGCGGCGGGTCGCTTCCCGCGCAGGATGGCGATACGCCATGGCCCGGCGCCCGCAGTCTCAGACTCGTCGACGACGCTCAGCAGGTCATGTCCCGCCAGCCGTGCCCACGAGGGCAGGTCGACGAGGACTGAGCGCTCGCGTGTCTTCAACAGCAAGACCTGGCCCACCTCTATGCGGCGCAAGGCTCCTGTGAGCGTCAGTAGAAGGCCGCTTCCACAGTCGTCGTCGCCGCCGTCCAGCTCGGCGGCGGGAGCCCACCCGTCGCGACGGCTGGCGTGCGCGCTTTGATCCGCCTTGGTCTTCACTGGATCAGAACGAGAGGGAGGCGGCGCCGTCGGCGAGGAGCGCCACCAGGGTGGCTCCGCCGACGATGGTTGCGCCGGCGATGAGGTCGACCTCACCGATGTCACGCTTCTTGGCGCAGGGGCTGCACACCAGGAACGACCCACCAGCAGCGACGTACTTGGTGACCAGCTCGGACATCGGGGCGAACCCCTCGTCGTGCATGTGCTCGGCCACGCCTTTCTTGGCAAGTGCCACACCTTCGGAGGACAGGAAGACGGTCGTCTGCTGTTCTGAGGCGGCCGAGGCTCCGGCCACGACCATGGCCACGCTGCACCGGTCGACGTCGTCGGTGGAGCGCGTGAGGTTGATGACCAGACCATTCATAGCGTGGGGCCTTCCGTAGATGATGCACTGGTGGCGACCTGCCACGGTCTGCCGTGACGGGTGTTCCGGACGTTTTCGCGAACCTCGATATCGTAGTGTGCTCGACCGTCGGATCCGGTGCCGCATCCAAGGAAACCATGGCCGGTCAGGTGGCACCAGGCAGGTATGTCCAGTGGCGCGGCAGGATCCGTCGCTACGAGGCGGACCACCTGGCCGGGCGAGAGTTTCCGCAGGGGTTCGGCCAGCCGCATCAGCAGCTCGCCACAAGCGAGGTCACCGCCGTCGATGACGACGCACTCAGCCACGACACCACACACGGATGGTCATCTGAACAGACTAGTCGGCCGTTCGGGCCGCCCACGCGCCTTTCTTCAGGACCCGGAGGACGTCGAGGTCCTCGTCGAGGACCACGAGGTCGGCACTGAAGCCCGGGCGCAACGCGCCCACCCGGTCGAACCCGAGCATGGCGGCAGGGCTGGCGGTGGCCGCGCGGACCATGTCCTCGATCGGCAGTCCGGCCACGTTCACGGCGAACTTCACGGCCGCCGCCATGGTCAGCGTCGAGCCGGCGATGGCTCCGGTGTCGGCCAGACGGGTGACGCCATCTCGGACCGAGACGGCCATCGGGCCCAGCGCATAGTCACCATCCCCGGCGGAGGCTGCCGCCATCGCATCGGTGACCAGGACCGCCAAGTGGGACTTCCGCGTCGCTGCGAGCCGCAGCACGGCCGGGTGCAGGTGAACACCGTCAGCGATCAGCTCGACGAACGCATCGGGGTGCTCGAGCAACGCCGTGGCCGGGCCGGGCTCGCGGTGATGCAGACCGCGCATGGCATTGAAGAGATGCGTGCTGGACAGGGCGGAGCTCTCCCTGGCCGACGTGCTGGGCGTCCGTGACCACGTGGCGGTCGTCGTTATTTCCGCTGACGTCGTCGGCGGCAAGCCCCACCCGGAGGGCTTCGCCTTGACGTGCTCCTGGCTCGGCATGCCTGCCGCCGGGTGCGTCGTCGTCGAGGACTCCCCCACCGGTATCGCGGCCGCCGTCGCGGCCGGTGTCGAGGAGGTCTACGGCGTCAGCACCACACATCCGGCTCAGGAGCTCGCCGAGGCCGGCGCCGTCGAGGTGTACCCCGACCTGTCCGGGATCGCGGCCCGGATCGGCTTCATCGGCTGAGGCGCGCGCATCACCGGAGCCGATGGACTCAAGCAGCGCCGGTCTCTATCGGCAAGCCCGCCAGGCGCCACTCCAACAGACCGTCGGCAGCCCTGCGTGCAGACAACCCATGGTCGTCAGCAGCCGCACGGCGTCGTGGGCGAGGACGCAGTACTGACCGCGGCAGTATGCGACGATCTCCCGGTCGCGTGGCAGCTCGGCAAGTCGCTGGGACAAGTAGTCGAGCGGCACGTGAACCGCTCCTGGGATGTGGCCTGCGGCGTACTCGGGGCCCGGCCGCACATCGAGGACGATGACGTCGCCTGCGCCGAGGCGGCGCAGCAGCTCGTCCGGAGTCGATGGCGTCGGTGTCCTCGGGTCCGAGATGGGCGCGGCGGGCGATCTCCGTGTGGGGCCGGTGCCGTTGGGACACCCGCCGCAGGTGGTCCCACAACCCGGCAACGTCGTCACCGACGAGCGAGTAGTAGATGCGCTTGCCCTCGCGGCGGGTCTTCACCAACCCGGCCTCGCGCAGTGTCTGGAGGTGGGCCGAGCAGGTACTCACCCCGACCTGCGCGGCCGTCGCAAGGTCGTCGACGCTGCGAGACCCCTGGACGAGTAGGTCAAGGAGCTCGAGTCGGTGGGGTTGCCGAGCACTTTGCCGACGGCTGCGAACTCGGCGAAAAGCGCGTTCTTGGTCGCGAGGTCACCCATCATGGACTCTTCGTGGACGGCGCTCGAGGACCGCTGGCGAGTTTCGTACATCCGCACGGCGACGACCAGCCCGGACACCGCGGTGAGCGCGGCGACGCTCGATACCGTGGCGCGCACTCCGAGGGCGTCTGCCACGATGCCGGCGAGCAGCGCGCCGACTGCGAAACCACCGTCGCGCCACAGGCGGTAGATCCCGACCGATCTGGCCCGCCATGCCGGGTGGGCGACATCGCCGACCGCGGCCAGCAAGGTCGGATAGACCATCGCGGTTCCGGCACCGAGCAGCGCCGCCGCGGCTGGCCACCGCTGCCCGCAGCCCTCTTAGATCGCGGCTGGCATCCACCAAGGCGGGGCCCTCCCCCAACGTCACCAGGTATACAGAGTTGCCGAGCCCCTCGTCCGACAACGGGATCACCTCGAAGTCGCCCACCAGGTTCCTCCGTCACTCTGCGCCGCACGACGTAGGCGTCATCTTGTGGAATGTAGGAATGAAGGCAAGGCAGGCCGCCCCGGTCTTGCCGTCAACAGGCCGGCGGCGGCAGCGGCGAGCAGCAGCGCGCCACCGAGGTAGTAGACGACCTCGATGCCGTATCGGTCAGCGAGCACACCGCCGACTCCGAGCGAGATGAGTCTGCCCGCCTGCCACAGCACATCCATGGATGCCAAGACCCGTCCGCGGAGGTGCGCGGGCGTCTCGGTTTGCAGCATCGAGTTGAAGGTGACCGCCCCGGTGGAGGTTCCTAATCCGTAGACGGAAAGCGCCGCCGCAGCGACGGGTACGACGGCCACTGCGGCAAGGACCAGGTCCACGACGCCACGCAACCCGAACGGGCCGAACACGAACAGTGGGCGGGCGGGGTCCCGGATCAGCCGCATCATCACCAGTGGCCCGAGGACAGCGCCGATGCCGATCGCGCCGATCAGCAGTCCATAACCCCGGCCGGTGACACCGAGGTGTTCCTCGGCAAGGACCACGAGCAAGGCACTGGTAGCGCCCGCCGACAGGGCGGCCAGGAACTGCCCGACCGCGAGCGCCCGCAGCAGCCGATGCCGGACCAGCACGGCCACCCCGTGCCGCGCCTCGGCCCACAGTCGTCGGCGCTGGACCTTCTCCGGTGTCCCGGGAACGCGAAGGCCTCGCAGAACCAGCGCACTCGCCAAGTAGGAGGCCGCGTTGATGCCGAACGCCGGGCCGTACCCGAACACGGTGACCAGCAGCCCCGCCAACGGAGCGAGCACGATCTGGGACAGCACGGCTGCCGTCCAGATGCCGCTGTTCGCAGCTACCAGAGCGTCACGGCGCACCAGGGCGGGCAGAACCGAACCGGCGGAGGGACCGAAGAACACCGCACCGAACGACATGCCGAACGCAGCCGCGTACACGCCGACCGGTGATGCATGCCAGAGGGCGAGCGCGGCAGCGAGCGCCAGCCGGAACAGGTCGGAGGCAACCATCACCCGCACCTTGGGCCACCGGTCCACCAGAGGACCCGCCAGCGGAGCCAGCAGCAGCACCGGCAGGATCTCGGCGACCACGACACCGCTCACGCCCAACCCCGACCCGGTCAGGTCATAGATCAGCAACGCGAGAGCGACGAAGCCGAACGTGTCACCCCACTGCGACACCGTGCGCGCTGACCACAGCCGCCGGTAGCCGGGGTTGGCAAAGACCTCCTTCAGACCAGGCGGCCGCCTTCCTTGCGAGGTCACCACCGCATTGTTCCGCATGCCGCAGACTGTTTCGACGCTTCACATAAGGCGGTCAACACGTGCAACCGCTTTGTCGTTAGTTGACCCATCTCGTCCCAAGACATGACTCAGATTGTCCGTATGATTCTTCAGGAGGCCTTGCCTTTTCCGACTCGATGGAAGAAGAGTGCTTGCATCAGTCCAGCGGAGAAGTTTCGCCGCGAACCGTGGGCCGCCGTCGATGGCCCAGCTTGTTAGAGGAGTCAACAACGTGAACTCTCGTCGGAGAATGTTCCTGGTGGCTGCGGTTGCGGCCGCATGCCTCGGCACCCAGAGTCTGGCGATGGCCGCACCCACGATTGACGCTGAGGTGACGGTCGGTAGCGACGACGGTTACTTCTCGCACAACAAGCAGAACGAGCCCGGGCTTGCGGTGAACCCCGTTCAACCCTCCATTCTCGCAGCAGGTGCGAACGACAACATCGATATGGAGCGGTGCTACTCCGGCCTTGACACCACCTGCCCGTTCACCCCGGGTGTCGGGGTCTCCGGCGTGCAGTTCTCGCTCGACGGCGGCGGCACGTGGGTCCAGCCGACGTACACCGGCTACACGGCCCGAAACGCCAACTGCCGGACGGACACACCGGACAGCGAGCTTTGCGAGCCCACGGTGGGCCCCATCGGCACGCTGCCGCACTACTACGAGAACAACCTGGTGTCCAACGGTGATCCTGAGCTGGCGTTCGGACCGGTTCCGGACGCTCAAGGCAACTTCTCCTGGGCCAACGGCCAGAGGCTCTACTACGCCAACATCGCCACGAACTTCCCCGGACGACAAGGCTTCAGAGGCGCGGGTGCCATCGCGGTGTCACGCACCGACCACGTCAGGGGCGCCGCTGCCGGTGCGGACAGCGCATGGATGGAGCCAGTCATCGTGACTCGGCAGAACTCGGCGCTCTTCAGCGACAAGGAGCAGATCTGGGCTGATAACGCCGCATCCAGTCCGTACTTCGGCAACGCCTATGTCTGCAACGTCGGGTTCCGCGGAGCAGCGGGCTCCGAGCCCGTTCTCTTCGCTCGTTCGACCGATGGTGGTGACAGCTGGAGCACCCGTCAGCTCACTGAGGCCACCAACAACGCACAGACCGGAGGTAGGCAGGGCTGCACGATCCGGACGGACTCCCAGGGCGTCGTCTACGTCATGTTCATCGGGTTCAGCAAGCGCCTGAACTCTGACGTCTTCTACCAGACCCGGTCCTTCAACGGCGGTCGTAGGTTCGAGCGTCCTCGGCCCATCCAGAAGGTTGCCGGCATTGGTCAGCTCGACCCGGCGCAGGGGCGCTTCACCATCGACGGCATTGCCGGGGCGCGCACCAACACCTTTCCGAGCATGGACATCGCCAACGGTGCTCCTAGCGGGGCCGATGCCACAGACGAAGTGGTAGTCACGTGGTCGGACGACCGCGCGGGGACCAACAAGGAGAAGGCCTACCTGATCCGGTCGATGAACGGCGGACGTGCCTACACCGACCCGGATGTTGTCTCGGCATCCGCTGACCGAGCGAACCAGCCGGCTGTCGCCATCGCGCCAGACGGCGTTGACGTGTACGTGGTCTACAACGCCTACCTGGATCCATGGCGGGACAACACCACGGCACCAAGACGGATGCTCGGGGTCGTGAACTATGTCCAGCCCAACGGCAGCTGGAGCTCGCTGCACCGAGGTGCCGTCGGTGACGCCCGTGGCTCGAGCAGCAACGGGTTGACCTCGGAGTTCCTTGGCGACTACAACTACGCCGTGGCGACCCGGGATGCCGGATCGGCGGTATGGAACGACGTCCGGAACGCGGCGGTCTGTGGTGCGGTCAACACCTACCGTCAGGCATTTGTCGAAGACGTGCTCAACGGTGAAGCAGCACCGGTCGTCGGCGACAGACCGGCTGACCGCGCTGCGGCTGGTGAGGTGCCGAACGCGCACTCCTCAGGGGTGCGACCCGGACCGAACCAGGACTGTCCCCAGGGCGGCGCGGACTCCTTCGGTAACACAGACATCTTCGGCGGGACATACGCAGATCCCACACCGTAGGCACTATGCCCAGATCGAGATGCGCGGCCGCTCAACAAGGGCTACCAGCGGCCACCGTGTCAGCTGGGTGAGGCAGCGCCGTCAGGTTCGAAGAAACGAGAGCAGGAGCTCGTTGAGTCGCACCGCGGCGTTCACGGGAACCCAGTGGTCGACGCCCTCGATCCGCTCGTATCGCCACGGCCCGTCGACGTACCGTCCAGAGGCCTTCATCTGCCTCTCTGCCAGGGCGAAGTCGTCGCTGGACCAGACACCCATCGTGGGGCAGGTCACATCGGGGAACGGCGCCTCGTTAGGGTCGTGGGTCACGTAGCGGCCGGGGTCGATGTTTGCGCGGTACCAGCTCAACCCGGCCGTCAGTGCGCCCGGCCGTGACAGATCGGCGATCTGGCGTTGCAGATCTCCCTCGGAGGATCCGGACGGCCACGCCCACCGACGGAAGAAGTCCCAGTCGTCGCGCGGCAGGATCTCCTCTGCGACTCCGGGAAACAGGAACCAGAGCATGTACCACGACAGCTGTCGCTGCTCCAGACCCGCATCGATCCGGGCCTTGGGATGACCGACCGACACCACCGCCAGCCGCGACACCCGGTCCGGCACGAAGGCGGCCACGGCCCACGCGAGCCCCGCACCCCAGTCGTGGCCGACGAGAGAGACCCTCTCCGCGCTGTGCGTGTCGAGCAGCGATACCACGTCCGCCACCAGAGTGCGCATCGTGTAGCGGGCCACGCCAACCGGTCTCGCGCTCCGGCCGAAGCCTCGCAGATCAGGGGCGATCACCCGGAAGCCGGCCTTCGCCAGCACTGGCATCTGGTGGCGCCAGATGTGCCAGCTGTCCGGGAACCCGTGCAGGAGCACCACCGGCTCGCCTGTCCCGACCTCGGCGACGTTGAAGCGGATGCCGTTGGCATCGACGGAGCGTTCGACGACTTCAGACATGGTCCAACAGTAGGCCCGACGTCACGGTCGAGTTTGCCTGTTGCTGCTCCGGGTACGTGACAGACGGCACGGCGCACCGCGCGCCGGCATCGAAGGAGGAGCAATGACGACCACTCCACAAGAACCCCTAGGTGACGGAGACATGGAGACCGTGGGCGGCGACGAGTCTGCTCCCCTGGCGGCACCCGGAACCGATGCGGATGGCACCGACGCGGACGCCGCCGACGGCACCGACGCCGACGCGACGGACGGCGACTCGAGCGACACGACCGACGGCGACGCGACGGACGGCTGAGCACTTCCACGTTGGCCGCGCTAGACCTTCTCAGTGGTGACGCCCAGACCTTTGTCGACAAGGTCTGGGCGTCACACATCCTTGTCCACCACACCGACCCGGCCATCCTCAGCGGGTTGCTGTCGCTCGACGATGTCGACCATCTCCTGACGAGTACGGCGCTGCGGGCACCTGCCCTGCGGATCGCCAAGCGCGGCAAGGTCATCGCGGCCAAGGAGTTCACCCGCTCCGCCTTCCTGGCAGGCCAGCCGCTGACCGGACTCGCCGACGCGCGCAAGGTGATCGACCTGTTCGACGACGGGGCCACCGTCGTACTCCAAGGTCTGCAGCGCTACTGGCCACCGCTGACCCGGCTGGTCCGTGATCTAGAGCTGGCCCTCGGCCACCCGTGTCAGGCCAACGCGTACCTCACCCCACCGGGATCTCAGGGGTTCGCAGTGCACAGCGACAGCCACGACGTGTTCGTCTTCCAGACCCACGGGACCAAACAGTGGGAGGTGTACGACGAGTCGGGCGCACGGGCCGTCCTGCTCGAGCCCGGTGTGAGCATGTACCTCCCCACCGGCACCCCGCACGCCGCCCGCGCCCAGGAGACCGCGTCCCTGCACGTCACAGTCGGCATCAACCAGGTCACCTGGCGTGAGGTGCTCCAGCGACTCAGCACCGCCGCTCTCCAGGACGAGGCGTACGACGGGCGCATCCCCGCCGGCTACCTCGAGAACCCCACCGGCTTCGCCGAGCAGCTCGCCGGCCGGCTGTCGTCGCTTGGCGAGCGGATCGCCGCGACTGACGTCGAGCAGGCCGTCGCGAAGCAGAGTCACCAGTTCCTCACCGGTCGCACCCCGGTCCTGCGCGGCGGTCTGCGGGACCGGCTGGAGCTGTCGCGGATCACCGATGACACCGCCCTGGAGCGTCGGCCCGCAGCGGCCTGCGTGCTGGTCGTGGAAGAGGACCGGCTACGGCTGCTGCTCGGCGACCGGGAGATCCGGATGCCCTCGCGGCTCGAGGAGCCGATGCGTCTGGTCGGTGAGCGGACGTTGCTGCAACCGCGCGACCTGTGCGCGTGGCTCGACGAGGAGAGCCGACTGGTGCTGGCCCGACGACTGGTCCGTGAGGGACTGTTGCGGGTCGGACGTTGAGCGAGACCTTCCGGTGCTCGTCCAGCAGCGAGGAACGAGAGGAGTCCCTCATCGGGAGCGCGTCCACCGTCCTATCCTTCCTGCTCGTCGAGGCACCGGGCACGTGGGGCGTGGACGCCGTGCGGGACAACCGGCTCCCCGAGCCCGTGAAGACCCAGCTGGCCCGACGCGCCAACGAGCATGGTGTCCGTCTGCTGCTGATCCGCAGGCACGGACGGTCGGCACCCTGCGACATCAGAGTCTTCGCGGCCTACGCCGACCCGGCGACGCCGTGGCTGGAGACGACGTGCTTGGACAACCCGGCCGGCCTGCTGGAGATCGACCTGGCTGCTCTCGGCTCCGGCCGCTCTCCCGGACTGGACTCGCATCCGGAGCCCCTCTTCCTCGTGTGCACCCATGGCCGGCACGACGTCTGCTGTGCCGAACGGGGCCGTCCGGTGGCGGCCGTGCTGCACGATACGTTGCCGCAGAGCACCTGGGAGGTCTCCCACATCGGAGGTGACCGGTTCGCTGGCAATCTGCTCGTGCTTCCCGAAGGGCTCTACTACGGCCGGCTCACTCCGGATGCGGCGACCCTCCTCGCTCAGCAGCACCGCGAAGGGCATCTCGACCTCGAAAACCTGCGGGGACGCTGCGGCTACCCGTTTCCGGTCCAGGCTGCGGAGACGTTCCTGCGCGTAGAGATCGGCTGCACACGCGTAGATGCCTTGACTTTGACGGCTCGCTCACGGCGTGACGCGGAGACGGAGGCGGTCTTCACCGACGGAGACCGGTCCTGGTCGGTCCGTGTCGAGACGAGCCGCACCCCCGCCGTACACCTGACCTGCGGAGCCTCCGCCGGAGGGCGGGGCACGGCGCACACGCTGCTGTCCGTCACGCAGATGTGACGTGCCGCCCCCGCTTGTCGACGGCGACCAGCCCAGCAGGCCCGCCGACATCGCACGCTGAGTCCGGAGACCTCGCACACGCAGGGCAGCTGCGCTCACCAGCCGGCGGGAAGTGGTCGGCCCTCGTGGAAACCGGCAGCCGACTGCAGGCCGACCACCGCGCGCTCAGCGAACTCCTCGAGCGACCGGGCGCCGGCATAGGTGCAGGCCGAGCGCACGCCGGCGAAGATCTGGTCGATGAGGTCCTCGACACCGGGACGGTGGGGGTCCAGGTACATCCGGCTCGAGGAGATCCCCTCCTCGTAAAGTCCCTTGCGGGCACGGTCGAACGTGGACTCGGCGTTCGTGCGACTGGCTACCGCGCGGGCCGAGGCCATTCCGAAGCTTTCCTTGTAGGCCTTGCCGTTCGCGTCGTGGTGCAGGTCGCCGGGCGACTCGTAGGTCCCGGCGAACCACGAGCCGACCATGACAGCGGAGGCGCCTGCCGCCAGAGCCAGGGCGACGTCGCGCGGGTGCCGTACTCCGCCGTCAGCCCAGACGTGCTTGCCGAGCTGACGGGCAGCCGTCGCGCACTCCAGCACGGCCGAGAACTGCGGGCGCCCCACGCCGGTCATCATCCGGGTCGTGCACATGGCGCCGGGCCCGACACCGACCTTCACGATGTCGGCTCCGGCCCCGACGAGCTCGCGCACCCCCTCGGCCGAGACCACGTTCCCGGCGGCGACCGGAACCGAGGGGTTGAGCTTTCGGACCGTTGCGAGCGCGTCGAGCATCCGGTCCTGGTGCCCGTGCGCGGTGTCCACGACGAGCGTGTCGACGCCGGCCTTCAGCAACGCTTCCGCCTTGGCCGCGACATCACCGTTGACGCCGACCGCCGCCGCGACGCGCAGCCGGTTCGAGGCGTCCACGGCCGGCTTGTAGAGCGTCGAACGCAGCGCCGCGGTCCGGGTCATCAGGCCACACAGCCGACCGTCCCGGTCTACCACCGGAGCCACCCTGCGACGCGCGTCGTCGAGCTTCTCGAACGCCCCACGCGGGTCGACCGTGTCCGGCAGGGTGACCATCCTGCTGCTCATCACGTGGTGCACCTGGGTGAACCGGTCGACGCCCATGCAGTCCTCCTCGGTGACCACACCGACCGGCCTGCCGTGCTCGACGACGAAGGCCGCCCGGTGAGCCCGCTTGGGAAGCAGGTCGAGCGCGTCGCTGACGGTCTGCCACGGGTCGAGGGTGATGGGGGTCTCGAAGACCGGATGCCGTGACTTCACCCACGACACCACATCCTGGACCACGGGCAGTGGGATGTCCTGTGGGATCACCGTGATCCCTCCCCGTCGCGCCACCGTCTCGGCCATCCGGCGTCCGGCGATCGCTGTCATGTTCGAGACGACCAGCGGGATCGACGTACCCGTCCCGTCGGTGGTCGACAGGTCG
The DNA here is from genome assembly GCA_030859325.1 of Actinomycetota bacterium. Lineage (GTDB taxonomy): Bacteria > Actinomycetota > Actinomycetes > Propionibacteriales > Nocardioidaceae > Nocardioides_C. The sequence goes on from JALZKI010000016.1 coordinate 24,160, forward strand.
ACGTCGTAGCGGGAGGCGACGTCGGAGCGTCGCGGGACCATGAAGACGTCGTCGTAGGTGAGGTCGTAGGACGGCTCGTTCTCGGAGAGGAAGCGCACGAGGCCAGGAGTCTACCGGGTCTTTGCCCTGCTTCCGCGGCCAGCGGCTCGGCGGACCAGGTCGGCTGTCGGGCAGCGGGCCGATTGTGCATCGGAGACCAGATCCCAGCCAGCGGTCTAGGGTGTGGTGCATGAGCGCCGATCACATCGCTGCCGGGGATCCCGAGGCGATTGCCGACAGATTGCTCGATCACTTCTCCTCGTCGGTGGACCGGAGCGCGATCGGCTGTTTCGTCGCTCCCGGGCGGGTCAACCTGATCGGTGAGCACGTCGACTACAACAACGGGAAGTGCCTGCCGATGGCGCTGCCGCATGCGACGTACGCCGCATTGGCCCCTCGTGACGACGACAAGGTGCGGATCACCAGCCTCCAGCAGGACGAGCCGTGGCAGGGCCGCATCGACGCCCTCGGGCCTGGGAATGTCGACGGTTGGGCGGCCTACCCCGCGGGAGTCGCGTGGGCCCTCCAGCAGGACGGGTTTGAGCTTCCCGGACTCGACATCGTCGTGGACAGCCGAGTTCCCGTGGGCTCAGGCCTGTCGAGCTCCGCCGCGCTCGAGTGCTCGGTCGCCATCGGTCTGTGCGCCGTTGCCGGCGTCGAGCCGGACGCGGAGGTACGTCGACGCCTGGTCTCCGCGTGCATGCGCGCGGAGACGGAGGTTGCGGGTGCGCCCACCGGCGGCATGGACCAGACGATCGCACTACTTGCCGAAGCTGAGCACGCGCTGCTGCTCGACTGCCGTGACTGGTCGACCGACCAGATCCCGTGGGACCCCTCGGCGCACGACCTCGAGCTGCTGGTCGTCGATACCCGGGCCAGCCACTCGCTCAACGACGGCGGCTACCAGTCCCGCCGCAGCGACTGCGAGGAGGCTGCCCGACTCCTCGCGGTCGACTCCCTGCGCGAGGTGGACGATGCCTCGGCCGCTCTGGAGCGGCTCGAGGAGCTCGGGGACGCCGAGGGACGGATCCACTCACGGGCACGGCACGTCTTCTCCGAGATTGCCCGGGTCGAAGATGCCGTCGACCAGCTCCGAGGTACTGACTTCGCGGGACTTGGTCAAACGTTCCTCGCCTCGCACGCATCCCTGCGGAACGACTTCGAGGTCTCCTGCCCGGAGCTCGACATGGTCGTTTCCACCGCCGGCGAGGCCGGTGCCCTGGGTGCCCGGATGACCGGTGGCGGCTTCGGCGGGTCGGCGATCGTCCTGGTCCCCCAAGACATGGTGGACCGGGTCAGCGACGCCGTGACCGCGGGTTTCGCCAGCCACGGCTGGGATGCGCCGGGCTTCCTGCTGGCCCGGCCTGCCGGAGGTGCCCGCCAGATCAGGTGACGCTCCGTTGGGTCAGGTCGCCTCCACGCCCCCGATGCGGCCTTCGCGGAACGCGTCGACGAAGAGCCCGTGGTCCTCGCGGGTCACCAACGCATAGCTCATCCCGAACTCGACCAGATCATCGGTGAACTCGCGACGCTTGCCCTCCAGCGCCTCAGAGATGGCCTCCTCGACCTGGAAGTGCACCAGGTCCTGCTCGCTGTCCTCGTCCGAGGCACAGTGCACCTTGGCGGTCGCGCGTCCCAGCATCTCGACGGCCTTGGCCATGTCTGCCGGCTCGTTGATGTTCGACCAGTTCAGGTCGGCCTCGTAAGGCGAGACCTCGGACACGACGTACCCCACGCCGTCGAGGTCGGTGTAGCCGAGCAGCGGGTCGGTGTGGACCTGCAGCGCCCGCTGGCTGACCACCGTGCGGTGCCCTTCGTTCTCGAAGTACTGGCACATCTGAGCGTTGTCAATGAACCTGCTCACCGCCGGGATGTTGGCCTGCTTCATGGAGAGCACCACGTCGTTGTCCAGGGCCTGGGTGTAGCCCTCGACCAGGACGTTGAACGCCGGAAGTCCGGCGCTGCCGATGCCGAAGCCCGACTTGCCGACCACGTCACGCACGTCGTAGAAAAGGTCACGGTCAACCTTCTTGTTCTCGGGGATCGTGTCGAGATACCTCTCGAACGCCTTCAGCACCTTGTTGCGCTCGGCCTTGCCCAGCTGACGCACGCTCGACCCCCTGCGGAACATCCGCACGTTCTCCTGGATGAGGGTCATCTCGTCGAGCATCTCGGGCCGGGTGAAGCCGCGCGCCTTGGTCAGGACGTCGAGCACGGGGCCGGTGGTGTTGTCCAGGTGCAGGGCGAAGTCGTCGTCCTCGGTGTCTGACTTGAGGTAGTGGGTCACCTGACTCAAGTAGGCGCGCACGTACCTCGCGATCAGGGCGCGCACCTCACCCTCCGGCAGCGCCTTCTGCCAGCCCATCAGCGCCAGGCTCGCGACGAACCGGCGCAGGTCCCAGGAGAAGTGGCCGATGTAGGCCTCGTCGAAGTCGTTGATGTCGAAGACCAGCCGGCCGCCGGAGTTCATGTAGGTGCCGAAGTTCTCCACATGCAGGTCACCGTGGATCCAGATCCCGCCGGTGCGCTCGTCGGACCACGGGTCGTCCAGCTGCGTGACGTCTGAGTAGAACAGGCAGGCGCTTCCCCGGTAGAACGCGGAGGGATCGGCGGCCATCTTGCGGAACTTCACCCGGAAGGCCTGCGGGTCGGCCTGCATCAGGTGGTCGAAGGCGTCCTCGAGAACGCCGATGATCGTCTTGCTACGTGCGCCTGTCTTCGCCATTGGGTCATGCTACGCAGATCCGACCAAGTGGGTCGAGGCGCTCGCTACAGCCCCATCGCATTCACGATGCCGGGTGCGAGGTGGGAGAAGGACGATGCCCCGGTGAACGCCGGATGCACGATCACCGTTGTCTCGGCGACGTCTCGGATCAGTGGCCGTGAAACCGGTCCGGGTCCGGTCCGGTCCGCCCGCCCCGGTCCATTTTTTCGATGGCCGCCATGTCGTCACCGTCGAGCTCGAAGCCGAAGATGTCGGCGTTCTCCTCTATCCGCGACGGCGTGACCGACTTGGGAATCGCGACGTTCCCGAGCTGGATGTGCCAGCGCAGCACGATCTGGGCCGACGTACGCCCGTGCTTGTCGGCGAGTCCGATGACCACGTCGTCCTGCAGCAGGTCACCAGCCTGGGCGATCGGGCTCCACGCCTCGGTCAGGATGCCGAGCTCCTCGTCGGTACGTCGGACGTCCGCCTGCTGAAGATAGGGATGCAGCTCGACCTGGTTGATGACCGGAACCACCTCGGACCTGTCGCACAGTCGGCGCAGGTGGTCCGGCTGGAAATTGGAGACGCCGATCGCCCGGATCCGGCCGTCGCGGTAGAGCTTCTCCATGGCCGCCCAGGTGTCCACGTAGAGGTCCTTCGACGGGAGCGGCCAGTGAATGAGGTAGAGGTCGAGCACGTCGAGACCGAGCCGCTCCATGCTTGCGTCGAAGGCACGCACGGTGCTGTCGTGGCCTTGATCGGGGTTGGCGAGCTTAGTGGTGACGAAGATCGCGTCTCGTTCCAGCCCGGAGTCGCGGACCGCCTCGCCGACCTCGGTCTCGTTGCGGTAGAGGGCGGCCGTGTCGATGTGACGGTAGCCGGCTTCGAAGGCGGTCAGCACCGCCTGCTTGGTCTCCTCGGGCGGCACCTGGAACACACCGAAGCCAAGCTGTGGGATCTCGACGCCGTTGTTGAGGACCAGATTCGGGATAGAACTCATGCGTCCAACACTAGGCTAGCCAGACCTGGTGCCCCGAAACCGCCTGAGGGCGACACCCCGAGGAAGTCGTCTATGACCGTGCTCAGCCTTGCTTGACGCGGAGCTCTGGCGCCAGGTCAGCGAGCACTTCGAAGTCGGTGTCTTGTGTCCACACGGTGAGGTCATGGGTCAGGGCGGTGGCCGCGATGATGGCGTCCATGGCGCCCGCGCGTCGTCGGCGTGCACGGGCGGTGGCGAGGAGGTCCGCGAGCCGGTCGGCGACATGCTCGTCGTACGGGAGTGCGATGAACGACCGTGCCCGGACGCATGTGGCCTCGCGCAGCTCACGTAGCGCCGCCTTCTGGGCACGGCGCACCCCGACCCCGAGCTCGGTCAAGGTGGCGACCGAGATCCGCGCTTCGCCTACCGGAGGAGCGCCTATTGGGCGACGCTGCTCGGCGGCGATGAAGACGCTGGTGTCGACGAGGTAGCCGCTCATCTGAGCATGTCGTCGGTGGTCAGCGCGACGTCGAAGTCATCAGTAGGCGACTGGATGGCGAGCCGCTCCGCCAGGCTGCTGATCTCGGCAAGATCCACGAGCAAGCGTTCGCTGGGTCTGCGCTCGCTTCTGACCTGATGTGGCGTGATGTCAGCGACCGGGCGACCATGAACGGTGAGCACCACCGGCTCGCCACTCTCCACGGCCGCGATCACCCGGGCCGTGTGGTTACGAAGTTCTCTGACCGATACATCCACAGCGTGGCACAGCGTAGCATGGCCAGCCAGCTGGCTACCGGTGCGGCAGGCTGAGACCGGAGTCCGCGAGCTCAAGCTTCGCCAGTGCGTGAATCACCGGCTCGTCACCGCGACGCCAAGCCCCAGCAGGGTCGTGACTGACCTTCGCCAGCCGGTGCATCGGCTGACGGGCCATGGCGCGCAGTGCGAACAGGTCGAGGTCCTCCGAAGCATCGAGGAACTGTCGACCCGCGGTGGCCTGCCGGATGAACGCCCACCGTCGCGGCAGATAGGCAAGGAGGGCGATCAGGACCGGGATGGCACCGACCGCCAGGCCGAGCCAGAAGGCGAGATCATCCACGGCCGCGACCTGCGCGTCACCGGCGCTCGCGATCCTGTCCGCTGCATCTCCTGCTCCGTCGAACGGCGTCCGCACCTCGTCGCCGATCAACGGCACGTCGCCGACCGTCGTACCCGCCTTCCGGAGCTGCTCGGCCAGGCCCCCGCCCGCCTCCGAGATCTGCTCACCCGGTTCGGCGAGGGTCAAGGTGGCATTCCGGACGACGAACGCAAGCTGTACCCACACGTAGATCCATCCCAGCACCGCGACGTCTCCGATCTGTTGCAGGAGACGGCGGCTCTCGGAGTCGGCATAGATCTTCATGACCCCTACCTACCCGGCCATGGTCTGGACAAGCCACGACCCCAACTGCTCGATCACCGAGCCAGGCGCCGCTCAGGGATTCGCGGGCCGCACGCTGGCGTCAGGGTGCTCGATTAGCATTGCGGTCATGTCTGCGCCGGCCACGACCCCATCGCCAGGCTCCGGCGTACTGCCCGAGGGCGGTGCTGTGCGGTCCATCACCCGATGGGGTGAGGCAGTGATGCACCGGGTGCAGCAGCCGGTGACCGGGTACGACGAGGAGCTGCGCGCGCTCGCGGCCGACATGGTGGCCACGATGTACGCCGCCGACGGGGTCGGTCTCGCGGCCTGCCAGATCGGCGTGGATCGGGCGGTGTTCGTCTTCGACTGCCCCGACCAGGCGGGAAAGCGGCACCAGGGCGTGGTGTGCAACCCGCGGCTGCTGCTCCCGGTGGGACGGGAGCGCACGCTGGACGACGACGAGGAGGGCTGCCTGTCGCTGCCGGGCGCCTTCGTGGGCTGCGCCCGACCCGACTTCGCGCGCGTGGACGGGCATGACCTCTCCGGTGCCGAGGTCACCCACTCGGGAACCGGCCTGCTGGCCCGTTGTCTGCAGCACGAGACCGACCACTGCAAGGGGACGGTCTTCGGCGACCGACTGGACAGGCGGACGCGCAAGAAGCTGTTCCAGCAGGCGGACGAACTTGCCGAGGACTATCCCGCCGACTGGCCCGTCTCCAGCTCGCACGGCGAGGCCCATCCCTCGACCTGAAGCGCCTTCCGGACCCTTGTGCGCAGTCTGGCATCGGCTGCGAGCGCAGCCATCGAGGCCCGGGTGCCCGGAAACCGTTCAACGATCTCGGCGAAGCCCGCACACTCTCGAGCGAGTCGCGAGAAGAGCTGCTCCTGCGGTTGGACGGGCCAGGGTGCCTTGCCGGGAGGACATAGCACACCCCATCGCGAGACGAAGAGCTGGAACGTGGACGGGTGTACGACGCCGCCGGCCTCGAGCCGGCAGGCCAGGGGGCCCAATGCCCGCCGCGAGTAATTCGGCTCCGTGCGGTCCACGCAGGCCAGCTGCTCGGCGTCGAGCAGGGAGGCGACGGTGCGAGTGGCCGTGGCCCGGCTCAGGTACGGCGCCGTGGGGAAGTACCCGGGCGGGCTCACGTGGGCGCTGTGGCCGACGGCAAGGCCGTGCGCCGTGACCTCGACGAACGGGAGAACGGTGCTCACTTCGGCCGACGTCAGCTTTCGCCGCATGACTGCCGGGGACGCGTTCGAGCCGACTGCCACGACGAGGTGCCGCTCGTCGACGCCCGCAACACCGGCTGCGCGCAGAACGTCCTCGAGTGACCGGCCCTCCAGCAAGGCGTCGCCGGCCCCGCCGTCCCCCGGTGTCAGTGGCTGGAAGCCGTCGTCGGTCATCAGCCCCCCGTGCGCCGCGGGTGTCCCCGGGTAGCTCCACGGGCTCTTCGTGAAGTCATCGGCGGGGAGGTTCATGACGCTCCGCTCACCGCCGGGCGACCACGTAGCAGGCCACTGCACTGGCGGCCGCCACGTTGAGCGAGTCGATCCCGGTCACCATCGGGATCACCGCGCGCACATCGGCAGAGCGCATCCAGCGCTCGGACAGCCCGTGTCCCTCCGAGCCCAGCACCAGGGCGACCCTGTCCAGTCCTGCCACGGCCTGCTCGACGTCGACCGCATCGTCGGCGAGGGTAAGTGCGACGGTGGTGAAGCCGGCCGCAGACAGGTTCGCCACACCGTCGTACCAGCTCGGCATGCGTGCGTAGGGAAGGTTGAACACCGCACCCATCGCCACCTTGACCGACCGCCGGTACAGCGGGTCGGCGCAGCGCGGGGAAAGGACGACCGCGTCGACGCCGAGAGCCGCAGCCGAGCGAAAGATGGCTCCGACATTCGTGTGGTCGGCCACGTCCTCGAGGACCACGACGGTACGGGCATCCCGCACCACCTCGGCGACCGGGCGCAGCGGCCGTCTCTTCAGCGAGGCCAGGGCACCGCGATGGACGTGGAAACCGGTGACCTGCTCCGCGAGCCTCTCGCTGACGACGTAGCAAGGAGCCCCGCTGGGACCCAGCACGTCGCCCAGGCCGTCGAGCCACCGTGGCGCCATCAGGAACGACCGTGGCGTGAAGCCGCCCGAGACGGCCCGGCGGACCACCTTCTCGCCCTCGGCCAGGAACAGGCCGTGCTCGGCCTCGAGATGCTTGCGCAGCTCGACGTCACGCAGATCGCGGTAGTCGGCGAGACGCGGGTCCGCAGGGTCCTTGACCTCGATCAGCTGTGCCACGGAGGCCCCGAGGACCGATTGGGATACCGCTCCGGGTTCGACACGGCCACAACGTCCCCGACCACCACGATCGCCGGCGGGCGCACCGGGTCACGTTCCACGTCGTCCGCAATCTCCCCGAGGGTGGAGAACAGCCGCCGCTCCCCCGGCATCGTGCCCTCCGCGATCACCGCGACAGGGGTCTCTGCTTTCCGTCCGCCGTCAAGGAGACGCGCCGCGATGGCGGAGAGGTTCTCCACCGCCATCAGGAGTACGACGGTCCCCCGAAGCCGTGCGACCGCGTCCCACTCGACCAGAGACGACTCATGGTCGGGCGGAAGATGACCCGAGATCACCGTGAAGTCGTGCGCCACGCCGCGGTGCGTGACGGGGATGCCGGCGGCCCCGGGAACGGTGATGGCGCTCGTCAACCCGGGCACCACGCTGTAGGCGACCCCCGCCTCGGCGCAGGCGAGGACCTCCTCGAACCCACGCCCGAACACGAAGGAGTCGCCACCCTTGAAGCGCACGACGCGCTTGCCGGCTTTGGCACGCTCCACGATGACCCGGTTGATCTCCTCCTGAACGGCGGAGCGGCCGCGCGGCAGCTTGGCCACGTCGATCAGCTCCACGTCCGCGGACAGCTCACTGAGCAGCTCTCGCGGCGCCAGCCGATCCGCCACCACGACGTCGGCCTCGCTCAGTGCCCGGCGGGCGGCGATCGTGACCAGCTCGGGGTCACCGGGTCCGCCACCGACCAGGATCACCCCCGGCGTCTTGTCCCGGTGATGCGTCGCAGAGATCACCCCGTCACGGAGGCCGGCGATGATCTCGTCGCGCACCGCGGAGGTTCGCTGCGGCTCACGGTTTCCGAGCACAGCCACGGTCACCCCGGCATGCTTTCCGACGGCTGGGGTCCAAGCCGTCGCCTTGGGGGCGTCGTCACTGCGGACGCAGAAGGTCCGACGAGCCTCGGCCTCGCGGCTGACCAGCTCGTTGGCGGCCGGGTCATCGGTGGCGGCGACGACGTACCACACCTCGTCGAGGTCGGCGGGCTCGAAGCCTCGTTCGTGCCAGGTCACCTCACCGGAGTTGACCAGCCCCTCGATCGCCGGCGTGATCACCGGGGAGACGAGGACGACCCGTGCACCTACGGCAAGCAGCCCGGGCACCCGGCGCTGGGCCACGTGCCCGCCACCCACGACGAGCACTTCCCGCCCTGCGAGCCGCAGGCCCGAGGGGTAGGGAGGGAAGTCGTCGTTGCTACGGGTCACTCCCCCATTGTCCGTTGCGCGTCCTCCCGCAGTGGAAGCCGACCGGCCCGCGGACTAGGGTCGGTGCTCGAAGTGACCGCGGAGCGCCAGACGGACTGGTCGCCGCTACCTCAGGAGGATGGATGAGTCTCGACCGCCCAGTCAGCCCGAACCCCTACGACATGCTTCCCTCGGTTCCGTCGTTCACCGTGACGAGCACCGACGTGGAGGACGGGTCCCCGTTGGCGGACGCCCACGTCGCGGACCAGGGCAACACCTCTCCGCAGCTGAGCTGGTCCGGTGCTCCCGAGGGCACGAAGAGCTACGTGGTCACTTGTTTCGACCCCGACGCACCCACCCCGTCCGGTTTCTGGCACTGGGTCGCGGTCGACATCCCCACCGAGGTGACCGAGCTGGCACAGGGAGCCGGCGCGAGCGACGCCGACCTTCCCGGCAACGCCTTCCACGTCCGCAACGACACCGGCAGCAACGACTTCAGTGGGGCCGCTCCCCCTCCGGGGGATCAGTCCCACCGCTACTTCTTCGTCGTGCACGCGGTCGGCGAGGAGACCCTCGGAATCGACGCGAGCGCCACCCCTGCCGTGGTCTCCTTCAACCTCGCCTTCAAGACGCTGGGTCGCGCGGTCCTGCACGGTACGTACCAGCACTGACAGCTCCGATCGGTGGAAGCGAGCATCCTGCCGACGGCTGCCCGCCTCGCGCTCGGGGAGATTCTCGGGCGTGACAACCCGGGGATAGTCGGCGTCGTGCCGAACGGTCAAATGTGGCTCGTACGGTTCACATCGAGAAACACGACCGGGGCCAGCCATGCCAACCTGCTCTGCGATCAGGGCCTCGCGGATGGCTTCGGTGCTGCCGACGCCGGTGGGTCGATGACCAGCGCCCGCCGCAGGCAGAGCAAGCACGGTGATCTGGCCAAGAACCTCCTGGTCGGCGAACGTCACTCTGTGCCTACCCTATGGCCGTGCAAGGAAAGAAGAGCGCCGGCGACCCGGATGTTCTCGGAGAGCCCTACTACGCCGAGACCCTCGACCTCGTTCCCGATGACGAGGGGGCAGTGGTCGCCACGCTGGCCTCCCGTCGCGCCGAGCAGCAGACTGGGTGCGCCGTACTTCATCTGCACGGTTTCGCCGACTACTTCTTCCAGACCCTCGCAGCCGACTTCTGGGTGGATCGGGGCTACGACTTCTACGCGCTGGACCTGCGCAAGTGCGGCCGCTCGATCCGGCCACACCAGACGCCCAACTTCGTCACCGACCTCGCTTCCTACTTCGAGGAAATCGACGAGGCGATGCGCCTGGTCCGTGACCGGGACGGCCACCCTCACGTGGTGCTCACCGCTCACTCGACCGGAGGCCTGGTCGCCCCGTTGTGGGCGCACGCGCGCAGGCCCACTCTCGCGGGGATGGTGCTCAACTCCCCATGGCTCGACCTGCGTGGCAGTCTCCTGCTGCGCACCGTCGGCACCTCGGTCATCGACCGCGGGGGCCCGTCGGCCGTACCTGAGGGTCCCGCGCACCGTCTCCGGGCTCTACGCACAGAGCCTGCACCGTGACTACCGGGGCGAGTGGGACTTCAACCTCGCCTGGAAGCCGCTGGAGAGCTGGCCGGTGTACGCGGGATGGCTTCGGGCAGTGCGTCGAGGACATGTGCAGGTGCACCGCGGGATCGACGTCCACGCACCGGTCCTCGTGCTGACCTCGGGCAGAAGTGCCTACCCGGAGGCCTGGGACGACAGGGTTGCGGACACGACATCGTGCTCGACGTCGACCAGATCCGGGAGTGGGCCCACCAGCTCGCTCCGGGCCAAACCCGGTGGCCGGGGGCTACGAACCTAGTACCGTCAGATGATTCTCTGCACACCACAGATCCGTTGAGGTCCCCATGACGAAGAAGTCCGCGCTGATGTCCCTCGCCTCACTCACACTGGTCGTCGGGCTGAGCGGTTGCAGCTCGACACAGGACACCGACTCCGACGACACGACGAACTCACCGTCTGCCTCGACCAAAGCCTCGAAGTCTCCCAAGCCTTCGCCCTCGAAGACCAAGCCGTCCGAGGCCGAGTCGAAGTCTTCCGAGCCGGCGGATCAGAAGCCGGCGGTCATCACGATCTCCGACTTCGAGTTCGACACGGCCGCCTCGATCGCGCCGGGACAGGCCGTCGAGGTCACCAACGAGGACCAGGTGCTGCACACCGTGACCGCTACCGGCGACGGAGGCTTCGACGTGAGCATCGACGGCGGCGCCACAGAAGAGTTCACGGCACCGGAGGAAGCAGGCGAGTTCGCATTCATCTGCACCCCGCACCCGTACATGAAGAGCACCCTGGTGGTCGAGTGAGCCTCCCCGCCCAGGCGGGCCGGGACTACTCGTCGGCACTGAGCTGGGCCCTCCGGCTCCTGACAGTCGCCGGTCTGGCGGTGGACGCGATCGTGCACCTGCGCCTCGCCGCCGGCTACCAGGTCGCGTACCCGGATGGCGTCGGCGGAGGCAACCTGTTTCGGCTCGAAGCAGTCGGCGCGATCGTCGCGGGCATCTACGTTCTGCTCCGCGGTAGCCGCGCGTCCTACGTCCTGGCCTTCCTGGTCGCACTGGTCGCGTTGCTTGCGGTCATACTCACCCGGTACGTCGAGCTGCCCTCGCTCGGACCGTTCCCGTGGATGTACGAGCCGGTCTGGTTCTTGGAGAAGACTGTCAGTGCCGTGGCCGAGGGCGTCGCCGCACTGGCCGCCGCAGGCGGCATCGCGATCACAGGTGGACGACGCGGAAGCTCTGCAGGCTGAGTGCGCCGCCTCAGGACGAGACGAGAAAGCTGAGCAGCGCGGCCACCCCGACGAGCACCACGAACAGCCGCAGCGCCAGTGGGGGCAGGCGCCGACCGACCGAGGCGCCTAGCTGACCGCCGATCACCGAGCCGCCGGCGATCAGCGCGACAACCATCCAGTCGATGTCGGCGGCGGTGATGAAGACCAGCGCGGCGACCCCGTTGACCAGCCCGGCGAGAACGTTCTTGGTCCCGTTGAGCCTCTGCAGGGAGTCCTGGATGCCGCTGCCCAGGACAGCCAGCAGCAGCACCCCCTGAGCGGCGCCGAAGTAACCGCCGTACACCCCGGTCAGCAGGACGAGGATCCACACCCAGAGTGGGCTGTGCTCGGCAACCCGGCCCTTGCGACCAGCTCTTGCACTCAGACGCCGGCTGATCGCGGGTTGGAACAGGACAAGGACACAGCCGAGACCGATCAGGGCGGGAACAATTGCGCTGAAGGCCTCTTCGGGCAGCCCGAGCAGCAGGACGGCCCCCGTGGCGCCCCCCAGGACGGAGGCGAGCCCGAGCCGGAGCAGACGGCCGCGCTGCCCGGCCAGCTCACGCCGGTAGCCGACGGCGCCCGAGACCGAACCCGGCACCAGGCCGATGTTGTTGGACACGTTGGCGGTGACCGGAGGTACGCCGAACGCGAGAAGGGTGGGGAAGGTGATCAACGTTCCCGACCCGACCACTGTGTTGATGGTTCCGGCCGCGATCCCCGCCAGGAAGACCGCAGCCATCTCCAGTCCGGTCACTGACCAGGGGGCTCCTCAGCTGTGCGAACCGGGGCGACCCCCGACGGGACCTCCGGCGGCACCTCCCCCGGGGCGACCGAGCTGTCCGTCGTACCGACCGGGTCAACCGCACCTGCCCCGGACCGGGTCGTCACCGACTCCTCGGCGGCGGCGATCGCCGCGGCGACCTCGTCGTGGGTTTCTCTCAGCGCCTTCTCGGCGCTGCCCTCGATCGCGGCGACATCGTCGACTGGGGAACCCATGTCGACCCGTGTGCGCGGCCCGTCCACGTCGTCCGGGATGCCCTGGAGGCTGCTCATGGTGGAGCCCAGCCCCTCGAGCGCACGGCCGATCTCGCTGGGCACGATCCACAGCTTGTTGGCGTCACCTTCCGCGATCTTCGGCATCATCTGAAGGTACTGGTAGGCCAGCAGCGACTGGTCCGGGCGACCGTCGTGGATCGCCTGGAACACGGTCTGGATCGCCTGGCCCTCGCCCTGCGCCCGCAGGATCTGTGACTCGCGGTCGGCCTGGGCACGGAGGATCTGTGACTGGCGGTCACCCTCGGCGTTGAGGATCGCGGACTGCTTGGAACCCTCGGCGGTCAGGATCGCGGACTGCCGTTGCCCCTCAGCGGTCAAGATCACCGCCCGCTTGTCGCGGTCTGCGCGCATCTGCTTCTCCATCGAGTCCTTGATCGAGGGCGGTGGGTCGATCCCCTTCAGCTCCACCCGATTGACCCGGATACCCCACTTGCCGGTGGCCTCGTCGAGCACGCCACGCAGCCGACTGTTGATCTGGTCGCGACTGGTCAACGTCTCCTCGAGGTCCATCCCACCGACGATGTTGCGCAGGGTGGTCATCGTCAGCTGTTCGACGGCCTGGATGTAGTTGGCGATCTCGTACGTCGCCGACACCGGATTGGTGACCTGGAAGTAGATCACGGTGTCGATCGACACCACGAGGTTGTCCTCGGTGATGACCGGCTGCGGTGGGAAGGAGACCACCTGCTCGCGCAGGTCGATCATGTAGCGCACCTTGTCGACGAACGGGATCACGACGTTCAGCCCCGCCGGCAAGGTGCCCTTGTACTTGCCGAATCGCTCCACGATGCCGGCCCGAGCCTGCGGGACGATGCGGATCGTCTTGGCCAGGACGGCCACGGCGAAGAGCACTAGCAGGACGAGCAGCACCAGAATGCCTATACCATCCATGGAAAATCCTCTCTGTTGAAGACAATGACCGAGTTCGGCCAGATGACCGGATCAGGCGTCGAGGGTCGGCACCTTGTGGACCAGCGCGGTCGCGCCGCGGATCTCGAAGACGTCGACCGTGGCGCCGGCCTCGATCGTCACGGTCTCGTCGTAGGGCCGGGCCGTCCACAGCTCACCGGCGATCTTGACCTGGCCTCCCTGCGTCGACACCTCGTCGATGACCAGGCCCTGTTTACCGACGAGCGCAGCATGTCCGAGGGTGAGGTCGGGGCCGGAGTGCAGCCGCTTGACGATGCTCGGTCGCACCAGAGCGAGCATCGCCACCGACGCTGCCACGGCGGCCATGATCTGGATCGGGACGGCAATCCCGATCAGCGCGGTGACCACACCAACCAGCGCGCCGACGGCCATCATCAGCAGGACGAGGTCGAGGCTGAACAGCTCGGCACCGCCGAGCACCATGGCCAGCGCGAGCCATGCCTGCCAGTCCTCGAAGAAGTCCATGGTCCGAGTTTAGGTCAGGGGTGTATGGCGACGGGCCCGACGCCGCGCGGCCCAGCGACCGTCTTCGTGAGTCAGCCTCAGCGGCAGGCCGAACGTGGAGGAGAGGGTCTGTTCGGTCATCACCTCCTCGAGCGGCCCCGCCGCGACGACACCGCCTCTGCGGAGCAGGAGCGCATGGGTGAAGCCCGGAGGGATCTCCTCCACGTGGTGCGAGACCAGCACGGTGGCCGGCGACGACTCGTCCATGGCCAGCACGGACAGCAGAGAGACCAGATCCTCCCGTCCGCCGAGGTCGAGGCCGGCCGCCGGTTCGTCGAGCAGCAGGAGCTCCGGGTCGGTCATCAGGGCACGGGCGATCTGCACACGCTTGCGCTCTCCCTCGCTCAGGGTGCCGAAGGTTCGCTCGGCCAGGTCGCCCGCGCCGACCTGACCCAGTAGACCTGTTGCGCGCTGGTGGTCGAGCTCGTCGTACCTCTCCCGCCACCGGCCGATAACGCCGTACGACGCGGAGACCACGACGTCGTGGACCCGCTCCTGGCGAGGTACCCGGTCGGCGAGTGCCGCGCTCGTGAAGCCGATGCGGGGGCGTAGCTCGAAGACGTCGACTGTGCCGAGCACCTCACCGAGGATTCCTACGACCCCGTCGGCAGGATGGATCTGCGCAGAGGCGACCTGCAACAGCGTCGTCTTGCCGGCGCCGTTCGGACCGAGGACCACCCAGCGCTCGTCCTCCTCCACGGTCCAGTCGATGCCCTCGACCAGGGTGGACTGGCCTCGCCTCACGGTGACCCCGGCCAGCTCGAGAACGGCGTCCATCTCTCCCTCAGACTGTCGGTGCGTGCGGGTGTGGTCGGGCGCCCCCAACCTACGACACGGAGTCGCACCGGGGGCCGAACGGTCCCCGCTCCCGGACGTAGGCTCCACAGGTGAGCACCTCACCACCCCTGCCGCAGTCCGCCGCGTTCGCCTTGTGGTACTCCGCCTGGGCTGCCGGCGCGACGAGCCTCGACGACGCGCGGGACGCGGTGGTCGGCACCGACGCCGGCCACGACGTTCTCGGCCTTCCGGGTGAGGGTGATGCGGTGCCTCTGATTCTCGCTTTCGGCCGGCTCCGCTCCGCGGGCGCCATCTCGGCCGGTATCGCCCTCCCGGTTCCGGGAGACCCGCTCGGTCTCGCCGGGCCGGACGACTTCAACATCGAGGCGATCGGCGCCGGGGAGTGCGTGGTCTTCGAAAGCGCCGACATCGGTCTGGTGCCCCAGCGGACAGGGGCCGCTGTGGTGTGGCGCTGCCACCGGGCCGTCGCGCGACGACAGATCCCGGACCTCTCCGAGGCGGACACCCTGCTGCGAGGAGCGGTGCTCGCCACCGCGAACACGTTGGCCGACCTCGATGTCGCACGGTGGCGGCCTGAGGCGGCCGACGAGCTGATGGCCCTGCGTCGCCCCGCGGACTTCAACTTTCCCTCCGGCACCGTGCCTCGTGTGCTGCGGGTCGCGTCCTTGTCGGCGCGCTGCCGTTCCATCGTGGACCTCGCACTGGACTGCGACGGAGCAGCGATCACCGCACGCCAGGCCGAGCAACGACGTGCCGCGCTGGCTCCTCTCGACCACGCAGCGAGACGTGGTCTGGTCGCCGCGTGCTCGCACCCGTGGGGACGGTAGCCTCACCGCGTCATGACAACCGAGACCGACGACTCGAAGACTCTCCTGATCACGTTGACCGGCAAGGACCGTCCCGGCGTGACCTCCACCGTCTTCTCCACGATCGCCGCGTTCGGGGTCCAGGTGCTCGACATCGAGCAGATCGTCCTGCGTCGCCGTCTGGTGCTCGGCGTGCTGGTCACCGTGCCCCGGGACCTCACGTCGATGCGGGCGGCGGTGCAGCGGGTCGCGGACGACCTCGGAATGCAGGTCGAGGTGGACCGCGGCACCGGTGACAACCGTGAACGGCGTGGTGGACGCAGCCACGTGACGGTGCTCGGCATGCCGCTCAAGCCGACGGCGGTCGCCGCGATCGCGGGCCGGATCGCCGACACCGGTGCCAACATCGACCGGATCGAGCGGATGGCGCGCTATCCGGTCACCGCGATCGACCTCCACGTCTCCGGCGTGGACCCCGACAGGTTGCGCGTCGTACTCGCCGAGGAGGCCGCGCGCCAGTCTGTCGACGTCGCCGTGCAACCGGCGAACCTGTTGCGCCACGGCATGCGCCTGATCGTGATGGACGTGGACTCCACACTCGTGCGGGGGGAAGTGATCGAGATGCTCGCCGAGCACGCCGGATGCCTGGACGAGGTGGCCGAGGTCACCGAGGCCGCCATGCGCGGTGAGCTGGACTTCGAGCACTCACTGCGCGCACGTGTGGCACTGCTCGAGGGGCTCGACGCCTCCTGCCTGGACAAGGTGTACGACGCGATCGTGCTCGCTCCGGGGGCACGCACCCTGGTCCGGACGCTCAAGCGGCTCGGGTACCGGTTCGCGATCGTCTCCGGCGGTTTCACGGCACTCACGGACCGGATCGCAGCCGATCTCGGCATCGACTTCGCGGCCGCCAACGAGCTCGAGGTCGTCGAGGGCAAGCTGACCGGGAGGATAGTCGGCGCCGTGGTCGACCGTGCCGGGAAGGCGGACGCGCTGCGTCGTTTCGCGAGAGAGGTCGGTGTCTCCGAGGCTGCCACCGTTGCGGTGGGCGACGGTGCCAACGACCTCGACATGCTCTCGGCGGCCGGCCTCGGGATCGCCTTCAACGCCAAGCCGATGGTTCAGCAGGCGGCCGACACCGCGGTGAACGTGCCCTTCCTCGACGCGATCCTCTACCTTCTCGGCATCAGCCGCGAGGAGGTGGAGGCCGCCGACGCCGAGATGGGCATCGTCACCCCCGCGCCTCAGCTGAGCTGAGGGTTTCCCGGTCAGATCTTCCGTGCCCGTCGCAACAGACGAATCGGATGTCGCGGCCAGTTAGCGGGGCACGTGGAAGTCGACCACGCGGCCGGTCTCCGGGCCGAGGTCCGCCCACGGCACCTCGACGTCGAATACGACGAGGGCTCCGACGGGGAACCCGTGCAGCATCTCGTGGATGGCGCGCGCATCGCCGTCACCGTCGTCGATCTGCGTGGCCAGGTAGGCAGCACTCGGGTTGTGGCCCACGAACATGACAGTGCTCGCGTCGGCAGGGGCCGCGCGCAGCGCCTCGAGCACCACGTCCGCACTGCCGTGGTAGACGGCTGTGTCCACGACTGCCGCAAGGGCGAGTCCCGCAGCCTCGGCAACCGCCTCCCACGTGCTCGAGGATCGGACAGCCGTGGAGACGATCACGTAGTCCGGGGTGATGCCGGCAGCCGCGAGATGCCTTCCCGCCTCACGCGCGCTCCGGACACCTCGAGCGGTCAGCACCCGGCCCTGGTCGGTCGCCGCGAAAGGCTCCGCCTTCGCATGGCGCATCACGATCAGGCGTCGATGGCTGTTCACCGACCAACTCTCGCACCCCTTAGGCTGCCCTGCATGTCGAACGGGCCAGCCGACCGAGAACCTTTACTGCCACCTAGGGCTCGCCCCGGGGCATTGCTGGCGATCGGCGGTGCCGAGGACAAGCTCGGAAAGCGCTCGGTCCTCCGCACTTTCGTCGCCCTCGCTGGCGGTGTGGACGCGAGGATCGCCGTCGTACCCACCGCATCGTCCTTGGGGCCGGAGGTGCTGGAGGTCTATGACGCACTCTTCCGAAGGCTCGGTGCCCGTGACGTAGTCGCTGCACGGCCCGAGTCACGGGAGCAGGCGAACGACCCGGCCATGGTCCGCAACCTCGATGAGATGACCGGCATCTTTCTCACCGGCGGGAACCAGCTCAAGCTGTCCGCGATCATCGGTGGAACGCGATTCGGGGAGGCGATCCGGGTCGCCCACGAGAGAGGCGCCACAGTCGCGGGCACATCGGCCGGGGCGAGCATCCAGTCCTCGCACATGGTCGCATTCGGGTCCGGGGGCGCCACTCCCAAGCAACGGATGACCCAGCTCGCCGCGGGGCTCGGCCTGGTCCGGGACTGCGTGATCGACCAGCACTTCGACCAGCGCAACCGCTACGGACGGCTGCTGATGATCGTCGCGCAGAGCCCCAGCCTGCTCGGAATCGGCGTCGACGAGGACACCGCCGCGATCGTCACCGAGGATCGCGGCCAGCAGCTCCTTCACGTCGCCGGCCGCGGTGCGGTCACGATCCTCGACGGGCGCGACATCGTGTCGAACGCACACGAGGCGCGGCGCACCGCTCCGCTCCTGGCTTCCGGCGTCGTCCTCCACGTGCTTCCCGCGGGCGCGGCGTACAACCTGACCGAGAAGTTCCTGGTCCCTCAGAAGCTGGGAACCGACCCCACCGAGTCAGCGGAGCTCGCAGTCGCCAACCGTGATTTGAGACGGTTGGCTCGCGACATCGCCGCGGGTGACATCTCGCCGTCCCAGCTGCGCCGTCGGCGCGCACGACATGAAGGAGACCACGAGTGAGCGAACAGGTCCGCACGTCCAGCCGCCCCGACCCAGATCTTGCGATCGTCGAGACCCGGGTCTACCGCGGCGCGAACGTCTGGTCCTACGAAAAGGCGATCCACCTCGTGGTCGACCTCGGTTCGCTCGAGGACTACCCCACCCACATGCTTCCCGACTTCACCGACAACCTGCTGCGGATGCTGCCCGGCATTCGTGAGCACTCCTGCTCCCGCGGTCGCCGCGGTGGGTTCGTCGAGCGCCTTTCCGAAGGCACCTGGGTCGGCCACGTCGCCGAGCACGTCGCCCTCGCCCTGCAGCAGGCGGTTGGTCACGACATCCGGCGCGGGAAGACACGTCAGGTCAAGGGCGAGCACGGCAGGTACAACATCGTCTACGGGTACGTCGACGAGCAGGTGGGCCTCGCCGCCGCACGCCTGGCCGTGCGCATGGTCAACCATCTCGTCTCCGCTGATCCCGACTTCGACTTCGACGACGAGCTGGAGCAGTTCATCCTGAGGGCCGAGCGGACCTCGTTCGGCCCCTCGACGCAGGCGATCCTCGACGAGGCCGTCTCCCGGGACATTCCGTGGATCCGGCTGAACAAGCACTCGCTGGTCCAGCTGGGGCAGGGAGTGCACCAGAAGCGGATCCGCGCGACGATGACGTCCGCTACGAGCGCGATCGCCGTCGACGTAGCCTCCGACAAGGACCTGACCACACGGCTGCTCGGCGCGGCCGGGTTGCCAGTGCCGAGACAGGAGTCGGTGCGTACGCCGGACCAGGCGGTCGCGGTAGGCGACCGGATCGGCTACCCCGTGGTCTGCAAACCAGTCGACGGCAACCACGGGCGCGGAGTGTGCCTGAACCTGGACTCGGCCGAGGCCGTGCGTGCGGCGTTCCCGGTCGCCGCGGACCAGTCCCGGCGGGGTGGGGTGATTGTCGAGTCGTTCATCGACGGGCGAGACTACCGGTGCCTCATCATCGACGGGCGACTGGCAGCCGTGGCAGAGCGAGTCCCGGCCCACGTGGTCGGCGACGGGCGCAGCACCGTGGACGAGCTCGTCGAGCTCACCAATGCGGACTCACGGCGTGGGGTCGGTCATGAGAAGGTGCTGACCCGGATCAAGGTCGATGCCGCGGCCGTGGAGCTGCTGGCCAGCCAGGGCTACGAGCTCGGGAACGTGCCTCCGGTCGGCGAGACGGTCAAGATGACCCTGACGGGCAACATGTCCACCGGCGGTATCTCGATCGACCGCACCTTCGAGGCGCACCCGGAGAACGTCGAGATCGCCGAGGAGGCGGCGCGGGTCATCGGCCTCGACATCGCCGGGATCGACTTCATCTGCCCCGACATCACCGAGCCCGTCCGGGAGACGGGCGGTGCCATCTGCGAGGTGAACGCCGCACCCGGGTTCCGAATGCACACCCACCCGACGATGGGCGACCCTCAGTTCATCTCCAAGCCCGTGGTGGACATGCTCTTCCCCCCGGGGACTCCGAGCCGGATCCCGATCGTGGCGGTCACCGGGACCAACGGCAAGACCACGTCGGCTCGGATGATCTCCCACATCTTCAAGGGCATGGGCCGCCGGGTCGGCATGACCTCCACTGACGGCGTCGTCATCGACGAGCGGCTGGTGATCCGCGCGGACGCATCGGGGCCGAAGTCGGCGCGAATGGTGCTGCAGAACCCACGTGTGGACTTCGCCGTGTTCGAGGTCGCCCGGGGCGGGATCCTTCGTGAGGGGCTCGGTTACGAACGCAACGACGTGGCCGTCGTACTCAACGTGGCGCCGGACCACCTCGGACTGCGCGGGATCGACACCATCGAACAGCTCGCCGACGTGAAGGCAGTGCTCGTGGAGGCCGTCCCCCGCGACGGGCACGCGGTGCTCAACGCCGACGACCCTCTGGTCCGGAAGATGCGACGGCGCTGCTCGGGACAGGTCGTGTGGTTCTCGATGGCCGAGCCGGACTCAGAGGAACGCGACATGATCGACCAGCACTGTCGACGCGGCGGGAAGGCGCTGGTGCTCGAGCCGAGTGAACGCGGCGAGATGATCGTGGTTAGGCACGGCCGTCGCGAGATGCAGCTGGCCTGGACCCATCTCCTTCCGGCGACGTTCGGCGGACGAGCGCGGATGAACGTGCAGAACGCACTCGCCTCTGCGGCTGCGGCGTTCGCCTCAGGTGCACCGCTGCACGACATCCGGCAGGGTCTGCGCACGTTCTCCACGAGCTACTACCTCTCCCCCGGCCGGCTCAACGAGGTGGAGGTCGACGGTGTGCACGTGCTGGTGGACTACTGCCACAACGCCCCGGGGATGCGGGCACTCGGTGACTTCGTGGACCGGGTCGGCATGAGCCTCGAGCTGACCAGTGACCTGGCCAAGCCGTCCCGGATCGGTGTCGTCGCCACCGCCGGTGACCGCCGCGACGAGGACATGCGTCAGCTCGGGGCAGTCGCAGCCGACCACTTCGACGTGCTCGTCGTGCGCGAGGACGTCGCGCTGCGTGGCCGCGAACGTGGCGCCACCGCAGAACTCGTTGCCGAGGGGGCCCGGGCACGAATGGGCGAGGGCGCACGCTGCAAGCAGCTTGAGATCACGCCCGCGGAGATCGACGCGGTGCGGCACGCGATGTCGCGCGCGAACAAGGGCGACCTGGTGGTCCTCTGCGTCGACCAGCACTCCGAGGTGATAGCAGAGCTGGAGAACTGGTCGAACCAGGCTCAGGCCGGAGCCGGCGCCTCCCACTCGGACTCGGTGGCCGACCCCGACTTCGCTCCGCCTTCTGCCCCCTGACCTACCGTGGCTGTCACCCGGGTGCGCCCCAGCTTCCCCACGACGCCGGAGGGTCAGGGGGTGGCGAGGTGAACCTTGCGGGTCAGGGTGTCCGGTGTATCCACGGTTCCGCCCTGCCCGCGGATCCAGTCCTCGAGCGTCTCCCTGTCCTGGTGACACATCACGCCCACCACGTCACCGGGGTTCGCCTCGGCGACCAGCGCCTGAAGCCCCTCGAGCTCGCTGTCGTACGACGCCAGCCCGGTCGCCCCGACCTCGGCAGCCCCCTCGCGGAACAGGGCCGTCATCTCGTCTCGGCTACGCCCGCGAAGGTAGTCGGACTTGTGCACCACCACGACCGCATCTGCGTGCCTTCCGGCGATCTCGCCGAGCGACCGGAGTATGTCGTCGGTGCGGTCCCCGGCCGTACCCAGGCCGAGCAGGAGTCTCGTGTGGGGCGGCCCCAGCCCTCCCATGATCTCCAGTAGAGACCCCAGCCCCGCCTCGTTGTGCGCGAGGTCCACCACGACGCTCACCTCCCCGATCGAGTAGACGTTCATCCGGCCGGGGTTGTGGTCGGGCCCGGGCCGGAAGGTGCGCAGCCCCTCGGCGACGACTTCGCGCGGCAGCCCGACCGCAAGTGCCGCCGAGGCCGCGGCGAGTGCGTTCTCCACGTTGAAGCGCGACAGTCCCGCCAGGGTCATCGGGACGTCGAGAGTCTCGACGAGCGGGTCGGCGTCGGAGTTCGGCCGCAGGACGCTGATCCACCCGTCGATCACGGTCGTCGCCCTTCCCCCTGTGGCGAGGACGTCACGCAGCGCCGGTGAGTCGGGATCGCGGGAGAACACCCAAGGCTGCGCCTTGATGGTCGCCCGCATCGCCAGCACCCGCGGGTCATCGGCGTTCAACACACTCCAACCGGTTGGCTTGGTGATCCGAGCCACGACTGCCTTGACCTCGGCGAGCTGGTCGACGGTGTCGATCCCATGAAGGCCGAGATGGTCCGCGGACACGTTCGTCACCACCGAGACGTCATTGTGGACCACTCCGATCCCGCGGAGCAGGATGCCGCCCCGAGCGGTCTCGGTGACCGCGAGCTCGATCCCCGGGTGGGACAGGACCCGGCCCGCTCCGCTCGGGCCCGAGTAGTCGCCGGCCTCGACGAGGACGCCGTCCAGGTAGATGCCGTCCGTGCTCGACCAACCGACATGCAGCCCGTGCCTGCGGGCGATGTGCGCGATCAGCCGCGACGTCGTCGTCTTGCCGTTGGTGCCGGTCACAGCGATGACGGGCACCTTCGGCCGCAAGGTGCCCGGCCCCGCACCCGGTTCCGCGGCACGCACCTGCTGCGCCGCGAGACCGACCACCTTCTCGACGTCCGCCTCCGGCAGCGCGTCGAGGACCTGAGCGACCGCGCGGCCGAGCTCCTCCGCCCGTCCGCGGCGACGCCAGGGATAGGAGACGACCAACCGGTGCGGGTCGGTGGTGGGGCGAACCCGGACCGCAAGGCGGCTCGTACCTGTCTCCGTGGCGATCTGCCGCACGAGTCTGGTCACCGCGCGCACCGCGAACCGCTGGCGGAAGCCACTGCCCGGCTCCCCCGGTCGGATGTTACGCAGCCCGATCCGCTTGGCGAGACGGATCACCAGCTCGGTATCGGCCGCACTGAGCGCACTCACGTCGAGGGTCAGCTTCACCGCAGCCCTCGGAAAGTAGAGGTTGGGGCCTTCGAGGACGCGCAGCTCGAGAAGTGACGACACCCGGAAACGCTATCCAAGCCGCAGGGGGCCGGATCAGGCACCCATCGCGTGGTAGCCGCCGTCGACGTGCACGATCTCGCCGGTGGTCGCCGGAAAGAAGTTCGAGAGCAACGCGACCACGGCTCGCGCCGTCGGCTCCTGGTCCGTCTCGTCCCAGCCGAGCGGGGAGCGGTCGTTCCACATCGACTCTAGATCCTCGAAACCAGGGATCGCCTTCGCGGCGATGGTCTTCAGCGGTCCGGCGGAGACGAGGTTCACTCGGATGCCCTTGGGCCCGAGGTCACGCGCGAGGTACCGCGAGCAGGACTCCAGGCCCGCCTTGGCCACACCCATCCAGTCGTAGGCCGGCCAGGCGACCGTTGCGTCGAAGGTCATTCCCACCACCGAGCCGCCCGAGGTCATCATCGGCAGGCAGGCGGTCGACAGGGAGGCCAGGGAGTACGCCGACACCTGTACCGCCTCGGCCACGTCTGCCCAAGGCCCTTCGAGGAACTTGCCACCGAGCAGAGTCTCCGGATTGCCGTAGGCGATCGAGTGGACCACGCCGTCGAGCCCGTCCACGTGCTCGCCCAACAGCTCGGGGAGGCGCTCGAGGTGGGAGGAGTCGGTGACGTCGAGCTCGATCACCGGCGTCTCCTTCGGCAGTCGACCCACGATGCGGCGGGTGATGCCCAGTGCCCGTCCGAAGTTAGACACGACCACGGTCGCGCCTTGTTCCTGGGCGACCCTGGCCACTGCGAAACCGATGGAGCTGTCCATCGTGACGCCGGCGACCAAGATCCGCTTCCCTTCGAGAATCCCCATGCCCGTCGTATCTCCCTCTTCGTTACCTAATGACCCATGCCCAAGCCGCCATCAACCGGGATCACGGCACCGGTCACGTAGCCCCCACCTTCGGAGGCGAGCCACTGCACCGCGCAGGCGACCTCTTCGACCGAGGCGTAGCGGCCCAACGGTATCTGCGCCTTGTACTCCGCTTTCTTCTCCTCCGGAAGGGCCGCGGTCATGTCGGTCTCGACGAAGCCGGGAGCGACGACGTTCGCGGTGATGGAGCGGATGCCCAGCTCCCTCGCGAGAGATCTCGCGAGGCCGACGAGACCTGCCTTGCTGGCGGCATAGTTCGTCTGACCGGCCGAGCCGAGCAGCCCGACGACGGAGGAGATGAAGACGATCCGGCCGCGACGCAGTCGGAGCATGCCCTTCGCGGCTCGCTTGGCCACCCGGAAGGAGCCTGTGAGGTTGGTCTCGAGAACCGAGGACCAGTCCTCGTCACTCATCCGCAGCACCAGCGTGTCATGGGTGATTCCGGCGTTGGCGACCAGAACCTCGACTGGTCCCTGTTCCGCCTCCACCTCGCCGAAGGCCGCCTCGACGGACTTGGGGTCGGTGATGTCGCAGCGCACCGCGAAGAATCCCGGTGGCGGCTCGCCGCTGCGATAGGTGATCGCCACCTGGTCGCCGTCGGCCGCGAAAGCCTGGGCGATCGCCTGCCCGATGCCGCGGTTGCCCCCGGTGACCAGCACCGATCTGCCCACGGATTTCCCCTCTGCCATGCCAGGACGTTATCGGCTACCGGTGGGTACCGATAATCAGTCGTCCTCGAGCCGGAACCCAAGCTTGAGGCCGACCTGGAAGTGTTCGACGGAGTTGTCCCTGACCTGTCCACGCACCTGGGTGACTTCGAACCAGTCGAGGTGGCGCAACGTGGTGGAGGCGCGTTCGATCCCGTTGCGGATCGCCTGGTCGATGCCGTCCTGGGAGGTTCCGACGATCTCGGTGACGCGGTACGTGCGGTCGCTCATGTGGTGCTCCTGTCTGGGAGATTCATCGTGCCTTGATGCTAGTGCGCCCGACGAAACTCACAGCACCGGCGGGTGGGATGGCCGCCTGGTCCGACGTACTGTTGCGGTATGGCCCGCAAGGAGTCCGAAGCCATTCGGATCACCAGTGCGACACGCAGTCACGGCGAGGACATCAACCGGCGGCAGCGGCGCTACCTGATCTCGATGGCGATCCGAACCATCTGTTTCGTCCTCGCCGTCGTCTTCGCCGGCGGGGCGCTGATGTGGGTGTTCATCGCTGGCTCCGTCTTCTTGCCGTACGTCGCCGTGGTGGCCGCCAACACGCAGCGCCTGCCGGACCCTGGCGGACCCGATCTGTTCGGACCGGACCTTGGTCGTGTGGCAATCGAGCCGCCAGCCGAGCAGTAGTGGTCCAGACCTTTCCGAAGTGTGCGTCTAGTAGCAGCAGCGGTGTTGGAAATGGGTAAACCGGCGTGCAAGAATCGGCCCAGCGCGAGCCCAGCCTCCCCCGTCTGGGTTCGCGCCTTGTAATGCCGGACGACCTCCCCCGTGGTCGTCCGGCATTGCAGGTTGGCGCCGGTTACCCTCGGGGTCATGCCGCCGACCTGCTCCGCCAGAGGCTGCCAGAACCCGGCTTCCTGGTCCTTGTTGTGGAACAACCCCAAGCTGCATCCACCGGAGCGGCGCAAGACGTGGCTCGCATGCCTGGACCATCGGGACAGTCTTGGGAACTTCCTGCGAACCCGCGGCTTCCTCCGCGCCGTCGAGCCCGTCGATGGACCGGAGGAGAACTCAGCCACCGATCGCTGACATCGGTCGGGTCGGCTGCAGGAATGACACGTCGTCGATGCCGTGCCCGGGACGTTTGGTGAGCATCGCAGCGCGCCACCGCTCGGCGATCTGATCGTCGCTGGCTCCTCCACGCAGGGAAGCGCGCAGGTCGGACTCCTCGGTGGCGAACAGACAGTTGCGGACCTGTCCGTCCGCGGTTAGCCGGACCCGGTCGCAGTCGCCGCAGAAGGGCCTGGTCACCGACGCGATCACCCCCACGGTCGCGGGCCCCCCGTTCACGGCGAACAGCTCCGCGGGGGCGCTGCCGCGTGGCTCCTCGGCCGGTTCGAGGTCGAACTCCGGGCGCAGTGCGTCGAAGATCTCCTCGGCTGTGATCATGGTGTCCCGCCGCCAGCCGTGCTGAGCGTCCAGCGGCATCTGCTCGATGAACCGCAGCTCGTAGCCGCGCTCCACGCACCAGCGCAACAGCTCGGGAGCCTGGTCGTCGTTGACCCCACGCAGCAGGACAGCGTTGATCTTGACCGGCCCGAGGCCGGCCGCCTTGGCAGCTTCCAGACCCGCGACGACGTCGTCGAAACGGTCACGCCGGGTGATCTCCAGAAACTGCTCCCGACGGACGGTGTCCAGGCTGACGTTGACCCGGTCCAGTCCCGCATCGGCCAGTGCGCGTGCGGTGCGAGTCAGCCCCAGCGCGTTCGTGGTCAACGAGGTCTCCGGGCTGGGAACGAGCGCCTTGGTACGCCGGACGATGTCGACCAGGCCGCGCCGTACCAATGGCTCACCACCGGTGAACCGCACCTCCCGGATGCCCAGGCACCCCACCCCGATGCTGATCAGCCGGACCACTTCGTCGTCGGTGAGCGTCTCGTCGTGCGGCAGCCAGTTCAGGCCCTCGGCCGGCATGCAGTAGGAGCAGCGAAGGTTGCATCGATCGGTCAACGAGACCCGCAGGTCAGTTGCTGTCCGACCGAACGTGTCGAGCAGGGATCCGGTACTCACCCGACCAGTCTAGACGGCCCGCCTCAAGGTTACTGTCGTGCACGTGGGGTTCCTGGTCAGCCGGCGATGGGTGCTGTTCGCGATTGCCGTCGGCATGCTGGCGTTCCTGGCTTTCAGGCTCGGGGAGTGGCAGTTCCACCGGCTCGAGGACCGGGAGGACCGCAACCGGATCACCGAACGCAATCTCGCGGCCGCGGCGATGCCTATAGGACAGGTACTGAAGCCTGGGCAGGCGGTCACGGCTGAGCAGGAGTGGCAACCGGTGACCGCGACCGGGACGTACGCCGAGGACGAAAGCGTGATCGTGCGCTACCAGACGCGGGACGGCAAGTCGGGAGTCGACGTAGTCACGCCACTGGTCACCGGTTCGGGCATCGCGCTCCTGGTGAACCGTGGATGGTTGGCGACCGACAACGTGGGGACCACCAGACCCGAGGTTCCTTCGGCTCCGGCCGGGAAGGTCACGGTTGTCGGATGGGTCCGTGCGGACGCCACCGGGGACTCTGCCCAGGTCGCGGACCGGTCCACCCGGGCCATCTCGAGCACCGAGATCGCCCCGACGCTCTCCGTCCCGGCCTATCGTGGCTTCGTTGAGCTGAGGAAGGAGACTCCGTCCCCTCAACAGCCTCTGACCACAGCGCAGGCTCCTGATCTGAGTGAGGGTCCGCACTTCTTCTACGGGCTCCAGTGGTGGTTCTTCGCGGTTCTCGCGCTCTCCGGTTTCGGCTACCTTGCCTGGGACGAGCGACGGAAGGCTCAAAGTGCCCGCGTCATACCGCCGTCCACAGGAACCATGGCCCCGGACACGAACGACGCTGCCGGCGACAGCAGGAACGCCGCGGTCCGACCGAACTCATCGGGGCGTCCGTAGCGGCGCAGCGGGATGTTCTGCTCGTGCTGCCGTCTGGTCGCCTCGGGGTCTGTGCTGCCCGAGTCGAGCTGCTGGACCCGATCGGTCTCCACGCGTCCCGGCATCAGGCCGTTGACCCGGACGCCACGGGGACCGAGCTCGTCGGCCAGGTTCTTCGCGACCATGGCGAGGCCAGGCCGGAAGCCGTTGGAGATGGCAAGCCCGTCGATGGGGGCTTTGACCGACGTGGACAGCACGAATGCCAGCGACCCGCCTTTCCCGAGGGCTTCGCCGATCTCCCGGGCGAGGCGCACCGCACCAAGGAAAACCGTGTCGTAGGCGGTGGTCCAGTCCTCGTCCGTGGTCTCCATGACCGCTCCAGGGGCCGGGCCGCCGACGGAGAGAAGCGCACCGTCGACTCCGCCGAACTGCTCGTGGGCGGCCGCAATCAACCGGGCGGGCGTGCTCGGGTCGGCGTTGTCGGCGACGACCCGGACCGCATTGTCGCCAAGCTCGGTGACTGCCGCGTCCAGGGAACTCTCGTGCCGCCCGGACACGACCACTCGTGCCCCTTCGTCCACGAGCACCTGCGCGGTGGCGCGGCCGAGTCCCCCGGCTGCTCCGGTGAGGATGTAGACGCGGTCGGCGAGGCCAAGATCCATGGGCACATCCTGGCACGACCTGGCGACCTGGCGACCTGGCGACCTGGCGTCCTGGCGACCTGGCGACCTGGCACCTGATGCCGTGATGGACGTCGACCTTGTTTCTGCCCAGCCCGCTGCTCGGGCCGCGGCGCTGCGCTCCGATCCCGGCTGAGACTCCCGGCGGGGGGCACCCACCTCGGGCTCGGGTGACACCCATGCACGAGAAGGAGCAGCACGCCGCCCGCGGTTGGCCGGTCCGGACGCTGGAGAACGGCCACCTGAATATGGCCGTGGATCCGGACACCTGAATATGGCCGTGGATCCGGACACGGTGGCGTCAGCGATCGTCGGCCTCATGGCTGCGATCGGCGCCGGCAAATTGGACCGGAGAGCTTGTCACGCGCGGTGCGTCAGGAGGCCTCGGTGAGTGTGGTGGTGCCGGTGTGGTCGACGAGGTAGCGCCGTCCGGTTGGTGATCGCCACAGGTAGAGGCCGGGTTCGGGCATCGTGTAGGACCAGCCGCTATGGGTCTTGAGCCGGTGGTGACGCCGGCAGGGCTGGGCGAGCTTGTCCGCAGCGGTCTGACCCGGCGGCCCACCCTCATCGGGTGGCACATAGGGCGTGATGTGGTCCT
>JALZKI010000048.1 GCA_030859325.1 Actinomycetota bacterium
TCGTGTTCTGGCTCGTCATCGCGGCCACGGTGTTCACGATCTACTTCAAGGGCATCCAGTTCACCGGCTTCAAGACCTCGATCGATCTCGTGCGCGGCAAGTACTCACGCCGCAGCGATCCCGGCGAAGTGACCCACTTCCAGGCGCTCTCCTCGGCAGTCTCCGGCACCGTCGGCCTCGGCAACATCGCCGGCGTGGGCGTGGCGGTCACCATCGGTGGCCCAGGTGCGACGTTCTGGATGATCGTCGCCGGCCTGCTCGGCATGTGCACGAAGTTCGTCGAGTGCACGTTGGGGGTGAAGTACCGCGAGATCCACGAGGACGGCAGCGTCACCGGTGGCCCGTTCCGCTACCTCCCGGTCGCCTTCGCCCGCTTCGGCAAGGTGGGCTCCCGAACGCTCACCCTGATCTTCGCCGTCGCTCTCTTCCTCTTCGGTGCGGTGGGCGGCAACATGTTCCAGGCCAACCAGACCTTCGCCCAGGCGCAGGAGGTGACCGGCGGAGACGACGGGTTCCTCGGTGGCGCCGGCTCCGCCCTGATCTTCGGCATCGTTCTCGCCGTCCTGGTCGGCGCGGTCATCCTCGGTGGGATCACCTCCATCGCCAAGGTCACCAGCAAGCTGGTCCCGCTGATGGCCGTCATCTACCTGGTGGCGTGCGCCTTGGTCATCATCGGCAACGCCGGTCAGGTCCCCGCTGCGTTCGCCGACATCATCACCGGAGCGTTCAACCCCGAAGGCGTCGCCGGTGGTTTCCTAGGTGTGCTCATCGTCGGCTTCCAGCGCGCAGCGTTCTCCAACGAGGCGGGTGTCGGCTCGGCCCCGATCGCCCACGCGGCGGTCAAGACCAAGCACCCGGTGAGCGAGGGCTTCGTCTCGCTGCTCGAACCGTTCATCGACACCGTGGTCATCTGCACCATGACCGCGTTGACGATCGTGATCGCCGACACCACGTTCTACAACCAGGCGCAGGAGAAGGTGGCCGGCGGAGGCGCTCCCCCGGACGGGGTCGTGGTGACCTCTCGGGCCTTCGAGACGTTCCTTCCCCAGTTCCCGGTGGTCCTCGCGATCGCGGTGGCACTGTTCGCCTTCTCGACGCTCATCACCTGGAGCTACTACTCGATGAAGGCATGGACGACGATGTTCGGGCGCTCCCGCCGCACCGAGAACGTCTTCAAGGTCGTCTTCTGTCTGTTCACGGTGGTCGGCAGCGTGCTGACGTTCGACTCGGTGCTCGACTTCGCCGACTCGATGCTGTTCGTCTGCGCGATCGTGAACCTGACCGCGTGCTATCTCCTGCTCCCGAAAGTGCGCGAGGAGCTGCACAGCTTCCGTGCCGGGCTGAGGTCGGGTGACATCGAGGTGGTTCCCGTGGACGAGCGCACCACCAGTTAGGCCACGCGTCAGCTCCTCCGACGACGCAGTGCCGGTCGCAGCCGCTCCAGCACAGCGGGGTCCTCGATCGTGGCGGGCACGGTCGCATCGGCCCCGTCAGCGATCTCTCGCATGGTCTTGCGCAGGATCTTCCCCGACCTGGTCTTGGGCAGGCCGCTCACCACCGTGACGTCCCGGAAGGCGGCGACCGGCCCGATCTCGTCTCGGACCATCGCGACGAGCTCGCGGCCGATCTCCTCGGGGTCGACCTGCACACCGGCCTTGAGGACCACGAAGCCGTGCGGAAGCTGACCCTTGAGTGGATCCGCGACACCGATCACCGCACATTCGGCGACGGCCGGATGGGCCGCCATGACTGCCTCCATCGAACCGGTGGACAGCCGGTGGCCGGCGACGTTGATCACGTCGTCGATGCGCCCCATGACGTAGAGGTAGCCGTCGTCGTCGAGGTAGCCGCCGTCGCCGGTGAGGTAGTAGCCGTCGTACGCCGAGAGGTAGGCCGCTACGTACCGTTCGTCGTCACCCCACAGCGTGGGCAGCGTGCCGGGCGGCATCGGCAACCTCAGGCAGATCGCGCCCTCGGCTCCCGCCTCGACCGGTCCGCCCCGTTCGTCGAGGACGTGGACGTCGTAGCCGGGCACCGGCACCGTCGGTGACCCGGGCTTGATGGGCATCGGTTCGAGCCCTCGCAGGTTCGCCACGATCGGCCATCCGGTCTCGGTCTGCCACCAGTTATCGACCACGGGGACGCCGAGCCGGTCCGTTGCCCAGTGGTAGGTGTCCGGGTCGAGCCGCTCCCCGGCCAGGAACAGCGTCCGCAGCCGGGAGAGGTCGTGGCCCTCGAGCAGGGACCCGTCGGGGTCCTCCTTCTTGATCGCCCGGATGGCCGTCGGTGCGGTGAACAGCGCCTCCACGCCGTGCTCGGCCGCCACCCGCCAGAACGCGCCGGCGTCCGGGGTGCCGACCGGCTTGCCCTCGTAGAGGACGCTGGTCGCCCCGGTGATCAGCGGCGCGTAGACGATGTAGGAGTGGCCCACCACCCAGCCGACGTCGGAGGCGGTGAACCAGACCTGGCCGGCGTGGATGTCGTAGACGTTCGGTAGCGACCACGCCATAGCGACGGCGTGGCCGCCGTTGTCCCGGACGATGCCCTTCGGTTTGCCTGTGGTGCCCGAGGTGTAGAGGACGTACAACGGGTCGGTGGCGGCCACTTCCACACAGCCCGCCGGGTCGCTGCGGCCGGCCCTCATCGCGACGTCCCAGTCCACGTCGCGTGCGTCATCGAGAGACGCGGTGATCTGGGGGCGCTGCTTGATGATGCACGCGCCAGGCACGTGGGTGGCGATCTCGAGCGCCCTGTCGAGCAGGGGTTTGTACTCCACGGTGCGGGCGGGCTCGATGCCACAGGAGGCGGAGACGACCACCTTGGGCTGCGCGTCTTCGATGCGCGCGGCCAGCTCGTGCGGAGCGAACCCACCGAACACGACGGAGTGCACGGCACCGATCCGGGCACAGGCCAGCATGGCGATGACAGCCTCGGGAACCATCGGCAGGTAGATCACGACGCGGTCGCCCCTTCCCACCCCGAAGCCGGCAAGGACCCCGGCGAAGCCGGCCACCTGCTCGAGGAGCTCGGCGTAGGTGAACCGCTGCTTCACGTTGGCAACCGGGCTGTCATAGATCAACGCGACGCGGTCGGCGTGACCGCCCACCACATGCCGGTCGAGCGCGTTGTAGCAGGTGTTCAGCGTGGCGTCGGGGAACCAGCGGTAGAACGGAGCGTTGTCCGCGTTCAGGACCTTCCCGGGCTTCTTGATCCAGTCGACCAACTTCGCCTGCTCCGCCCAGAAGGCCTCGGGATCGCGGATGCTGGCGTGGTACGCGTCTGGGTAGCTGCCCATGCGGTCCATCCTCGTCACGGGAACGCTGATCCAGCCAGGGGCTGTTCGGCATGTGGCGACAAGATGTAGCGATCGCGCGGTGAGCGGCCAGGCGATAAATCGGTTGCACAGGCCCTCGTACGTCGGCCACGCTTGGCTAGGCGTGCCGATATCGGGTCGGGCACCCGAGAAGAGAGGGGCGTGACATGCACATCGCTGTCCTTGGCGTGACCTCAGCCAACCCTCTCTCCTACCTCTGGAGCACACCCACCGATGCCACCCGACGTCTCTGCCCGCGAGCACGACCCCGATAGCCTCGCCCCCGACCAGGACCCGTTCTTCGTCTTCGACTTCCGCGCCGTCGACGGGCCTGCCGACGAGCAGCATCTCCTTCCCGACGGTGGCGCCGGCGCCGGCCAGCGTTGGAGCAGCTACTGGGAGGTCGAGCGGCTGTGCCGCGGCCCAGCACCGGTCCCCGACTGGGTGGTCACCGACCGGGCGGCGATCGACACGGACCTCGGCATCCTCAAGACCGGCAAAGAAGCTGACGTCTTCCTGCTCGACCGTGGCGTGTCCGCAGGCCACGGTCCCGCCTCGGGCGGGCAGAGCGTGGTGATGGCGGCCAAACGCTACCGGTCCGAGGAACACCGCTCGTTCCACCGGAGCAGCGCCTACACCGAAGGGCGACGCACCAGGAAGTCCCGCGACGCCCGCGCGATGGCCAAGAAGACCAGCCACGGGCGTGCCGTCGCGGCAGGTCAGTGGGCCTGGGCCGAGTGGGAGTCGCTGTGCCGCTTCTGGTCCGCGGGGATTCCGGTCCCCTATCCGGTGCAGATCGACGGAACTGAGATCCTGATGGAGTTCATCTCCATCGACGGCGAAGCTGCTCCGCGGCTTGCCCAGACCCGTCCACAGGGCGAACTGCTTGCGTCGTACTTCGACCAGCTCCGCGACGCGATGGCTGAGCTCTCCCGTCACGGCATCGCACACGGCGACCTGTCGGCGTACAACATCTTGGCAGCCGGCGACCGGTTGGTGATCATCGACCTCCCTCAGGCCGTGGACGTGATCGGGAACCCCACAGGTATGGACTTCTTGAGAAGGGACTGTCACAACGTCTGCTCGTGGTTCAGCTCGCGAGGGCTCAGCGTGGACGAGCACGAGCTCTACGGGGAGCTGCTCGCGTCGGCCTTCTAGGCACGTCGAAGCCGGTTTCTGCGGCGGCGGCCCCACGGTTTGACAGCGCCTACTACCGTGACCCGGTGAACTCTGCACGGGATGACGAGAACATCGCCGACCGGCTCATCGGTGAACTGCTCGACGCCTCGCACCGGATGCCGCCGACGGACGTGCCCTCGGCCGTGGCGCATCATGCCCGTGCCATCGATGCCGACGAGGTCGTCGTCTATCTCCAGGACTACGGGCAGTCATTCCTGATCCCGCTCGACAGCTCGGAGGGCAGGTGGCAGCCGCTCTCGATCGACGGAACGCTCGCCGGCCGGGCCTACCGCACCTCCGAGGCCACCGAGACCGAGCGGGACGGCGGCGGTGTACGGCTGTTTCTTCCACTCCTGGACGGAGCTGACCGCCTCGGAGTCCTGATGATGACGGTTCCCGCCGTCGACGACCGGTTGCGCGCACGGGCATCCAGGTTCGCGGCGGTTGTCACCGACATGATCGTCAGCAAGGCGCTGCACACTGACGCGTTCTTCACCGCTCGGCGGACCTCGCCGATGACGCTGTCGGCCGAGATGCAGTGGCACCTCCTGCCGCCCCTGACCGTGAGGACGCCTCGAGTCGAGCTGGCCGGCATCCTGGAGCCTGCCTATGACGTCGGCGGTGACGCGTTCGACTACGCCGTGAACGGCGACATGACACACGTCGCGATCTTCGACGCCATGGGGCACGACCTCGAGGCGAGCATGATGGCCAACCTCGTGGTCAGCGCCTACCGGCACGCTCGGCGCCGGGGGGTGGACCTCGAGGAGATGTACGCGACCTTGGACCAGGCGGTGGAGAGCCAGTTCACCGCCGAGCAGTTCGCCACCGTCCTGCTCGGTCAGCTTCGACTGGACACGGGTGAACTGCGGTGGGTCAACGCCGGGCACCCGCCGCCCATGCTGCTCCGGGGGCACAGCTTCGTGCGTCTCCTGGACTCGGTGGTCACGCTGCCGGTCGGGTTCGGCGGCGACAGTCCCACGGTGGCCACCGAGGCGCTCGAGCCCGGTGACCGCGTGGTCTTCTACACCGACGGCGTGATCGAGGAGCGGCTCGACGGTGTGGAGTTCGGGACGCAGCGCCTCATCGGGACGCTGAGCGAACACTTCGCCAACCGGCTCCCCGTGGCCGAGGTCGCCAGACGGGTGTCGCACGACCTTCTGCGCCAACGCGGCGGCGAGACCAGCGACGACGCGACGCTCGTGATCCTCGAGTGGATCGGGCGCACCGACTGACCTCGCGGGTGCGTCGTCTGACTCAGCGCAAGTGAGCGGTCTGAGCCACCGTCGGTGCAAGGATGAGGCGACGCAGCGACAACTGGGTTGAACCACCGAGGTCGAGGCACTTGGTGAGCTCGACCGACGTCTGGCCGGCGGCGCCGGCGAGGACGTCCTGCTGTACCTCTGCACGGGCCGGGATCGTGTTCCTGCCCGCGCCGGTGCAACGGTCTCGGAAGAACGCTTCCCAAGGTATGTCGCTAAACCTGCACTTCCCACGGTGAACTCGTCATGGGAAGTGCAGGTTTAGCGACATACCTTGGGGAAACTGGGACTGCTGCGAACCGCAGGTGGGGACGAAATCACACTCTGGCTTCGACGGCTGCGAGCTGGCCGCATGCGCCGTCGATTTCCTGACCACGGGTGTCCCGAACCGTCGTCGGCACCCCCTTGGCTTCCAGCCGACGTACGAACTCGCGCTCGTCTTCAGCCCGGGAAGCGGTCCACTTCGATCCGGGCGTCGGGTTGAGCGGGATCAGGTTGACGTGCACCCAGCCCCAGTTCCCGTAGGAACGGAGTACGTCGCCGAGCAGGTCGGCTCGCCACGCCTGGTCGTTGATGTCCTTGATCATGGCGTACTCGATCGACACGCGTCGCTTCGTCACGCGGGCATAGTTCCATGCAGCCTCGACCGCCTCGTGCACCGACCACCGGGTGTTGATCGGCACCAGCTCGTCGCGCAGCTCGTCGTCGGGCGCGTGCAACGACAGGGCCAGCGTCACCGGGATCCCCTCAGTGGCGAGCTGGTTGATCCGTGGGACCAGCCCGACCGTCGAGACAGTGATACCGCGCGCGGACATCCCCAGGCCGTCCGGCGCGGGGTCGGTCATCCGGCGGACAGAGCCGATCACCGCCTTGTAGTTGGCCATCGGCTCGCCCATCCCCATGAAGACTACGTTCGAGACCCGCCCCGGGCCACCGGGTACCTCGCCGCGGGACAAGGACCGAGCGCCTGCGACCACCTGTTCGACGATCTCGGCTGTGGACATGTTGCGCTGGAGGCCACCCTGGCCGGTCGCACAGAACGGACACGCCATTCCGCAACCGGCCTGCGAGGACACACACATCGTGGCCCGGTCGGGGTACCGCATCAGGACCGACTCCACGAGCGCCCCGTCGAACAGCTTCCACAACGTCTTGCGCGTGGTTCCCTTGTCGGCCTGCATCGTGTGCAGCGACGTCATCAGCCTCGGTAGGAGAGCCTCGACCAGCCACTGACGATCGGTGGCGGGCAGATCGGTCATCAGTGCTGGATCGTCGGTGAGCCGCGCGAAGTAGTGCGTGGACAGCTGTCTCGCCCGGAACCCGGGCAGACCGAGGTCGCTGACCAGCGTCTTGCGATCGGAAGGGCTCAGGTCGGCGAGATGGCGGGGCGGCTTCCTGCGCCCGCGTGGCTCGTCGAAAACCAGCGGAAGGGTCTTGGTGGGGTCTTCAGACATAACCGTCCCAGTGTCCCACCCCCGGCAGCCTTCGGCCGAATCAGACGA
Organism: Actinomycetota bacterium; assembly: GCA_030859325.1. GTDB lineage: Bacteria > Actinomycetota > Actinomycetes > Propionibacteriales > Nocardioidaceae > Nocardioides_C. The sequence continues at coordinate 7,257 of JALZKI010000048.1, forward strand.
CCTCCGGGCCGGGCATCGCACGGGCTGTCCAGGCGCGAGATCACCTGGGCCTAGGGGAGCCATCAAGAGCGACGGTCTCACGGCCGGGCCGGCTGGTGCGGACGGCGAAACGCTCGACGTACCGCGGGCTCGGCGCCGGCCCGCTGGCTCAGGTCACCGGGACGAGGTAGAACAACAGCAACCAGGTTGGTGCCACCGTGGCGAGCAACGAGTCGAGACGGTCCATCAGGCCACCGTGGCCGGGGATCACCGAGGACATGTCCTTGATTCCCAGGTCGCGCTTGATCACCGACTCACAAAGGTCACCCAGGGTGGCCATCACCACCGTCACGAGCCCGAGCACGACACCGACCCACCAGTCGCCGCCGAGCAGCAGGACCACCGTGCCCCAGCCGGCCGCGACGCAGAAGACCGTCGACCCGGCGAAACCCTCCCATGACTTCTTCGGCGAGATCAGCGGGGCCATCGGGTGCTTGCCGGCCAGGACACCCACGAAGTAGCCACCGATGTCCGAGGCGATGGTCACCATGATGAACGTGACGACCCGCAGTGGTCCGTCCTCGGGCCTGAGTAGGAGAAGCACGAACCCGGCGAGGAACGGGACGTAGACCGCGGTGAACACCGCCGCTGTCGCGTCGCGCACGAACCCCTCGACGCCCCTGCGAAGCCGCCACAGCAGCGTCGCCAGGGCGGTCACCGCGAGGGCAGTCACCAGCGCCGGGGAACCTCCGACGTAGGCCCCCACCAGGATCACGACCGCACCGGCCATGATGGGTTCGTAGGGAAGCTGGATGCCGCGCACCGCGAAGCCGCGCTTGAACTCCCAGATTCCCACCAGGATGGCCGCTGTCACGACGGCGACGAACGCTGGCTTCCAGAAGTACAACGAGGCGCCGATCAGGACGAGCAGCACCACCGCCGAGGCGATCGCCGCAGGCAGGTTGCGACCGGCGCGGCTGGCCTTGGCCGCAGGGGTCACCGGTCCCACGGGTGGGGTGTGTGGTGGGTTCATCGGGACGGGAAGCCTCTGCTCAGACTGCGAGCAGCTCGGCCTCCTTGTGCTTGAGCAGCTCATCGACGGTCTCGGTATGCTTCCTGGTCAGCCCGTCGAGCCGCTTCTCTGCCCCCGTCACGTCGTCCTTCCCGACCTCGCCGTCCTTCTCGAGCTTGTCGAGGGCCTGCTTGGCGCTGCGCCGGATGTTTCGAATGGAGATCTTGCCGTCCTCGGCCTTCGTCTTCGCGATCTTGATGTACTCCTTGCGGCGTTCCTCGGTGAGCTCAGGGAGCACGACGCGCAGGGTCTTCCCGTCGTTTGCCGGGTTCACGCCGAGGTCGGATTCACGGATGGCCTTCTCGATCGCGGTCATAGCACCCATGTCGTACGGAGCGATAATCACCACGCGTGCCTCGGGCACGGTGAAGGAAGCCAGCTGCTGCAGCGGAGTGGGTGAGTCGTAGTAGTCGGCCGTGATCTTGGCAAACATAGACGGATGGGCTCGCCCGGTCCGGATCGCGGCGAAGTCCTCGCGCGCGACCTCAACTGCCTTGTCCATCTTCTGTCCGGCCTCGGAGAGAGTTTGCTTGATCACGGCTGCTCCTTGTTCGTGTTCATTCTTCTCGATGCGTCTGCGTGCGTCGGCGGCTGCGAGGACTGTGGGCCCGGATGTCGTCAGCCGTCGCGGGAGACCGTCGTACCGATCTTCTCACCTTGGACGACGCGGGAGATGTTGCCGTCGACGGAGAGGTTGAACACCACCATGTCGATGTCGTTGTCCCGGCTCAGGCTCACCGACGTCGCATCGGCGACTTTGAGCCCGCGGGCCAGGAACTCGTCGTAGGTGAGGTGGTCGAACTTGACCGCGTCCTTCTGGGTGTTCGGGTCGGCGTCGTAGACCCCGTCGACACCCTGCTTGCCCATCAAGATGACCTGTGCATGGATCTCGAGCGCGCGCTGCGCGGCGACGGTGTCGGTAGAGAAGTACGGCATACCCGCGCCGGCCCCGAAGATGACGATCCGCCCCTTCTCCAGGTGCCGCATGGCACGCCTCGGGATGTACGGCTCGGCGACCTGGCCCATGGTGATGGCGGTCTGCACCCTGGTCTCGACGCCCTGCTTCTCCAGGAAGTCCTGCAGCGCCAGACAGTTCATGACGGTGCCCAGCATGCCCATGTAGTCGGCACGGGCTCGGTCCATGCCGCGCTGCTGCAGCTCGGCTCCGCGGAAGAAGTTGCCACCGCCGACCACGATCGCGACCTCGGTGCCGCCACGGACGACCTCGGCACTCTGCCGCGCGATCGAGTTGACGACGTCGAGGTCGAGCCCAACCCGGCCGCCGCCGAAGACCTCGCCGGAGAGCTTGAGCAACACTCGTCTGTACGCCGTCACTGGGTTCCTCTGCACTGTCGGCTCTGCGGGACGTTCTCAACGGACAGCGAGGCCGGTTCGTCGGGTGGTGAACTACCCTCCACGGAACCGGCCTCCTCGCCTGGGTCAATAGGTGCGAACCCTAGTTGATCAGGCTCCGACCTCGAAGCGAGCGAAGCGCTTGAGAGTCACGCCGGCTTCCTCGAGGACCGCCTTGACGTTCTTCTTCCCATCGGTGACCGACGGCTGGTCGAGCAGTACGACGTCCTTGAAGAAGCCGTTGACCCGCCCTTCGATGATCTTCGGCAGGGCCTGTTCGGGCTTGCCTTCCTCGCGAGCGGTGGCCTCGGCGATCTCACGTTCCTTGGCCACGATGTCCTGGGGGACCTCGTCGCGGGAGACGTACTGCGGCCGCATCGCAGCAACCTGCATCGCCGCACCGCGGGCTGCCTTCTCGCTGCCGCCGTCGTACTCGACCAACACGCCCACTGTAGGCGGCAGATCCGAGGCGCGGCGGTGCATGTACGAGACGGACGACCCCTCGAACACAGCCACGCGACCGAGCTCGATCTTCTCGCCGATCCGCACCGCGAGGCTTTCGACGGTCTCACCGACGGTCGAAGCGCCGAGCGCTACACCCTTGAGCGCGTCCACGTCGGCCGGCTTCGCCTCATCGGCCGCATCGGCGATCTGCTGGGCGACCATGATGAACTCGTCACTCTTGGCGACGAAGTCCGTCTCGGAGTTCAGCTCGATCAGCGCGGTGCCCGAGGTAGCGACCAGACCGGCCGAGGCGGTGCGCTCGGCGCCTCGCTTCGCGGCCTTGGCCGAGCCCTTGACCCGCAGGATCTCCACGGCCTTGTCGAAGTCGCCGCCGGCCTCCTCCAGCGCCTTCTTGCTGTCCATCATGCCCGCGCTCGTGAGGTCGCGGAGCCGCTTGACGTCTGCGGCAGAAGTCTTTGCCATCGCTGGGGTTACCTCGTCAGTCTTTTGGTCGTCGAATGTGGTCAGGCGCTCGTCTCGTCGTCGGCGGAAGTCGCCACGACGTCGGCGGAGGCCCCGGTAGCGACGTCCGTGGCAGCGGACATTGTCTCCAGGTCAGCTGCCAACGGGTTCTGTGCCTTCGGGGTGTCCGCCTCGGCGGCAGCTGCCTCCACAGGCTCGGTCGACACCGCGATGTCAGGAGCCGCAACGGCGACTTCCTCGGCAGGCGCAGCGGCTGCCTCGGTGGGGGCGGGAGTCTCGGAGCGCTCACTGGAGGCACCGGTCGCCTCGGAGGCGGAGATGTCGGTCGCAGCAACGTTGCCGCCGGTCGCCGAGACGGCTGCCTTGTCGGCCTGGCCCTCGAGCAGCTCACGCTCCCACTCAGCAAGCGGCTCCTCCGAGCCGAGCTCCGAGCCGGTCGCCTCGTCACCGGTCTTGGCGCCGGAGCGGGCCATCAAGCCGTCGGCCACCGCGTCGGCGACCACCCTGGTGAGCAGCCCCACCGCACGGATCGCGTCGTCGTTGCCCGGAATTGGGAAGTCGACCTGGTCGGGGTCACAGTTGGAGTCCAGGATGCCGATGATCGGGATGCGGAGCTTGCGCGCCTCCTCGACGGCAAGGTGCTCCTTGTTCGTGTCGACGATCCAGACGACCGCAGGCGTGCGGGTCATCTCGCGGATGCCACCGAGAGTCTTGTCGAGCTTGTCGCGCTCGCGCTTCATCTGCAGCAGTTCCTTCTTGGTGCGGCTGCTGCCGGCGACGTCGTCGAAGTCGATCTCGTCGAGCTCCTTGAGACGGTTGATCCGCTGGTGCACGGTCTGGAAGTTGGTGAGCATGCCGCCGAGCCACCGCTGGTTGACGTAGGGCATCCCCACGCGTGTCGACTGTTCGGCGATGGCTTCCTGCGCCTGCTTCTTGGTGCCGACGAACATTACGGTGCCGCCCTTGGCGACGGTGTCCTTGACGAACGCGTAGGCGCGGTCGATGTAGGCCAGCGACTGCTGTAGGTCGATGATGTAGATGCCGTTGCGCTCGGTGAGGATGAAGCGCTTCATCTTGGGGTTCCAGCGACGGGTCTGATGCCCGAAGTGGACGCCGCTCTCAAGGAGCTGGCGCATGGTGACGACGGCCATGGCCTTCGAACCTCTCGTGAAAAGTGACCGGTACACGCACCGACACATCGACTCGGAAACGAACCGAACCGCTGAGCCGGACCTACGTGAACGGGCCCTTGAAGTTGTCGCAGGAGAGCGGGTTGCCTCCTGCCCTGACGCCCGATGCGCGTCCCCGCTCCCAGGATTGTTCGGCCCGGGAGACCGTGGAGACGTCGCCCGCGGTGACCCGTCCTCCATTGAGGACGACTCGTTGCGGAGTGCGAGCGTGCGAAGTCAACTCGAATGCACAAGTTGCTTGGGCGATTCTAGACGAAGACCATGATCGGTCCCTAATCGAGACGGAAGGCCGGGAAACCTCCACAGCCACGACCTTCCGGTGCGTTATCCCCCGTTGCTGAGGTACCCCTTTGTAGCGCGCCGTCACGAAGAGAACCTGTGCCTCATGCACTCGACTCTTGAACCGAGGTCCCGGCGAAGGCCGACTGGCTTATGGACGGTTGCGTTGAGGACGGTTGCCTTGACGGCAATCCCCCCGATGATCGCGCTGCTCATGGTCCTAGCCGTGCCATCCGCGTATTCCCTGACTGAGACTGCCGTGTGGCCCTTGGACCCGAAGCCTCAAGTTGTGGCCGGCTTCGACCCACCGGAGCAGAACTGGAACGCAGGCCACCGCGGTGTCGACCTACAAGGGAGGCCTGGCCAACGTGTGCGCGCCGCCAAGGCGGGACGGATCACCTACGCCGGGCTACTCGCCGGCCGCGGCATCGTGGTGGTCAGCCACGGAGCCACGCGCACGACGTACCAACCAGTCGACGCGGGCGCGCGTGTCGGGACGAACGTGAGCGCGGGTGAGACGGTCGGGCGACTTCGGACCTTCGGCAGCCACTGTTTCCCCCGCACCTGCCTTCACTGGGGGCTGATCCGCGGTGAGACCTATCTCAACCCGCTCACCCTCGTCGGTGCGGCGCCGGTGCGGCTGTTGCCGTTCTACGGGGATCTCGGTGCATCCGGTTCCATCCCTGCCTTCCCGGTCCGTCCGCTCACCCCGGTGATGGCCCTGCCAATGCTCGCCTCTCTGGCGGAGTCCGCGCTCGCGCGTTGGCAGGAACTGGCGGCCTCCCCTAGGCCCGCGGATGAGCCTGTCGGTATGCCTGGCGCAGCCGGTCCGTGGTGACGTGGGTGTAGATCTGAGTGGTCGCCAGCGACGCGTGTCCCAGCAGCTCCTGCACGGTGCGAAGGTCGGCTCCCCCTTCGAGGAGGTGAGTGGCAGCGGTGTGCCGAAGTCCGTGCGGCCCGAGATCAGGAGCACCGGGTACTTCGCCGAGCCGTGCATGGACCATGGATCGCACAGCGCGCTGGTCGACCCGCCTGCCACGTGCACCGAGGAAGAGCGCACCGCCTGCCCTTGGAGAAACCAGCCGAACGCGTCCGTGCCCGAGCCAGGTTGCGATCGCCCGGTCGGCGGGTTGCCCGAAGGGAACTGTGCGCTCCTTGCGTCCCTTGCCGAAGACCCGGACGACACGCCTTTCTCGATCGACATCGTCGGTGTCCAGCCCACAGAGCTCACCGACTCTGATTCCGGTCGCATACAACAGCTCCAGGATGGCCAGGTCTCGCTGACCGAGCGGGCTACCGTCGTCAGCGCGCACGGTGGCAGTCTCGAGCAGCTCGCGGGCCTCATCGACACGCAGCGCCGAGGGAAGGGTGCGGTGTGCCTTCGGGGAGCCGAGAAGAGTGCCAGCGTCCGTGGCGCTCCGACCGGTGCGCTGGAGCCATCCGGTGAACACCCGGACGGCAGTGGCTCGTCTCGACATGGTCGTGCGTGCCTTGCCCAATGACTGTTGGTTGGCCAGCCAGCTGCGCAGTGTGCGGACGTCCAGGGTGGCGACCTCGGTGTGGCCGAGCAGCGCTGCATGACCCAGCATGCTCGCGATGTCACCCATGTAGGCGCGGACGGTGTGGGAGGCCACGTCACGTTCTGATGTCAGGTGTCGCTCGTACTCAGCGAGATCCGCCGCCATGCTTTCCGACATCTCGTTCCGGGCCACGGCTCAGCCTATGCCCCACTACCTGCCCTCGCGGCCAAGCTCCGTCGGCATCCGCCTCCGTGTCGTTGCCAGCTCCCCTCCCCTGGCCCGTCCCGCCGACACCTCCCTTATCTGGGAGGCCATCAGAGGTTGTCGTTGTCGTCCTGGCTCTGCGCCGCGAGCCGCCATCGCCCCTCGGACTCCTCGAGGAACCCCTTCGACCGCAGCGAGACCAGAACCGGATGGACCTCCGAGGCGGCGACGCCGGCAGTGCGGGCAATTGACACCGGCGGAGCCCCCACCAATAGGGGCACCGCGTCAAGTATTCGCTGCTCCCGTTCGGTCAACCGGTCTCGCGGCCGTTCGGTTCCACGCACTTCCTCACTGACGAAGTCACCTGTCGGGGAGACGAGCTCGAGCACGTCCGCACCCTTGGTCACGAGACTGGCGCCGCGGTAGCGAATCAACTGATGCACGCCTTCGGACGGTGCACTCGTGACCGGTCCGGGGACACCCATGAGCACCCTGTTCAGCCTCGACGCCCAGTTCGCCGTGTTGAGGGCCCCGCTGCGCACGGCAGCCTCCACGATCACCGTGCCCAGCGTGAGCGCTGCGATGACACGGTTGCGCGAGAGGAAGCGAAGGCGCGTCGGCGAGCAACCGGGCGGAAGCTCCGAGACCACTACCCCGACATCAACGATGTAGTCGAGGAGTTGCTTGTGGGCAGCCGGGTAGGGTCGGTCCACACCGCAGGCCAGAACGGCGACTGTCTGACCCTTCATCGCGAGAGCAGCACGATGGGCTGCCTGGTCGATGCCGAAGGCTGCTCCGGAGACGACCCCGACTCCCTCACTCGCGAGTGCGGCCGCGATCTCGGAGGCCACCTGGGTGCCATAGCTGGTGGCCGAACGGGAACCGACGACCGCAGCTGACATGCGGCATGCATCGCCCAACGACAGTGGTCCCCGCGCCCAGAGCCCCAGCGGCACTCCGCCTCGTCCCTGCAGAGGTTCTGCCCGGTCGAGGTCGTCGAGGCGGATCGGCCACTCTGGGTCACCCGGACAGATGAACCTGATGCCGCGCGATGCGGCTTCCTCGAGCTCACGCTCCGGATCTAGTCCGCGAAGTCTCGCCGCAACATCGGTGTAGACGCCCGCGATGTCCTCCTCGGCCCGAAGCAGGTCGTAGACCCTGGCGGCGCCCAGCTGACCCACCAGCCTCGCTAGCCGGGTGTCGCCCGGCTCAACCAGTCTGCTGAGTGCAGCGCGCGCGACCCGGTCGCTCATCCTGCCCTCGCCGTTCCGAGCGTCGCCACGCTGAGCGGCTCACCGGTGCGCAGGCGGAGTGCGACGTCGAGCTCGTCCATCCCTGGAGCGCTGATCCCACCGAGATCGGCGACGGTCCAGGCAAGCCGGTGCACGCGGGTCGCACCCCGCCTGGTGAGCTGTCCGGAGTAGACCCGCTCGCTCAAGTGGCGATCTGCCTCGTCGGTCAACGGCCAGTTCTCTCGAAGGCTCGGTCCGGACACGTCCGCGTTCAGTCGCCACGCGGTTCCGGAGTACCGCTCGGCCTGAGCGAGTCGCGCTGCGGTGACTCGCTCGCGGACCTGTTCGGAGGACTCCGGCCGGGTCAACGGGTCACGCATCTCGTGCGGCCGCACCGGCTCGATGTGCCGGGTGATGTCGATGCGGTCGGCGATGGGTCCGCTGATCTTTCGCCGGTACTCACGTCGCTTGACCTCGCTGCACGAGCATCGGTTGTCGCGGTTGGTGGGGTGATAGTCGCCGCAAGGACATGGGTTGCAAGCGATTACGAACATCGACCGCGCGGGGAAGGTTGCGGATTCCTCGCCACGCGCGATGGTGACCTCGCCACTCTCCAACGGTTGCCGGAGCGCTTCGATGATGTCGGCGTTGAACAAAGGGAACTCGTCGAGAAAGAGCGTTCCGGTGTGCGCGCGGCTGACTTCGCCCGGGCGGACCCGGCCGGTACCGCCCCCTAGAACGCTGGTCCGTGAGGCAGAGTGGTGTGGGGCGCGGAACGGGGGCCGGATGAGGGCGGACTGGTCGGTGGGAAGACATCCGGACAACGAGTAGATCGCACTCAGCTCCAGCGTCTCCTCGAGCGTCAGGTCCGGCAGCAGGCTCGAGATTCGCTCGGCCAGTGTCGTCTTTCCCGCCCCTTTGGGACCGCTGAGCAGCAAGTGGTGTCCCCCGGCGGCGGCCACCTCGATCGCGTAGCGGGCGTCCGCCATCCCCAGCACATCGCGCATGTCGAGCTCCTTGATCCGCTCTTCGCCCCGCCATGACAGCAAGGGTCCGCTGGCCAGCGGCTCGACCGGAGGAGCCTTGGGGATCGCCTGCCCGCAAAGCTCGGCGACCACCTGGGCGAGAGAGCGCACTCCGATCACCGCCATCCCGGGGACCATGGCGGCTTCACCGGTCTGGGGCTCGGGAACCATCACAGAGTTGATGCCACGCGTAACGGCCGCCATCGTCATCGGCAGCACGCCGGGGACCGAGCGCAGGCTGCCGTCGAGCGTCAGCTCTCCGATGAAGACCACACCGGCCAGTGACCGGCACGGGATCTTCCCAGCCGCCGCCAGGGTGGCGACCGCGATCGCCAGGTCGAAATGCGGTCCTCGCTTGGGCAGATCGGCCGGTGACAGCAGAATCGTCACCCTCCGCGTCGCCGGCCAGTCGAAGCCGCTGTTGGTGACAGCGGCCCGGCACCGGTCGCGAGCCTCGGTTATCGAGGCGTCTGGCCGACCCACCATGGCTGTCATCACGACACCCTGGGAGAGGTCGACCTGTACATCGATGAGGTAACCCGTAGCACCGTTCAACGAGATCGTCCGTGCGGTGGCGACCGGCATGTCAGGCAACACCCCGGGCGTGCTCGAGCTCAGCGGGCCGACCTGGTGGGACGAGTACGCCGACCAGGTCGATGCGCACCTCGTCGGGGTGGATCGTGTGCTCGGCCAGCCAGCGCGCGGCCAGTCTGCGTAGACGGGCCGCCTTCTGCTGGGTGACCGCCTCCAAAGGAGCCCCGAATGCCCGTGAGGAACGAGTCTTGACCTCGCACACGACGAGGACGGACCCGTCTCGAAGGACGAGGTCGATCTCCCCCAGCTCGCACCGCCAGTTCTTGTCGAGCACCACCATGCCTTGACTGGCCAGGTGTCGGGCGGCGTACGCCTCTCCGTACGCGCCCAAGGATGCGCACTGGGATGCACGCTCAGCTGCTTGTTGACCAGATCGTTCCTGTGCTGTCGTCATGGGAGCAGAGTTGCTCAACTCCGGGCTATTTCTAAGCCATCGACCAAGAGCTGTGGACAGTCATCCAGGCCTTGAACCTGTGGACGCTAACTGGCTCGGC
>JALZKI010000054.1 GCA_030859325.1 Actinomycetota bacterium
GCCTGCATCTTGGGTATCATCCCCGCACCCAGCGTGGGAAGCAGGTCGGCGAGCCCGTCCACGTCGATTTGACCGACCACGTCGTCGCTGGCCGGCCAGTCACGGTAGAGCCCTTCCACATCGGTAAGGACCAGGAGCTTCTCGGCGTCGAGGGCAACCGCGAGTGCAGCCGCTGCGGTGTCGGCATTGACGTTGTGCACGGTCCCGTCCACGTCCGGAGCGACACCGGAGACGACGGGTATCCGGCCGGCCTCGATCAGGTCGAGCACCGCTTCAGGGCGCACCTTCACCACGTCGCCGACCAGCCCGATGTCGATGAGCTTCCCGTCGATGACCGGACCGGTCCGTTGGGCTGTGAAAAGTCCCCCGTCCTCGCCGGAGAGTCCGACCGCGAGCGCTCCGTGCTGGTTGAGCAGTCCGACCAGCTCCCGGCCGACCTGGCCGACGAGCACCATTCGCACGACGTCCATCGCCTCGGGCGTGGTCACACGCAGCCCGCCCTTGAACTCGCTGTCGATACCGAGCCGCTCGAGCATGCTGGTGATCTGCGGCCCGCCACCGTGGACGACTACCGGGCGGAGACCGGCGTAACGCAGGAACACGATGTCCTCGGCGAAGGCTTGTTTCAGCGCGTTGTCGACCATCGCGTGGCCGCCGTACTTGATCACCACGGTCTTGCCGTGGAACTGCTCGAGCCAGGGTAGTGCCTCGGTGAGCACCGCTGCCTTGGCGAGGGCGCGCTCGCGTCTCGCGGCGGCCTGGGTGGTCGGGGAGGTCATCAGCTGCTCAGCTCGAGTACGCGGAGTTCTCGTGCACGTATGCGTGTGTGAGGTCGTTGGTCCAGACGGTTGCCCGATCGCTGCCTGCCTTCAGGTCGATGGTCACACTCGCCTCGCGGGGCTCGAGGTCGACAAGCTCGGCCGGTTCGGCCGGCTCGGACCCGCGACACACCTGGACGCCGTTGATCGCCACGTCGAGGTCAGCAGGATCGAACGCCGCCTTCGTGGTGCCCAGAGAGGCAAGCACTCTGCCCCAGTTGGCATCCTTGCCGAAGACTGCAGTCTTGAACAAGCTGCTGCGCGCGACCGACCGGCCCGCCTCTACGGCCTCGTCCTCGCTAGCCGCGTTCACCACGGTGATCGCGATCTCGTGGTCGGCGCCCTCCGCGTCGGCGAGCAGCTGCATCGCCAGGTCGGTGCAGGCTCCGGCCAGCGCCGTGGCGAAGTCCTCGGTCGTGGGAGTGATGCCGGAGGCGCCGCTGGCCAGCAGGGTCACCGTGTCGTTGGTCGACATGCAGCCGTCGGAGTCGAGGCGTTCGAAGCTGGTCCGCGTCGCGGCACGCAGGGCGCTGTCGGCGGTCTTGGCGTCCACGCAGGCGTCGGTGGTGAGTACGACGAGCATTGTGGCCAGCTGCGGAGCGAGCATTCCGGCGCCCTTTGCCATCGCGCCGATCGACCAGCCTCCGCCGTCCACGACCACCTGTTTCGGGACCGAGTCGGTGGTCATGATCGCCTCCGCCGCGTCGGGCCCGCCGTCGGAGGACAGGCAGGCCACCGCGTCGGCGACGCCGCGGAGCAGGTGTTCCCGGTTGTTCCGGAGGCCGATCAGACCGGTGGAGCAAACGACGACGTCGACCGCACCGATGCCCAGACCCGCGGCGGTGGCATCGGCGACAGCATGGGTGGTCTGGAAGCCCTCCGTCCCGGTGTAGCAGTTGGCGCCACCGGAGTTGAGAACCACCGCGCGCACGGTGCCGTTCTTGACGACTTCTTGGCTCCACAGCACGGGATTGGCCTTGCACCGGTTGGCAGTGAACACGCTGGCCGAGTCAAAGGTTGGGCCCTCGTTCACCACCAGGGCGACGTCCCTGCCGCCTGCGGTCTTCAAGCCGGCAACGACGCCGGAGGCACGAAAGCCCTGCGGCGCGGTCACGCTCACTTCCGGCCCCCGATGAGGCGGGAGCGCAGCGAGCGGTTTCCTGTGGTGGAGCTCATTGGGTGCCGCCGGGGCGGGTGGAGGTCACGGTGCGAGCCCGACGGTGGTGAGGCCGGTCCGCTCGGGAAGGCCGAGGGCCAGGTTCATGCACTGGACCGCGGCGCCGGCCGTTCCCTTGGCAAGGTTGTCGAGGGCTGCCACCGCGACCAGGCGGCCCGCCGACTCGTCCACGGTGACCTGGACATGGACTACGTTGGCGCCGAGCACGGACTTGGTCTGCGGCCATTGTCCCAACGGCAACAGGTGCAGGAACGGCTCGTCGGCGAAGGCCCTCTCGTAGATCCCGTACGCCTGCTCGGCGCTCAGGTTGTTCCGTGCCGGTGCAGAGCAGGTGGCAAGGATGCCGCGTGTCATCGGCACCAACAGCGGCGTGAACGAGACAGCGACGGCGTCGCTCGTCAGTCCGGCCAGGTTCTGGACGATCTCCGGGGTGTGCCGGTGGCTGCCACCCACGCCGTAGGCGCCGGCCGAGCCCATCACCTCGGATCCGAGCAGATGTGGCTTGGCCGCCTTGCCGGCGCCGGAGGTCCCTGAGGCCGCGACAACAACGATGTCGTCCGACTTCACCACCCCGGCCATCACCGCGGGTGCTAGCGCAAGGGTGGCGGCTGTCGGGTAGCAACCGGGCACCGCGACCCGGGTCGCGTCGGCGAGCTGCTTGCGCTGGTTCCCCAGCTCAGGAAGTCCGTAGGGCCAGGAGCCGGCGTACGCCCCGCCGTAGAACTTCTGCCACTGCCCCGAATCGGTGAGCCGAAAGTCGGCCCCGCAGTCGATCACGACGGTGTCGTCCGGCAGCGCCCGTGCCACCTCCGCGGACTGGCCGTGCGGCAGGGCGAGGAACACCACGGCGTGACCGGCTAGTTCGGTTACATTCGTCTGTGCGAGGGTCCTGTCGGCTAGCGGGACCAGGTGTGGTTGCAGCCGCGACATCGGCTCGCCTGCGCTCGTTCTCCCGGTCACGGCACCGATCTCCACGTCTGGATGGCCGAGGAGCAGGCGTAGCACCTCGCCGCCGACGTACCCACTGGCGCCGGCCACCGCTACCAGGGACTTGGCGTGCACACGTATGACTATACGTTAACGCGCATGGTCAGCCAACTCACGAATCGTTTCCCAACGGCCCCGGGTCCACGCCGCGATCAGCTCAGAAAACGACCAGCCAGCCCCCTCGACACCTCGCTGGCGCGCTGCTGCTCCCCGGCAAACGAGCTGACCACGATCAGGGCTCCGGTGATCGCAGGGACGGCCCACTGCAGCAGCGACAGCTGGCGCTGAGCGGCTGCCACGTCTGACGGGGTCTGGGGCGCCGGGTCGGTCCCCGAGGATGCCGGCACGGCGGTCAGCTTCGAGACCTTCTTCCCGAGCACGCGGCTGTAGGCCGTGGCACCGAGCGCGGCAGCAGACAGACCGGTCTTGAGCACCGCCATGGATGCGACTCCCTGCTGTCCCTGCAGACGGCCCGCGTTTCCGCCGAGCTGGCCAACGCTGCCGATGAGGTGGGCACCGATCGCCGCGGCATTGATCGGGGTCCAACGGTCCCAGCCGACGTTAGCCACCGCTCCGGTGCTGGCTGAGTCACCGGCCTGAGCCGCCGCCGCGTTCAGCGCCACCGCATTGGCCAGCGTGCCGCCGAACCATGCGGCCAGACCGACGTCGTGCATCGAGCGGGAAACGGTGTTGCGAGCCATGGAGATCCTCGAGTTCAGTCGACAGTGGTTTCGGTGGGTACCCGTGGACTGCGCCGACAAACGCGCGTCTGTCGGCTACTCGTCTCATCTTCGGTGGACGGCTCCGTGACGCTGGACCGTCAGGGCGATCGCGGCGTCGCGCGCACCAGCAACCTCCTCCTCGGTCAGGGTTCTGTCCGGTGCCCGGAAGCGCAGTGCGAAGGCCAGTGACTTCTTTCCCTCGTCGATCTGCGCACCGGTGTAGAGGTCGAACAGCCGCACCGACTCCAACAGGCGGCCTGCTCCCTGACTCAGCGAGTCCGCAACCGCTGCGGCCGGGATGGCGTCGTCCACGATGAGGGCTACGTCCTCCTTGGCGACCGGATAGCTCGAGAAGACCGGAGCGGGAGTGATCTCCACGGCGCTCGCGAGTAGCGCATCGAGGTCGATCTCGGCGAGCGCGGTCCGTGCCGGCACCCCGTAGGCCGTGCACACAGCAGGGTGCAGCTCACCGCCGTAGCCGATCACCACGTCGCCGACGAGCAGCTCGGCACAGCGGCCGGGGTGCCAGGGCGTTCGGGAACCGGCACGCACGACGAGGTCGACACCGACTGCCTTCGCCACCCGGCGGATCGCCTCGAGGGAGTCGCTCCAGGTGGCCGCACGTCCTTTGCCCCACCAGCCATCCGGCTCGCGGGCACCGGACACGACGACGGCCAAGTGCTGCGGCTGGTCGGGGACCGCGGCCAGGAGATGGGTCACCTCCTGCTCGGTCGGGCGGCGGTCCACGCCGAGGATCGGGGCTGGGGAGGCGTCCGGAGAGGGCAGGCACACCGGAGCTGTCTCGAACAGCGCCGCGTCGGTCTGAGCGCGACCGACGTTGCGGGCAAGAGTCTTGACCAGGCCGGGGACCAGCGTGCTCCGCATCGCCGGCTCCTCCTCGGACAGCGGGTTGGCCATCCGCAGCGTGCAGCGTCGCGGGTCGTCGTCGGCGAGCCCGAGCGCGTGCCAGTCGGCGTCGCCCACGAACGGGTTGGTAAGCACTTCGGCGTAGCCGGCGCCGGCGAGGACGAGACCCACTCGGCGCCGCAGCCGCTGTGAGGTGGTCAGCCCGTGGCCCGCCGGTGCGACCGGCAGCACCGAGCCCACCTGGTCGTAGCCGACGATCCGAGCGACCTCTTCGACGAGGTCGTAGGGGTCGGTGAGGTCGGGACGCCAGCCCGGTGGCACGGCAGTGAGCGTCGATCCGTGGACGGTGACGGCGCACCCCACGATCCGCAGGTTCACGACTGTGGTCTCACCGTCGATGGCCATCCCGGTGATCCGCGCCGGAAGGTCGATCGCTGCGGTGACCGTGCGGCCGGCCGGCGGACTACCGACGTAGGTCACTCCGGGCTCGAGAATGCCACCACCATGCTCGACCAACAGCTGTGCAACCCGGTCGGCGGCGTAGGAGGGAAGCAGCGGGTCGACGCCGCGCTCGAAACGTTTCGACGCCTCGGAGAACAGCCTGTGTCGGCGTGCCGTACGGAAGATCGACACGGGGTCGAAGTGGGCGGCCTCGACCACCACGGACGTCGTCGTCGCGGAAAGCTCGGTGCTCTGCCCCCCCATCACACCGGCCAGACCGATCGGGCCGGAGTCGTCGGTGATCAGCAGGTCCTCGGGGGAGAGCTCGCGCTCGACATCGTCCAGCGTGGTCAGGGTCTCGCCCGCGGCGGCGCGCCGTACGACGATCGGACCGGACAGCTTGTCGCCGTCGTACCCGTGGATCGGCTGACCGAGCTCGAGCATCACGTAGTTGGTGACGTCGACGGCGAGCGAGACCGGTCGCATACCGGCCAGCTGCACCCGGCGAGCGAGCCAACGAGGGGTGGGAGCAGCAGGGTCGAACCCGGTGACCGTGCGGGTGGCGAAGACCGGACACCCGTTAGGCGCGTGGACCCGCACCGCGCAGCCGGTCTCGTTCGGGGTGGGAACCTCACGTTGGGCTGGATCGTGGAACGGTACGGCGTAGGCGATGGCCGCCTCACGGGCGACTCCACGCAGGGACAGCGCGTAGGCCCGGTCGGGGTTGATCTCGAGCTCGATCACGTCGTCGCGCAGATGCAGCAGCTCGATCGCGTCGTCACCTGGCTTGACTCCCTCGTCGGGACCGGCATCTGCGCCGAGCACCAGGATGCCGTCGTGGTCCTCACCGACACCGAGCTCCTTGGTGGAGCAGATCATTCCGTCGGAGCGGTGTCCATAGGTCTTGCGCGCCGAGATCAGAAACCCACCGGGGAGCGCGGCACCGGGCAAAGAGACCACCACGAGATCGCCTTCGGCGAAGTTGTGCGCACCGCACACGATGCCCCGCCCGGCCGTGCCGTCCCGGGCACCGCCCACGTCGCCGTCGAGACTGACGTTGTGCTCAGGTCCGACGTCGACCGCGCACCAGCGGATCGTCTTGCCGTTCTTCTGCGGCTCCTCCTGGTAGGCCAGCACGCGACCCACGACCAGGGGCCCGGTCAGCTCCGCACCCGCAGCGTGCAGCGCCTCGAGCTTGAGCCCGAGACCGGTCAACCTGCGCGCGAGGTCGGCCGGCCGCACATCAGCGGGAAGGTCGACGTACTCACGCAGCCAGGACAGCGGGACCCGCATCAGATCCCCACTCCGAAAGCCCGGGTGAACCGGATGTCACCTTCCACGATGTCGCGCATGTCCTCGATCCCGTGCCGGAACATCAGCGTCCGCTCCAGTCCCATGCCGAAGGCGAAGCCGGAGTAGCTTGCGGGGTCGATTCCGCAGGCAACCAGCACGCGCGGGTTGACGATGCCGCAGCCTCCCCACTCGATCCAGCCCTCACCCTTGCAGGTGCGGCAGCTCTCGACCGCCGGTGACCGCCCGAAGCAGACGAAGCAGGCGACGTCCACCTCGGCGCTCGGCTCCGTGAAAGGGAAGTACGACGGGCGGAACCGGGTCGTGATCTGCTCGCCGAACATCGCCTGCGCGAAGTGGTCCAGCGTCCCCTTGAGATGGGCCATCGAGATGCCTTCGTCGACGACGAGGCCCTCGACCTGGTGGAAGACGGGGGTGTGGGTCGCGTCGAGCTCGTCGGTGCGATAGACGCGACCGGGGCAGATGACGTAGATGGGAGGGGTCCGCTCGAGCATCGTCCGGGCCTGCACCGGTGAGGTGTGCGTGCGGAGCACCAGGCCGCCGTCGGACGGCTCGAGCCAGAAGGTGTCCTGCATGGTCCGGGCAGGATGGTCGGGACCTAGGTTGAGCGCGTCGAAGTTGAGCCACTCGGCCTCAACCTCGGGCCCTTCGGCCACTTCCCAGCCCATCGCCACGAAGACATCGTTGACCCGGTCCTGGATCGTGGTCAGCGGGTGGCGTGCGCCGCGAGGCTCTCGGTCCCAGGGCAGGGTCACATCGACGCGTTCGTCGACGAGGATCCGCGCCTCGTGCTCGGCCTCGAGCTCCTTGTGACGCTCCCCCAGTATCCTGTTGACCTCTCCCCGGGCCTTGCCGACCCGCATACCAGCCAATTTCCGCGCCTGCGGCGGCAACGCCCCGATCTCCCGGTTGGCCAGCGCCAGCGGCGACCGGTCTCCCGTGTGCTCGATCCGGACCCGCTTGAGCTCGTCGAGGTCGGTGGCCCCTGTGACCGCGACGATCGCCGCCTGCCGCATCTCCTCCACCTCCTCGGCGCGCAGAGGCGTCACCTCGACGGGATCGTAATCGGTGTTCGGGCCTGACATGTTTCGCCTTTCTCGGGAGCTGCTGGGTGGGTTGCGGTTGCTGGACGTGGCCGGCCGGGCAAGTGTAGGAAGGCCGACCTCGGCAGGGCGAACCCGTTTCCGGTGCGGTCATCCCGGTTCAGTCCAGGCGCGGATCTCGTTCCGGCCACCACACGGTGATCCGTGCGCCGCCGCCTGGGGCGTCCCCGATCTTCACGAGGCCACCGTGCGCCGTGACCAGTCCGTGCACGATGTACATCCCGAGACCCGATCCGCCGCGCGTGCCGTGCTTCCAGAACTTGGTGAAGACCCGCGACCTGATCTGCGGGCTGATCCCCTCACCCTCGTCGTCGACGTGCAGACGGACACCGGCGAAGGGTTCGGCATCTGGAACTGGACCAGCCGTCAGCGTGACGACGCCGTCGCCGTGCCAGACGGCGTTCTCCACGAGGTTGGTGATCACCTGGGCGAACTTGTCGGGATCAGCGGTGACCTGCGGCAGTTCCGCGGCGGAGATGAGGACGATCTCGCGTCCGGTGCCCGCGCGCACCGAGTCCAGGACGCGCTCCACTTGCGGAACGAAGTCCAGTGGGCGCGAGTGGAGGGACAGCCTGCCGGTGTCGATCCGAGCGACGTCGAGCAGCTCGGCGATCAGCCGGGTGAGCCTGTCCGCGTCGGACTTCACCGTGGCGAGCATCAGCTTCTTCTGCGCGTCGGTGAGCTTGTCCCACTTCGCGAGCAGCATCACCACGAACCCTTTGACCCCGGTCATCGGGGACCGCAGCTCATGGGCCACGGTGGCGACCAGGTCGGAGCGTTCCCGGTCCAGGCGGGCGCGAGCGCGGGAGGTGCGGAGCGCAACGACCGCCCCCTCCACCGGACCGCGAGGCGTTTCCCTCACGATTCGTACCGTGAGCAGCAGCTCCGTCCCGTCGGCGAGGAACCAGGACTGCTCCGGGATGCCGGAACGAATCGGGTGCCCGTCGTACACCTCCGTGCATGCGAACCAGGTGTTGCCGGCTCGGTCCTGAAGGCTCAAGACGTCGGACAGGTGACGCCCCACCGCTCCGGTGAGGCTCAGCATCCGCTCCGCGGCCCGATTCATCGAGGTGACTTTCCCAGCCTTGTCCGCAAACACGACACCGTCGGGGAGAAAGTCCAGGAGTGGGTTCACGCGAACAGGTTAGTGCTCGCGGGCAGCTTGTGCCTCAGCTCGTCGCTCCAACGCTGGCCTCCCGGAGAGCGGGGAGCAGCTCCTTCTCGGCGAACCCGAGGAAGGCGTCGGCCTTCGGCGCGAACTTGGCGATCGACTGCTTGCCCGAGACGGCCAGTGCGAGAGGTACCCGCTGGTCGGGAAGATCCCACAGCTTCGCGGAGTCGACGCGGAAGTGCTTGCCGGAATACGTGACGTACCCGCCGTCGAAGAGCCCGGAGATGATGTCGACGGCCTCGTCGAGCATCTCGTGACGTACGTCGACCGCGGGCCAGCCCCGGCCGACCACGTGCTCGTTGAGGTTCTCCCCCGCGCCCAGTCCGAGCGTGAAGCGGCCCTCGCTCAGGACCTGCATCGTCGCGGCCTTCTGCGCGACCACCGCGGGGTGGTAGCGACCGATGGGGCAGGTCACGTAGGTCATCGGGTCGACGGGGTCCGTCACCTGGCTGACCGCACCCAGCATGCTCCACGCGTATCCTGCGTGACCCTGCTCGTCGAGCCAGGGGAAGTAGTGGTCACTCATCACCTCGAAGTCGAATCCGGCGGCCTCGGCCGCGGCGGAGTCACTTCACCAGGCTGCGAGGTGGGGACTGTTCGGTCCTGAGGGTGTAGCCGAAGCGTGTCATGACGCTGGGCGCGGGCGGAGGCGTAGAGGCAGACCGCAGCGGCGGTGGCCAGGTTCAGGCTCTCGGCCCTCCCGTGGATCGGGATCGCGACCCGGTGGTTCGCGAGCACAGCCATCTCGTCGGGCAGTCCCCACGCCTCGTTGCCGAACAACCAGGCGGTGGGTCCGGCGAGGAGCCCGTCGTCGACCGCGTCGTCGAGGGTGAGCTCGCCGGCGCCGTCGGCGGCCAGCACCTGGAGACCACGCCGCTGAAGAAGGTCGACGGCTAGGGAGACGTCGGGCTCGACCGCCAGCCGCACGTGGAAGAGACTGCCGGCGCTGGCGCGGACGGCCTTGCCGTTGTAGGGGTCGACGGAGCACCCGGCGAGTACGACGGCCTCCGCCCCTGCCGCGTCCGCACACCGGATCACCGTCCCCGCGTTGCCCGGGTCGCGCACGTCCGCACACACGGCGACGAGCCGGTTCCGTCCGCCGGCCCCGGCGTGCAGGATGTGCTCCAGCGGGCGGTCGAGGAAGCGGCACACCGCGACGACGCCCTGAGGATGCACGGTTTCGGTCAGCGCGCCGAGCGCTGCATCGTCGACGTGACGCCAGGCGACGCCCGAGCCGGCTGCCGACTCGAAGATCTCGCGATGCTGCTCGGCGGTCGCCGGGACCGCGAACACCTCCACGACACAGCCGTCGACGTCGAGCGCCTCACGGACCGCCTGTGGTCCCTCGGCGAGGAAGAGTCGCTGCTGAGCCCGGGAGACACGTCTGGCGAGTCCCCTCGCTGCCTTGACCCGCGCACTCTTGGAGGTGAGCACGGGGGGGTCAGCGGGGAGACTCGCCATGGACGGTTGCCCTGGAGCCGGACGAGAGGTCAGGCCGGGGCCTTCTCCGGCGTCTTCGGCGCGTTCACGTCGCCCGGCACGTTCGCCTTGGCCAGCTTGACCATCGCGGCGAAGGTGGCCGCGTCGTTGACTGCCATGTCGGCGAGGATCTTGCGAT
Organism: Actinomycetota bacterium; assembly: GCA_030859325.1. GTDB lineage: Bacteria > Actinomycetota > Actinomycetes > Propionibacteriales > Nocardioidaceae > Nocardioides_C. The sequence goes on from JALZKI010000054.1 coordinate 10,216, forward strand.
CCACCTCGACACCGGCGGTGCGCAGGCCCTGGATGAACCGGTTGTAGGTCATCCCGTTCGCCCGCGCAGCCGCGTTGATGCGCTGGATCCACAGCTTGCGGAACTCGCCTTTCTTGGCACGACGGTCGCGGTAGCTGTAGGCCAGCGAGTGGGTGACCTGCTCCTTGGCCTTGCGGTACAGGCGCGAACGCTGGCCGCGGTATCCGGACGCGCGCTCGAGGGTTACCCGGCGCTTCTTGTGGGCGTTGACCGCCCGCTTGACGCGTGCCACTTCTTACTCCTTGGTGCTCAACGAATTCTGGGGACTGTGCAGCGGGCCGAGCTCACCTGCCGAGCAGCTTCCTGACCCTCTTGGTGTCCGCCTTCGAGACGGCCTCGGTGCCCGAGAGGCGACGGGTCAGGGTCGAGGGCTTGTGCTCCAAGTGGTGGCGCATGCCCGTCTTCTGACGGCGCAGCTTGCCCGAGCCGGTGACCTTGAAGCGCTTGCCCGCACCGGAGTGCGTCTTCATCTTCGCCATGTCGTGTCCTTCTGGTTGGGCAGTCGACAGCGTCTGCTGCCGACTCGTCTCACATGTCTGGGTCGAGGCTCTCCGAGCGACGACGCTCCTTCTTGTCCGCCGGCTCGGTCGGCGGGGTGGCCGTCCGCTCGGCACGCTCGGCCGCCTTCTCTGCCTGCCGGCTGGCTGCACGCTCGGCGCGTTCGGCCTTCACCTCGGCCTTCGCCTCGGCCTTCTTCTTGTGCGGACCTAGCACCATGATCATGTTGCGACCATCCTGCTTGGGCGAGGACTCGACGAACCCGAGCTCGGTGACGTCCTCGGCGAGGCGCTGGAGCAGCCGGAACCCGAGCTCGGGGCGGTGCTGCTCACGACCGCGGAACATGATGGTGATCTTCACCTTGTCCCCCGAGCGCAGGAACCGCACGACGTGACCCTTCTTGGTCTCGTAGTCGTGCGCGTCGATCTTGGGACGAAGCTTCATCTCCTTGATGACGGTGTTCGTCTGGTTCCGGCGAGCCTCACGAGCCTTCTGGGCGTTCTCGTACTTGAACTTGCCGTAGTCCATGAGCTTGCAGACGGGCGGACGCGCGGTGGGCGCGACCTCAACGAGGTCGAGGTCTGACTCCTGCGCGAGTCGCAGGGCATCATCGATGCGGACGATGCCGACTGTCTCGCCGTTGGGTCCAACGAGACGGACTTCGGGCACCCGAATCCGGTCGTTGATACGCAGCTCTGTGCTGATGGGTCCTCCTGTTGTGGTTCTGATGTGTGCGATCTGTGCCGTGGCCCGCCCCGGAAAAGAAAAGAGGCCTCCGCAGCACACCCAAGCGGAAGCCAGCCCTCGGTGCCCCGCTCCGGCGGTGGGTTCTTGCCCATCGCACACGCAAGGCACCTGACGACGAAAACTCGGAGCGCCCGTCAAACGACGGACTCCACGAGGTTTCCTCGTGACCGGACCCGACGACCTGTGGTCCTCGCTGTCGCGAGAGCAGCCGGTCGTTGCGGGTGGGAGAGTGATCCCCGCTTGTCGGATCTCGACTGGACCAACCTCCGCGGCACCCAAGGTATTTCACCTCAGCGCACTTGGTCGGACCAGACGAGATCGGTCGGTGTTCAGGATAGCAACACCCGGCCGTCGAGCGCACATCGCAGAGGGCGTGCCAACCTTGCCCCATGAGCGAACCTTCCCCGGAGCCCAGCTCGCGCGACATAGCCGATGTCCCCGCGATGGAGATCGTGTCGACCGCCGCACTGCACCTGATGAGCTCGGCCGCGGTCAACCTCGGCCTGGCCGAGGACCTGCCCGAGCACGTCGACCTGGACGAGGCACGCACCCTGATCGAGGCGCTGGCCGGCCTGGTGACGGCCGGCGTCCCGAATCTGGGCCATCACCACGCCGCATCGTTGCGCGATGGGCTGCGCTCCCTGCAGCTGGCCTTCCGGGAAGCCTCCGAGATCGAGGACCCGCCTGGCGAGGGGCCCGGTGAGAGGCTCACCGGACCCGTGGTCACACGCCGGCCACGTCGGTGACCGCGGCTCAGACGGTTCGTGCCCAGCGACGACTTCCCTCGGTCTCGACCAAGGTGTAGCCGTCCGCGAGGAAACGCAGTTCGGCCTCCTCGACCACGAACACCACCGGTCCCGCGACGTCGACGACCACCGCTGAGGCGGTGTTGTGCAGCGCAGCCTGTGCGACCAGGGTTCCGGTGACGGGCACGGGTCGCGCTTCAGGGTTCCAAGCCCGCATGGACGCCGTGCTGGTGAAGGCGAGCTGCGCCAGTCGCCCGTCCTGTCCCTGCATGAGCACGGTGGCCATGTCCGAGGTCTTGTCCCGCACGAGCCCCCGCTCGTCGTACGCCTCCTCACCCAGGACTGCCATCACCGGCACCAGCAGGCGTCTGCCCTGCAGCACGGCCAGTGTCGAGATGTGCCCGCCCACCGGGTCCGTCGCGTACGACGCCAGGGCCGCGCTCAGCTGCGGGTCCGCCTCACCGACGTCGCCGGCGAACCCCGGATCCGGAACGTTGCGCATCGCACGAACATATGCGGACGCGCCGTAGGCTGGAGTGGTGGGCTCCATAGACGACGTGACCTGGCAGGTTCTTACGGTCGTGCTGACCGTGATGGGGCTCGTAGCAAGCGGGCTGCTGTGGCGTCTGCGTGGGCCTGCATCCGGGCTTCGCGGGGTGGCGTGGTCCCTGCTTCCGGTCGCAGCGCTCCTGACGGGCACCTGGCGACTGATCTGGGAGATTGGTGACTCCGTCATCTCCTGGGCGCTCCGGTTCGTCTTCAGCCCGGTGGTCTGGCTTGGAATCATCGTCGCCGCGGTCTCCGGCCTGATGTTCGTGGTGGCCTCGGCTATGCGTCGACGCGGTCTCGGCGCGCGTGGTCGGGGTGCCACCAGTCGCAAGCGGGACAAGGCGATGCGCGTGTCCCGGTCCACTGCACGAGCCGAGGACCCAGCGCTGAGGTCTGCGGCAGGCAGCCCTGTGGCCAAGGCGTCCGTCGACGACGACATGGCCGAGATCGAGGCAATCCTCAAACAACGCGGAATCTCATGAGCATCCGGTGAGCGAGACCGCCTGGGAGCAGCACGTCACAGGCGTGGCGAGCCGGATAGTCGAGATCCTCGCGGGGCGCCGGCCCACCCTGGGCTCTACACGCCTGGTGTGCGTCGATGGCCGGGCCGGGTCCGGCAAGACCACGCTCGGGCGGGCGCTGCGAAGCGACGCCGAACGGCGTGGCAGCACTCGTCTGCTGCACATGGACGACATGTATGAAGGGTGGAGCGGGCTGGGTGAGGTCTCCGCACGGGTCGAGCGTGACCTGCTCGACCCGCTTGCTTCGGGTCGGCCTGGTCGCTACCAGCGCTACGACTGGGAGGGCGAACGGTTCGCGGACTGGCACACCGTCCACCCCGTCGACTTCCTCGTGCTCGAGGGCGTTGCCTCCGGAGCCCTTTCGGTCGCCGTGCGAGCCACCGCCCTGGTCTGGGTCGAGGCGCCGCGGGAGCTGCGCCTGGCGCGCGGGGTCGAACGCGACGGGACAGCAGTCCTGCCCCGGTGGCTCACGTGGATGGAGGAGGAGGACGCGTTGTTCGAGCGGGAGGATACTCGCGCCCGCGCCGACGTCGAGGTCGACGGCTCGGACGCGGCCAGAAGTCCGATGGTGACTGGGTCGGCGGACTAGCCCGGTCAGCGGGTCAAGCGGCCCAGGCGGGTCCTGACTCGGCCCCATCGACCGCTCGGCGCCGGTTGCGCCCGTGCCGACACGGCCCGGACCTTCTTGCGCAGCGCGCGCACCTGCCTGCGCAGGGTGGCAACCTCTTCTTGTTCCCCCGCCCGTGCTACCAGGATGTCGGCCAGCGCGGCCGCCGCGGCATCGGCAACCTCTGCGTCGGAGACCACCATGTCGTCGCCGGTGAACGCCGACGGGTCAGGAAGCAGCTCATCGAGGTCACCGACGATGTCGTAGCCACCACTCGCGAGCCGCTCGACGATTTCGAGCGAGGCCCTCTCGCACCAGCTCGAGAGCCGCTCCGGAAGCTTCGCGGGCTCGCCGCCCTGTGGGCGCAGAATCGTCTGGCCGAGGAACCGCTTCCCGTGCTCGCCGTATCCGGACCGGGGATGCGGCAGCCGGTCCCCGAGAGTGAGGTTGACCCGGCGCAACAGCTCGGCCTGGGTCAGTCCCAGGGAGGTGTTGCTGCGGCCGACTTCCTGGTTCAAGCGCTCCGGGTCCACGCCCACGACGCTGCAGAAGCGCTCGAGGAGAACGCTCGCAGGCACGTTTGGCTTCGGGACGGTGACGACATGGATCCTCTCCGGCGGGACGCACGCGCCCCACCGTGCCAGCACCCCGGTGAGGTCGTAGCCGGGATCCCACGGGGCTTCGGTGCTGCTCGCGGTGATCTCGTCACGGAAGTCTTCGTAAGACATCACCGCACGCGCCTTGATCTGCTGCTGCCAGGCCGACGGGATGTGCCTGGCCAGGTCACGCACGGTCAGCACGACGTGGGCCTCGTGGTGGGGCAACACCCCGAGAAGCGCCTGCGCCTGGTGCGGCGAGGCCGCCCCCAGGAGCTCCTGGCTGATCAGGGCGCGCGAGCTGGTCAGTGCGGCGGCCTCCTCGCGGAAACGGTGCAGAATCTTGGACGCCTTGGGCCCGTCCAGGTCAGGAACCAGCTCCTCGCGGACAGCGAGCATCAGGTGATATCCCATGGACCGGACCGACGGAACCAGCTGGAGGTCCTGCGCCTCGAGCGCCGACTGCGACTGCCAGAAGATGCTCTGCAGGTAGGAGGTCCCGGTCTTCGGAAGTCCGATGTGGACGTAGACACGTCTCGCAGCAGTCATGATGCCGTCATTGAATCACCGGCGGGACCCGGGATGGCTCAGCCGACCCGCTTTGCGTAGTCGGTTCGTCTGCTCTCCACCGTGAAACCGGCCCGCGTGTAGACCCCCAATGCCCCAGTCGGGTTCTCGGAGTCCACGTCCAGCGACGCCTCGTCGTAGCCCGCCTCCCCATAGGCACTCAGGCAGTGTTGCAGCATCGTGCTGGCCAGACCCCGTCCCCGGTACTCCCGTCGAGTCCCCACCTTTGCGACGTAGGCCTCACGCCGACCGGTCATCTCCTCGTAGGCGTCGTACTCGCTGGTCTGGACGTACGCGGCGATCCGGCCTCCTCCCGAAGCGTGCGCCGAGTCCGTCGGGCGCGCCGTGTCAAGCACGACATAGCTGAGCTGCGGGCGGAAGCTCCGGCTCTCGAGGACCCGCTGCTTCCACTCCACCTCAGTCCACACTGCGAAGTTCGGGTGGTCGAGGAACGCCTCGTTGTGCGCCTCGAAGAGTGAGTCGGCCATCGTGTCGTCGTACCTTCGCAGCTCGAAGCCCTGGGGCAACGGTGACGGGGGCGCGACGTCGGCCAGGTCCGCACGCATCACGAAGCTCCACCGGTCCGGCTCGAGGCCGAAGGAGCCGACGAGATCCTGCTGCTCGACGTTGTCGGAGGCTCCGCTGAGCAGATAGAGGACCGGCACGTCGGGATGCTGGGCTCGATGGACTTCCTCGGCTCGGGACATCATCGCCTCGACCAGCCGGGTGCCGACTCCTTGCCCCCGATGCCTCGGGTGCACAGACCCTTCCAGGTGGATCTTGTGCCCTACGTCGGACGCGGTGCGCGACAAGACGCCGAAGTAGCCGATCATCTCGGTGCCCTCGAATGCCCCGACGAGGTCCTTGCCGACCTCGACGTCGGGGTTCTCCATCTCTTCTACCAGGTCCGCCTCGTTGTAGTGCTCGCCGCTGTTCTCCACCTGCTCGACGTCGGCGAGCAGCCGGTTCCATGCAGGAATGTCGTCGCGGTGGAGACCTCGTAGCGTCACGTGCACGACGCCGAGACTAGGCCGCAGAAAGACCGGGCCGCACCTGCATTTCATGTCAGGGCGGAGCGGCAGAGGAGGACGCGGCCGATGCCGGCGCCGGGTCCTGTAGTCCCACGCGGCCCAGTTTTCCCAAGGTATGTCGCTGAAACTGCACTTCCCACGACGTGTTCACCGTGGGAAGTGCAGTTTCGCCATGGGAAGTCGGTGCTAGTGTCCCGGCGGGGCATAGCCGGTCGGATCCTCACCGAGGTCGACGATCGCGGCCACCGGACCACCCCCGTCCGGTCCCTGATGAGCCGCGGAAACCGAGACGAACGCGGCCGGGTCGCCCGTGACGGCAGCGGTCACCCCACCTACGCACGCCTTGATCTGGCGGTGCCAGTGCACGTCGGAGTCGTCGAGCATCGCGTTGCGCCGGCCGGCGACGGTGCCGTCCTGGCTGACCTCGCACTTGAGGAACACGTTGACCAGCCGCCCTTTCAGGTCGCTGCGGCGCGGACGCTCCGGAAGCTCGAGCCCGGCATTGCCGATCGCCTCCCAGATCCCGTCCTGGTCCAGGGCGTCCTTCATCACCGAGTGGCCGATCCGGTAGCGGCCGCCGACACCTCGGGCGTTGCCGACCACGACCACCTGAGCCCGGTCGAGCTCGACCCCGCTCGAGCAGGACGCCACCGAGGAGTAGAGCGACCGGTCGTGCATCACGTCCTCGTCGGTCGGCATCTCGATCTCTCCGAGTGCGACCGCCACCCCGAGCGCCGTACACCCGTTGGACAGGTCCATCGACTCATGAGTGTGCTCGGTCCAGACGGTCTCGCCACGTCTCTTCGCGTCGCCGATGGTCGCGATGGTCAACAACGGTGTCTTGGTCTGCACGTAGTGCACGTCAGCGGTTTCGGTGATCCCCGCCCGTTCCATGGCGACCTTCACTGCGTCCGCGACCTTGCTCACCATGCCCACCCGACCGATCTCCTCGGGCAGCAGCTGCTCACTCATCGCGAAACCCACCGTGAGCCGGGGCTCGTCCGAGACCTCCACCTGTCCAGGAGGCATGGTGGCGAACACCGTCGCGTGAGGGCTGAGCACACCGTCGGTACCGCCGGACCAGACGATCGGGACCTGCTTGACCTCGTCCGCGCTGCGGCTGCCCTTCGCGACGAGCACCTCACGAAAGGCACGGTCGGCGATGATCCGGGTGTAGTCGTTGACTCCACCGTTGCCCTCGGTCTTTCCGATGACCGCGATCACCCGGTCCGCCTCGAGCACGCGAGAGTCGATCAGCTCACTGAGCCCGCTGGCGTCGGAGACACTGTGCAGCGGAACTTTCCGGACCTCGATTGGCTCTGGCATGACTAGCCTTTCTCTCTCTTGTCGGACCTGTACGTCGGCGTGGTGCACGGCACGGTCGCCACTATCTCGTGACCACGACGGTGCCCGCTCGACCGGCCACGGCGTCGATGATGTTGTCGAGGTTGCTGATCACCGCGTGGTTCCCGCCGTGCTCGACGAACCGGCAGGCCGCCTCGACCTTGGGCTGCATCGAACCGCTGGCGAAGTGGCCCTCCCCGGCCAGGGATCGCAGGTCATCGACTGTGATCCGTCCAATCGGCTCGGCGTCCGGTGCGCCGAACCGGAGCACCGCATTGGCTACGTCGGTCGCGATGACGAGCACCTCGGTCCCGACCGTCCTCGCGAGCAACGCGGCGCCGAGGTCCTTGTCGATGACCGCCTCGACGCCGCGCAACGAACCGTCCAACTCGCGCACCACCGGGACGCCCCCTCCGCCGTTGGCCACGACGACGAATCCCGCGTCGACGAGGGCGGTGACCGCGGACGCGTCGATGATCTCGTGCGGCTCCGGCGAGGCCACAACCCGCCGCCAGCCTTTCTCGCCACGGTCCTCCCAGGTCTCGCCGTGCTTGACGAGCAGGTCCGCCTCGTCCTTGGACAGGTAGCGCCCGATCGGCTTGGTCAGCTTCGAGAATCCCGGGTCGTCCGCATCCACCAGGGTCCGTGTGACGATCGTCGCCGATCGGCGTACCACTCTTCTCTCGGCCAACGCAGCGTCGAGGGCGTTCATCAGGACGAACCCGAGCGTGGCTTGGGTCTGCGCCCCGCACCAGTCCAGCGGCACCGGGGGTACGACGGACGCCGCGACCTCGTTCTTGACCAACAGGTTCCCGACCTGCGGACCGTTGCCGTGCGTGATCACCACGTCGACGTCCGAAGCAACGAGCTCCGCCACGGCGGTCATCGCCTTCTCCGCGGCGGCGATCTGGTCCTCCGGGCGGACCCGTCCGTCCTCGCGGGCCATCGCGTTGCCACCGAGGGCGAGGAGCACTCTCATCGTGACTACAACCTACGGCCTCACACCGGTTGATGCGCTACTCGGGGCGGCGCGGATATCTGCGACTTCTCCATGGGCGCTATGGACTGGTCGGGCGAGCGGCCTTCTACTCGAAGACGCCGGAAACATCCGACGTTCCGGCAACCCTGTCCGCGCGCATGGGCGCGGAACAGGGTTGACTGGGAGACTCTGCCCGGATCCACCGATGGCTATCGGAACGTCACAACCAGTCCACCTCCGCGGACTCCGCGCCGTCCACCGCGAGTGAAGCGTAGCCGGGTCCACGGTCGAAGAACGGCTCCTCTTCTCTGCTCCCACGCATCTGGTCGCGAAGTGCGTCGCTCGTGGGAATGTCGACCTCGGGAGCGTCCGGACTCCCGGCGATGACCGTGCCGTAGTCCTCCCGGGCGGCCTGGACCGAGACCTTGCCCCACAGCACGTCGCGCACCACCTCGGCAAATGGCCGCTCAAGCGGGTCACCCCAGCCGCCTCCCCCCGTCGTACGGATCCGGATCACCTCGCCCGCGAGCACCGGCTCGGCATCGGCGAGGGCGTCGACGGCGCGCTCGTGCGGGCCGCCGGGGTCGATGGTGACCGAGAAGGGCTTGCCCGCCTTCCCGCCCTTGACGCCCCAGCAGGACAGGATCGACCGGTCCGCGATGGACATGAAGTGCGCGTCCTTCAGCATCCGGATGTGCTTCTCGTAACCCAGGCCGCCGCGATGGAGCCCGGCTCCGCCGCTGTCCACGGATAGTCCGAGCCGCTCCACGAGGAACGGGAACCGCGACTCGGAGAACTCGGTGGGGAGGTTCCGAGAGTCGGGGACGACGTGGATGGTGTCCTCCCCGTCGGCGTAGTAACGGCCGCCGGAGCCACCGCCGAGGACCTCGCGCATGAGGTACGGCGCTCCGTCGAGGTCGTCGCCGTAGACACCGGTGTAGCGGATGGTCTCCTGGTCCGCGGGCATCCGCCCGTCCACCGCCTTGGCGACCACGCCGGCGAGGACCCCGAGCAGCCGAAGGATGACGAACGTCCGCGCGTTGGTGGGCGCCGGGAACTCCGGGGTGAGCAACGTGCCCTTGGGCGGGAACCGCATCTCGATCAACGGGACGACACCCTCGTTCACGTCGAGCTCGGCCATCCGCCCGGGGGTGTCCGCGAGGTTGCGCAGCACCGGCGCCAGCCATTTCTTGAGGAAGTTGCCGTCGGCGTAGTCGCCGCAGTGGTTGATCGGTCCCTTGGCCTGGGGAGCGGTCCCGTGGAAGTCGAGGACCAGCCGTTCACCTGCGGCGTCGTCGGCCGGAGTCTTGGTCATCGTGATCCGCTGCGTGTGCAGCCTCGGCTTGTCGACGCCGTCGTGCTCGGCGTAGTCCTCCCAGGTGTAGGTGCCCTCCGGGATCTTCGCCAGGATCTCGCGGCGGAACGTCGTGGTCGTCTTGTCCAGCACGGCGTCGAAGCAGGCCTCGACCGTCTCCTTGCCATAGCGCTCGAACAGCTCGCCCAACCGGCGTGCGCCCATCAGGCACGCCGAGCACTCCGCGTCGAGGTCGGCGGCGAGCGACTCGGGCATCCGGGAGTTGCGGGTCATGATCTTGAGTGCCTGCTCGCACGGCACGCCCTGGTCCCAGAGCCTGATCGGCGGCACCATCAGGCCTTCCTCGAACACGCTGGTGGCGTTGCTGGGCATGGAGCCGGGTACGGCGCCGCCGATGTCGTCGTGGTGGCCGAACGCCTGCACGAACGCCACCACCTCCGGACCGTTGCCGTCGTCGTAGAACACCGGCGCGGTGACGCAGAGATCCGGCAGGTGCCCGATCCCACCCTCGGAGAGGTACACGTCGTTGTGGAAGAACACGTCGCCGGGTCGCATGGTCTGGATCGGGTAGTCGCGCACGACCGGATGCACCAGCGCCGAGTAGGAGCGACCGGTCAGCTTGCGCAGGTGGCGGTCGTGTATCCCGGCGCGATAGTCGTGGGCGTCGCGGATCATCGGGGACCTCGACGTACGCCCGATGGCGGTCTCCACCTCCTGCTCCACCGAGGCGAGGTAGCCCTCGACGATCTCGACCAGCACCGGGTCGGGCCCTGTCATGTCGTTCCTCGGGTGATCAGGAGGTTGCCGAAGCCGTCCACTCGAGCGGTGAACCCTGGGTGCACCGGGACGGTCGAGCTGAACTCCTCGAGCACGGCAGGCCCCACGATCTGGTCGCCTGCGCCGAGCCGCGACCGGTCGTAGACAGGTGCGTCCGCCCATTCCCCGAAGTGCACCCGACGGCTCCCGGTGAGTGCGCCGTGCGCACCGGTACCGGCAGCAGCCTTACGCGCGCCGGGCTTGCGGATGGGGCCGATGCCGCTGACCCGCAGGTTCACCCACTCCACCTCTTGCCGGGCGTCGTCGCGGAAGTCGTAGCCGTACAGACGCTTGTGCTCGTCGTGGAAGGACCCGGCGACCCGGCTGAAGACTCGGTCGGTGACCGGCCCGTCCGGCACGTCGACGCGGACCTCGTAGGCCTGGCCGTAGTAACGCACGTCGGCCGTCCGGACGAAACGGCGCTCCTGCCCCTCGAACCCTTCGCGGGCCAGCGCCACGTCGGCCATGCCGGTCAGCTCGTCGAAGGAGGCTTGCACCTGCTTGCGTTCCAGCGCGGACTGGCGGGCAACGGCGGTCTGCACATAGTCGTTGCGTACGTCGACGGTGAGCAGGCCGTAGGCCGAGAGGTTGCCTGGGTCGAGTGGTACAAGCACGCTGTCGAGACTAAGGATGTCGATCAGTCGGCAGGCAAGGAGCGAACCCGACCCGCCGAACGTGACCATCGTGAAGTCGCGGACGTCCAGCCCTCGGCTAACGGTCACCTGACGCAGCGCGTTCGCCTGGTTCCATGCCGAGATCTCCAGGATCCCGGTGGCGCAGGCCTCCACGGAGAGTCCGAGATTCTTCCCCAGTACGGTGATCCCGGTGGCCGCGATCTCCGCGTCCAACGGGACCTCACCCCCGAGCAGGTGCGGCGGGATCCTGCCCAGCACGACGTGAGCATCGGTGACCGTCGGCTCCGCGCCGCCGGATCCGTAACACATGGGGCCGGGGTCCGCTCCGGCCGACTGCGGTCCCACCTTCAAGGTGCCCTCGGGCGAGACCCACGCGATCGACCCGCCGCCGGCTCCCACGGTCACCACGTCGATCATCGGGATCTTGCTCGGATAGGCGCCGATGCTGCCCTCGGTGGTCAGAGCCGGCCGGCCGTCGATGACCACGGTGACGTCGGTCGACGTACCCCCACCGTCGCAGGTCACCACCCGGGAGAAGCCTGCCTGCTTCGCGACGACCGCGGCACCCAGCGCACCGGCCGCCGGTCCGGACAGCACGGTCGTGATCGGCTGGTGCACGACCTCCTCGGCGGAGAGCACGCCGCCGTTGGACTTCATCACGTAGAACGGAACCGCACGGGGGGGTCCGCCCCCCATGGACCCACCAGGCCGGTCCACCGTCGCCGGCACCCCGTCGGTCCGCCCACTCGTGGCACCGCTCGTGAACGCGCTCAAGTGGGCGGCGATATTGGCGACGTACGTGCGGATGCTTGGCTTGACCGCAGCGTCGACCAGCGTGGTGATGCTGCGTTCGTACTCGCGGTACTCGCGCAGCACCTCACTCGAGATCGAGACAGTGGCCTCGGGATGCTCACGCAGCAGTACGTCGCGCATGGCGAGCTCGTGGGTGTCATCGGCGTAGGAGTGCAGGAAGCAGACGCCGAGGGTGTTGATTCCCTGCGCTCGGAACCAGCGCGCGGTGCGCACCGCCGCGTCCTCATCGAAGGGACGGATCTCCTGACCTGTGACCGAGAGCCGCCCGGGCACCGTCTTGACCCGGTGAGCGGGCACGATCCGGTCCGGCTTGATCCAGAAGTAGGAGTTGCCGTAGCCGTCGGGGACGGACTGGCGGGCGATCTCGAGCACGAACTCGTAGCCTTCGGTGGTGATGAACCCGAGGTTTTCGATCTTTCCCTCGAGGAGCTTGTTGGTCGCGACCGTGGTGCCGTGGCTCACCGCGCTGACGGACTCGCCACCGAGTGCAAGCAGCGCGAGCACCCGGTGCACCCCGTTCATGAATCCTACGGCGGGGTCGTGCGGCGTGGACGGCGTCTTGGTGGTCACGATCTCGCCGGACTCCTCGTCGACCGCGACGACATCGGTGAAGGTGCCGCCGGTGTCGATACCGATGCGAATCTGGGGGGTCGGGTCGGGGGTCATGTCGCCTCAGGTCGAAGGCGGGGCCGGCGCTCGCCGACGCGGGTCATCTGCTCGAAGGCACGCGCGACCTCGAGGAGTCGGCGCTCCTGGTTCTGCGCCGCCACAATCTGTACGCCGACCGGCCAGCCCTCGTGGGTGAACCCGGCGGGCACGGAGACTGCCGGACACCCGGTCACGGTGATGAAGTACGCCGAGCGCATCCAGTCCAGGTACGTCGACTGGACGTGACCGTTGATCGAGGTGGGGTACTCCTCGTCAGCGCTGAACGGCGGCACCTGGCTGACCGGCATCATCAGCACGTCGTAGGACTCGAAGAACTTCCGCATCCGCTCGCCCAGCGCCGTGCGGCGGGCATAGGCACGCGCGATGTCCTGGCCGGTGAGCCCTTCGCCCGCCCGGATGTTGTCGGCGAGGGAGGCCTTGAACCCGCCTGGGTGCTTGGCCAGCAGCGCTGCGAACTCGTGCTGGAACGTCCAGGCCCGCAGCGTGCGGAACGTGTCCTCCGCGCCGCGCAGGTCCGGGTGAGCGTCCGACACCTCGGCACCGGCGTCGCGGAAGACGTCCCCCTGGTCCACGACGATCGCGGCGACGACCGACTCGACCTCGAACGTGCCCCCAAGATCGACCGACATCGCCAACCGGAGGCCCTGCAGGTCCGCCGGTGAGACTGCGTCGAAGGAGCTGCCGGGTGTCGATGAGGCCATCGGCACGCGCGGATCCGGTCCGGCGAGGACCGACAGCAGAAGAACCAGGTCGTCGACGCTGCGTGCCATCGGCCCTGCCACAGCGGTGGACTCCCAGGCGTTCGAGACGGGCCAGCTCGGCACCCGGCCCAGGCTGGGACGCAGCCCGACCACGTTGCAGAACGAGGCGGGGTTGCGAAGGGAGCCGCCCATGTCGCTGCCGTCGGCCAGCGGGACCATCCCGCTGGCGAGCGCCGCCGCCGCGCCCCCGCTTGACCCGCCCGCCGAGCGCTCGAGGTCGTAGGGGTTGCGGGTCGTGCCGAAGACCGGGTTGAAGGTGTGCGAGCCCGCGGCCCACTCCGGCACGTTCGTCTTCCCAATGATGATGGCCCCGCCCGCGCGGATCCGCTCCACGACCAGGCTGTCCCGCACGGGCACGTGGTCGGCCATCAGCGGTGAGCCGTAGGTCGTGCGCCACCCGGCCACCTCATGGGTGTCCTTGAACGCGAACGGCAGCCCGTGCAGTGGGCCGAGCGGTCCCCCCGCAGCGGTCATCTCGTCGGCTGCTCGCGCCTGGTCTCTCGCCCGCTCCGCGTCGAGGCTGACGACCGCGTTCACCGCCGGGTTCGTCGCCTCGATGCGCTCGAGGTGCAGATCGAGCAGCTCGCGAGCGGAGATCGCCTTGGAGGCCACCGCCGCCACCATGTCGCGGGCGGTGCTGTAGCAATCGATGTCGCTCACTCAGCCATGCCTGCGCCCGGCGATCCACCCGCCGACGAGGGCCCCGGCCAGCGCCGCCACCGCCCCGACAGCCACCCCCGCCGCAAATCCCGCTCCCCCCGTCGACGCGCTTCCGGGCGCGGTGAACACCCGGCCGCCGGTCGTGCCGGTCGAGCTCCCCGTGGACGGGTGACTGGCCATCCGGCCTCGCTCCTGCGTCGCTCGGCTGCCAGACCCATCCGCGACCGGCCCCCCGTCCCCGGTCCGCTCGCCCCAGACCCGGTCGGTGTGTGCAGCCTCGCCCAGCACGGCATCGACGTTGGCGAAGAACTCGGCGGCCATCTTCTTCGAGACGCCGGTGAGCATGCGCTGGCCGACCCCGCCGATCATCCCGCCGACGGTGGCGTCAGCGTCGTAGGTGAGCGACGTACCGCCGTTCTCGGCCTCGGTGAGCGTGACTGCCACGTCGGCGCCGATCGTGCCGGGAGCGCCGGCACCCTTGGCCTGCATCCGGAACGAGCCGGGCTGCTGCTGGTCCAGCAGTCTCACCGTCCCGTCGTACACGCCCTTGATGGCGCCGACTCCTGCTGCAACGGTCATCGTGTACGCGTCGACGTCGGTCGATTCCAGGCGCTGGCAGCCGGGGATCGTGCGGACGAGGACGGCGGGGTCGTTGAGGGCGTTCCACACCGACGTCCGGTCCGCGGCGAGGTAGGACGTCCCGGAGACCTTCATGCGCTCTCATTCCTGGTAGAGGTGGCGTGCTGGATCCGCAGGTGGAACAGCTCACTCGGTGAGATCGGCATCCGTCGAATGGGAAAGCCCTCTGCGTCCTCGATGGCCGAGGCGATAGCGGCGGAGCCGGGGATCACGCCGGCCTCCCCGGCGCCCTTGACCCCGAGCGGGTTCAACGGCGAGGGGGTCTCCAGGTGGTCGATCTCCACGGTGGGGACCTCCGAGGCGTAGGGCATCAGGAAGTCCATGAAACTGGCGTTGAGCAGCTGACCGTCCTCGGCGTACTCCATGCGTTCGTAGAGTGCGCCGCCCACGCCTTGGGCCACCCCGCCATGGATCTGGCCCTCCACGATCAGCGGGTTGATGACCGTGCCGCAGTCGTGGACGACGCAGTAGCGCAGGATCTTGATCTCGCAGGTCTGCTGGTCGGTCTCGACCACGACAGCGTGCATGCCGTTGGCGAACGTCGAGCGGATGGGTGAGTAGAAGGCGGTGGCTTCGAGCCCGGGAGCGTCTCCAACCGTGATCGGCGGCCTCCCCGGATCAGCCGCGGGTGCGAACTGGGTCGCCTTCCTGGCGGCATCGTCGAAGGCGTAGCGCAGCGGGTTGGAGAGTACGGCGACCGTCCCCATGTCGATCCGCGAGGACGCAGCGCCCTTGACCTGCACCTGTCCGTCGACGATCTCGAGGTCGTCCGCGGACGCCTCGAGTGCGTCCGCGGCGATCCGGAGCGCCTTCTCGCGCACGGTGCGTGCTGTCAATGCCACCGCGCTGCCGCTCATCACCGCGGTCCGTGAGGCAAAGGTGCCCACGGCGTACTTGAAGCGGCGGGTGTCCCCGGTGGTGACCCGAATCTTGTCGAAGGGCATCCCGAGCTCGTCGGCCACGATCTGCGCGAGCATGGTCTGGTGTCCCTGGCCCTGGCTGGTCAGTCCGGTGGACACCACGACGGTGCCGTCGGTCTCCACCCGGATGTGACCGCCCTCGTAGGGACCCACACCGGTTCCCTCCACGTAGCAGGCCAGGCCGATGCCGACCGTGCGTCCCTCGGCGCGGGAATGGTCGCGGTAGGACGCGAAGTCGTCCCAGCCGACGAGCTCCTTCAGCTTCGCCAGCGACGCCGGGAAGTCGCCGGAGTCGTAGACCAGCGCCCGCCCGTCCTGGAAGACCAGCCCCTGGTCGTAGGGCATCTCCTCGGGCTGGATGAAGTTGCGCTCGCGGACCGTCGCCCGGTCGAGCCCAAGGTCGGCGGCTATCGCGTCCATCACGCGCTCCATCACGAAGCAGCCCTGTGGTCTTCCCGCACCGCGGTAGGGGGTGACGATCACGGTGTTGGTGTACAGACTCGCGAACTCCACCCGGTAGACCCCGGGCTTGTAGGGGCCGAGCAGCTGGGTCGAGGTGATGATCGGCACGATCAGGCCGTAGGGCGTGTAGGCGCCGTTGTCGTGCCAGAACTTCACCGACAGCCCCAGCAGAGCGCCCTCGTCGTCGTACCCGACACGCACGTGGTGCAGCTGCGCGCGCTCGTGTGCGCTGGAGACGAAGTGCTCGCGCCGGTCCTCGGTCCACTTCACCGGCCGGCCCAGGCGGCACGCCGCCCAAGGGACAAGCACCTCCTCGGGCCAGGGATGCATGATCTTGACCCCGAACCCGCCACCCACGTCGGGGGTGACGACCTCGACCCGGTCGACCGGTAGCGAGAGCCTTGCGGCGACAGCCTGTCGGACGCTGGTCGAGGTCTGCGTCGAGGTGTGCACGAGAAGAGAGCCGTCGTCGGCGTCCCACCGCGCGAGGACACCCTTGCCCTCCATCGGCATCGATGCACTGCGTTCGATGGAAAGGTGTAGCTCGAGCGAGTGCGGTGCCTCGTCGACGGCCGCGTCCGCGTCCCCGGTCTCCTGTACCATCACCGCGGCCACGTTTCCCGGGACGTCGTCGTGCACAAGATCGCCCGCGGCGCGGGATGTCTCGATGCCCACCACGGCCGGCAAGGGCTCGTAGTCGACATCGATGCGCTGCGCAGCGTCCTCGGCGACGTAGCGGTCGGTGGCGACCACCATCACCACCGCCTCGCCGACGTGGTTGACCTCGTCCTTGGCGAGGGCGTACGGCGTCCGGCCGTGCGTCAGGGTGGGATGGGGTATCAACAGCGGCAGCGGCTCCGACATCCGTGACCTCTCGTCATCCAGCAGGTCGTCGTAGTCGTAGATCGCCACGAGGCCCTCGACGTCGAGGGCGCCGGTGACGTCGATCTCGCTGATCCGGGCATGCGCGTGCGGGCTGCGCACGAAGGCGACCTCCAGCGCGTCGTGCCCGAGGTCGTCGAGATAGCGCCCGTTCCCGGTGACCAGTCTCGGGTCCTCGGTGCGCGGGATACGGGCGCCGAACATCTTGGTCGTCACCTGTGGGCTCCTGTGCTCGAGTCTTTCGAGACCTCTCTGATCTGGGCCGCCCGCCGGACGGCGGAGACGATGTTCTGGTAACCGGTGCAGCGACACAGGTTGCCGGAGATAGCCTCCCGCGCCTGCGCAGGCGTGGGGTCGGCATTGTGCTCGAGGTAGGCGGTGATGGTGGTGATGAAGCCTGGCGTGCAGAAGCCGCACTGCAGCGCGTGGCAGTCCTGGAACGCCTGCTGGACCGGACCCATGCCACCCTCGGCGTTGCAACAGCCCTCGACAGTGGTGATACGAGCGCCTTCGAGGGAGACTGCGAAGACCAGGCAGGAGCGCACCGGGGCATCGTCGATGAGCACCGTGCACGCGCCGCAGACGCCGTGCTCGCAGCCAACGTGGGTGCCGGTGAGCCCGAGGTCGTGGCGAAGGGCGTCGGAGAGCAGGCGACGCGCCGGTACGTCGAGCTCGTGAGGAGCCCCGTTGACTGTGAACGAGACGTGCACCGGAGTGTCGGCGGTGCTCACGCCACCCTCCCCTGCTCTGCTCCACCTTGGGTTCCCTGTGTCCTCGGCTCGGTCTGCAGGGATCGCTCGTACGCGTCTCCCAGCGCGCGAAGGCTCAGTACGTGGGCGAGATGGCGACGGTACTCCGCACTGGCGTGGATGTCCGACTCGGGCTCGATCTGCTCGTCGACCAGCTGTCGGAGCGCCGGCTCGTGGAAGCCGTTCCCCGCATCGGAGACCGCGCTGGTGACATCGAGGCGCACCGGGCCGTCGCCCACGCTGATCAGGGCGACCTTCGCCGAGCGGATGCTCGAGTCTGCGGTGCTGGTGACCACCGCGCCGACCCCGCACATGGCATAGTCCCCGTGCCGGCGGGCCAGCTCCACGAACGCCGAGCCGCTTCTGCGCGCTGGCCGGTGGAACCTGGCGCCGACTGCGAGCTCGTCGGTTCCGATGGCGGACTGCATAGGCCCCACGAAGAACTCGCCGGCCGGAACCTCCCGTGAACCGTGCGCCGAACGCAGCTCGACCACTCCGTCGAGCAGGGTGAGCACCGCGGTCATCTCGGCCGCCGGGTCCGCGTGGACGATGCTGCCGACCGTCGTACCCCTGTTCCGGACGGTGGGATGTGCGACGTGGAGGAGACTCTGGCGCAGCAGCGGGATGGCGTCGTAGGCCGCAGCGTCGTGCTCGACCTTCGAGTGCCGGGCGATGGCCCCGACGCGGACGTCGGTGTCGGTGACCGTCACCGAGTCAAGACCGGCGATGTGGTTGATGTCGATCAGGTCGGTGGGTGCGGCCAACCGCATCGACATCAACGGGACGAGACTCTGCCCACCCGCGAGAACCTTCCCCGTCTCACCGTGCGCAGCCAGCATCTCCACGGCTTCGTCGATGCTCGTGGGTCGGTGATAGGTGAACGGGGAAGGTTTCACAAGCGGTGGACCTCGCGTGCTCTCGGATCGGACTAGTCGCGGCCGTGACGGTGCTCTGGGAGGTCACTTCGATGGTCGCCCCCATGGTCGCCCCGATGATCGCCGTGCACCTCGTCGTCGCGATGGGCGCCTTCGTGACCAACGGCGATCAGCGCACCGTCGTCGCGCAGGCTCGCCGGAGCGACCATGCGGGCTAGGTGGTAGCCGACCAAGGTGACGATCGTGCCCAGCGCGATGCCCGACAGCTCGAAGTTCTCAGTGATCTGCAGGGAGGTGTTCCCGATCGCGATGATGATTCCGGCTGCCACCGGAACCAGGTTCACCGGGTTGGCGAAGTCGACCCGGTTCTCCTTCCAGATCTTGGCCCCCAGCAGACCGATCATCCCGTACAGGACCACCGTGATCCCGCCCAGCACGCCACCGGGCGTGGCCGCGATCAGGGCACCGAACTTGGGGCAGAGACCGAACAGGATCGCCACCAGCGCGGCCACGTAGTAGGCAGCCGTGGAGTAGACCCGGGTGGCGGCCATGACCCCGATGTTCTCGG
>JALZKI010000004.1 GCA_030859325.1 Actinomycetota bacterium
GAGGTAGACCGGGCACACCTCGTTCTCCACCACACCGCCGGCGTCCTGTGCCCGGTAGGCGAAATCCGGGAGGGCGATGGTCAGCGAAACCGTCACCAGGCCCAGCTCGCTGGCCAGCCGGCGACCCACCGCGTCGGTCGGGTCTTCCCCCGGCGCGGGATGCCCGCAGCATGCGTTGGACCAGACACCCGGCCAGGTCCGCTTCGTGACGGCGCGTCGAGCCAGGAGCATGTTGTCGTCGTCGTCGAGCACATGCACGGAGAAGGCAAGATGCAACGGCGTGTCTGCATGGTGGACCTCGGACTTGAGCTGCGAGCCGATCGGGCGGCGTTGTTCATCGAGCAACAGCACACACTCGCCGAGGGCTAACCCCTCGACGTCGAAAGAACCCATGACGAACATCTTCGTCGATAGCCGAGTAATGGGGTTGTGCGACCGCCCGAAGGGCCTTGCCAGAAGGCGATGGAGCGCCAGGCCACCTACCTCAGCGCTTCCTTCGGACAGCCTTGGTCGGCCGTGATCGAGCATTGCCGGACGGCCCGGAGCGCGAGCCGTTCGGTCCCGATCGTGTCTCTGCAGGTGTCTTGCCCTTCGTCGTTCGGGCTCCCGAATCGCGCCCTCCGGTCTGCTTTACGCCGAGGTCGGACGCGTCGTCATATCTACCCTCCTTGTTCAGGGCTTCCTGGAGCTCAGCCGGAGCCACCACCCGAGCAAGGTGCCACCCGACGACGGCGACGATGGTGCCCAGCGCGATCCCGCTGAGGCTGAACGTGTCGGTGAAGACAAGTGTGACGTTGCCGATGGCAATGATGATGCCGGCGGCCAGCGGGACGAGGTTGATCGGGTTCGCAAAGTCGACCCGGTTCTCCTTCCAGATCTTGGCTCCCAGCAGTCCGATCATGCCGTAGAGGACCACGGTGATACCGCCGAGCACGCCTCCTGGTGTCGCCGCGACGACGGCTCCGAACTTGGGCGACAGGCCGAACACGATGGCGACCAGTGCGGCAACGAAGTAGGCCGCCGTGGAGTAGACCCGAGTGGCTGCCATCACGCCGATGTTCTCGGCGTAGGTGGTGGTCGGCGAACCACCGACCGCTGAGGCGAGCATCGTGCCCACACCGTCCGCGGCGATGGCCCTGCCCATCACCGGGTCGAGGTCGTGGTTGACCATCTCGGCGACCGCTTTCACGTGGCCGGTGTTCTCGGCGATCAGCGCGATGACCGCAGGCAGGACGAGGAGGACGAAGCCGACGTTGAAGCTCGGCATGTGCCATCCGACCACCCCGTTGGCGAAGTCGCTGTGCGGCGGGAAGCCGATCCAGTCCGCGGCCTTGACGCTGTCCCAGTTGACCCGGAAGTGCTCGGTGACCTTCCCCGCGGCGGCGTCGAAGGAGGTGATCTGACCGAAGACCCGGTCGAAGACCCAGGACAGGGCGTAGCCGAACAGGAGGCCAAGGAAGATCGCGATCCGGCCGAGGAAGCCGCGCACCCCGACCGCCACCAGGATCACGAACAGCATGACCAGCAGCGCGGCCCACTGGTCCTGCGGCCAGTAGATGTCGGCGACCACCGGTGCCAGGTTGAACCCGATCAGCATGACTACGGCGCCGGTGACCACGGGCGGCAGCACCGCGTGCAGAACACCCGGCCCGGCGACGTGGATGATCACGCCGACGATCGCGAGCACGAGACCGGCGACCAGGATGGCTCCGGTGACGTCGGCGGGGGTACCCTCCTGGGCGTAGATCGCGAGCGTTCCTCCGACGAACGAGGCGCTGGTGCCCAGGTAGCTCGGCACCTTGCCCTGGACGATCAGCAGGAACGCGATCGTGGCGATACCGCTCATCATGATTGCTAGCTGGGGGTTGAGACCCATGATGATCGGGAAGACGAACGTCGCCCCGAACATGGCTACGACGTGCTGGGCTCCGAGGCCGACGGTCCTGCCCCATGACAGCCTCTCGTCCGGGGCAACCGCAGCTCCCGGCGGCGGTGTCTTGCCACCGTGAACGACTTTCCAAGAGAACATCGACATGCAGGACTCCTGCCCACATCCGCATCCGCCCTCGCGGGGCAGGTGCAACCTGAAGGCCCCCACAGCGGGAGCCACCTGCTCACTGTGCACCAGCCCGACGCCCGGCGCACCATGGCACGCGGGATCAGCAGGAAGGAATGTGACCGCGCCCGACGCCGGGCCTGTTCTGTTGCGTCGCTGACGAGGCTCACACCACCCGCCGCGCGGAGACGGAGCCCGGCTATCGTCGACACATGGCTTCGGAAGGGTTCTCCTGCAGCGCGTCCTCGATGCTGGCGGCGCTGGTCGACGGCGAGGTCCGCGAGCTCGAGGAAGTGGCACGCACCGGGGTCAGCGTGCACTATGAGACGGGGAACGCCGCCGTACCTTTGCTGAGCGTGGGCACACCCGACGCGTGGCAACTCCCGAACAGTCTCATCACGTCCACCCTTCCCGGCACCGGATCAGACGCGGCTTCCCACCGAATCACGCACGGCTCGACAGTCGGGGGTGGCGCGTTCCGTCACGGCGGTGCCACGTGGGTCGTGCACCGGTGGTGGCTACCGCCGCGTCCACATGGCCTGCGTCCCCCCCGGCTCGGAAGCACGTCCGGTCGCGAGATCTCGCCGCGGCCCTCGGGTGTCCCTCGGGTGCGCCCGTCGTACGACGGTCTCGACCCCACGAGTCTGCTCGGAGCCGGTCCGGGGCTGACCCCGGCCGGTGACGACGTCCTCGCCGGGGCGCTGGTCGCGGCGCAGGCTACCGATGACCCGCGTCTGCCCGACTGGCGGGCCAGCGTGCTTCAGCTGCTGAGGCGCCGGCCCACCACAGCCGTGTCCGAGGCGATGCTGCGGTGCGCGCTGGATGGCTTCGCCACACCTCAGCTGGCCGACTACGTGCACGCGATGTGTACGGCGGGGACCCACACGGACCCCGATGTCCTGGACGCAGCCACGGTCAACCTGCTCGCGGTGGGCAGCTCTTCGGGCGCCGCGCTGATGGCAGGTGTTCTACATACGCTGACCACAGCCGGGATGCGGGAGGCAGCGTGAGCAAGGACCTTCAGGTGCGCAAAGGCGCCTACGTCGACTCGGTGACACTTCTTCAGGTCAGCCGGACGATCACCGAGCTGCCGGGGGTGACCTCGGCGCTGGTGGCGATGGCGACCGAGCTCAACTTGGAGCTGGCCGCGGGGATGGGTTTCACCCTGCCCGCCGAGGCCGGGCCCAACGAGATGCTCGTGGCGGTCGATGCGCACTCCGATGATGCGCTGAGGGCGGCGCTGGCTGAGGTCGACGTCGTCCTTACCGCATCCTCGGTCGTTCCGTCCTCGGGGTTCGGCAGCGCGCCTGCCCCGCGAACGATCGCCGCTGCGGCGCGGTCCACGGAGGCGAACGTCGCACTGATCTCCACACCGGGGCAGTACGCCGTCGCGGACGCGATCGACGCGGTCGACGCCGGCCTGCACACGATGGTCTTCAGCGACAACGTGCCCGTGGAGCAGGAGCTGGCTCTGAAGAGGTACGCCGAGCGGGCCGGGGTGGTCGTGATGGGTCCGGACTGTGGAACCGCGGTGATCGGCGGAGTGGGTCTCGGGTTCGCCAACGTCGTCCGACCGGGACCGGTCGGCATCGTCGCCGCCTCCGGCACCGGCGCACAGCACCTGATGACCCTCCTTGACGGCGCGGGTGTCGGGATCAGCCATTGCGTCGGCGTCGGTGGCCGTGACCTGCGTGCCGAAGTCGGCGGGCTGTCGACCTTGCGCGCGCTCGATCTCCTGGCCGTCGACGAGGCGACCGAGCTCGTCGTGGTCATCTCCAAACCACCTTCCGACTCCGTGGCGCACGCCGTGCGCGAGCACGCGGACTCGCTGGGTAAGCCGGTGCTGATGTGCCTGCTCGGGCAAGGGCAGCCGAACCTGACCGAGACCGCGCGTCGTGTGGTGGACGCCCTGGGACGGACCTGGCAGCTACCTTCCCGGTTGGCCGGCCGTGTCGGGACGTGCCGGCGGGGTCACCTGCGGGGGCTCTTCACCGGCGGCACCTTGTGCGACGAGGCGATGATCCTCGCCGCGGACCGGCTCGGTCCGATCTGGTCCAACATCGCCCTGCAGCCGGACTGGATGCTCGAGCCGGACCTCGCCTCAGCCGGGCACACGATGATCGACTTCGGAGACGACCGGCTCACCTCGGGTCGGCCCCACCCGATGATCGACGGCTCGATTCGGGCACAGCGCCTGCGCAGCGAGGTCGATGACCCGACCTGCGCAGTGCTGCTTCTCGACGTCGTGCTCGGTCTGGGAGCCCACCTCGACCCGGCCGCCGGTCTCGTGGACGCCGTCGGTGCGGCCACCACCGCCGGTGTCCCGGTCGTGGTGTCCATGGTCGGCACCAGGGACGACCCTCAGGACCGGAACCGTTCGGCCGCGATGCTGCACGAAGCCGGCGCGTGGGTCCACTTCTCCAACGCCGAGGCGACGGTCGCCGCGATGGACCTGCTCGAGACAGGTGAGCGGTCATGAAACCTTCCATGCGTCCTCTGGTAACCCCGCATGCGGTCGTCACCGCCGGAGCGGGCCTGCTCGCCGACGCCCTCGAGAAGCAGGGAGTTCCTGCGGTCCGCGTCGACTGGCAACCCCCTGTCGAGGGGACGAGCCGGGCAGTCGCCTCGGTGATGGTCGACTCGAGGCGCACAGCCGCCAATGCCCAGGCGCTCGAGGCGATGCTCTCATCCGGGGCAGTCCTGGTCGACGTACGTCAAGCCTCGGAGGCGCTCGGGCTGGCGCCCGGCCAGTTCCTGCATGCCGGACCTCCGGTGGACTGGGCACGTGCGTCGGGGCCGATGCGCGGCGCACTCATCGGTGCGGTGCTCTTCGAGGGCCTGGCGAGGACCCCCGAAGCCGCGGAGCGGATGCTGGCCACGGGCAACGGCGTCGAGTGGGAGCCCTGCCACCACCGTGGGGCCGTGGGACCGATGGCCGGCGTGGTGTCCGCCTCGATGTGGATGTTCGAGCTGTGCGACGAGGTGCACGACGCACGCTCGTGGTGCTCGCTCAACGAGGGCCTCGGAAAGGTGCTGAGGTACGGCGCGTACGGCCCCGAGGTGATCGAGCGTCTGCACTGGATGACCCGCGTCCTGGGCCCGCTGCTGCAACGCGCGGTGCGCGCCGGCGACCCGGTCGACGTCAAGGCGATCATCGCGCAGATGATCCAGATGGGTGACGAGGGCCACAACCGAAACCGCGCGGGGACGCTGATGTTCCTGCGCGAGGTGCTTCCTGCCATGGTCGACTCCGGTCATCGCAGCAGCGACGTCGCGGACGCCGTACGCTTCGTCTCCGGCAACGACCACTTCTTCCTCAACCTCGGCATGCCTGCCTGCAAGCTGGCGACCTCCGCAGCCGCGAACATTCCGGGCTCGTCGGTGGTGACGGTGCTGGCTCGCAACGGCACCGACTTCGGGATCCAGGTGTCCGGGACCGGCGAGCGGTGGTACACCGCGCCGGCAGAGACTCCGCAGGGGCTCTTCCTCGGCGGCTACGGCCCCGACGACGCGAACCCCGACATCGGCGACTCGGCGATCACCGAGACCGCAGGCATCGGAGGGCTCGCGATGGCGGCCGCTCCTGCGATCGTGCGGTTCGTGGGCGGGAGCGTGCCAGACGCGTTGGCCACGACCCAGCGGATGTACGGCATCACCGTCGGTGAGAACCCGGCCTACGCGATCCCTATCCTGGAGTTCCGGGGCACACCCACCGGCATCGACGTCACCTCGGTGGTCCGCACCGGTGTGCTTCCACAGATCAACACCGGGATGGCTGGCCGGGTGGCCGGGACCGGGCAGGTGGGCGCCGGTCTGGTCACTCCCCCGATGGCGTGCTTCACCGAGGCGCTCACGGCGCTGGCGGGGTCGGTACCGATGTGACGAAGGCGCCAGGAAGCGAACGGTTGTGCCTGAAGGGACCGCGCTGATGTAGAGCCTTGGGGGCCGCCCCTATGTCGCGCAATCGCAATCTTCGCGCCGCCTTGCGCCGTCGGGTCGGAGCAAGAGCTCTCGGGAGTTCAGTGACAATCGGGGAAGAGACCTCTTGCGTACCAGACTCAACGGCTCCGTCCTCGCACTGGCTGTGCACCACGCTTCTGAACACCGCCAGCCTGCCGGGTGCCACGGTCGCGCTGGTAGTTGCCCCGAAGCCGCTGGGCTCCCGGGCCGAGCTCAGCTTCTCTGCTCCCAAGGGCAGGCGGACGGTGACCCGGCGCGGGCCCGACGCTCGCGCCGTGCCGGCAGTGGCTTTCCAGGCTTACCGGCGGAGCGCCGAGATTCTCGCCGAGGTCGACCCCGGATGCCAGATCTCCTGGACCCTGCTCGCCGCGATCGGTCCGGTCGAGTCCGACCATGGACGGTACGCCGGTGCGACCCCCGTCTCGGACCGGAACGAGCCTCTGGGCAGCGACGTCGCACGGCTCGAGACCGGCCTCCCATTGAAGACCTCGAAGGCGAAACGCTCGATCTCCGCGGCTCATGCCCGCATCCAGGGCCTCGCAGCGCGTCGAGTGCTCGGGTCGGCGCCGAACGACGCCGTGCACCCCGGTCGCGGGAGCGACGACAGCACCGACCGGGAGCGCCGTACGCCTGATGCGGACCGCGCCCATCACGCACCTAGCGCGTCCGGCCCCGGGGCGGACCAGCCGGACGAAACCGCCCCGCCGAAGGGCCGCCCGGTGATACCGCCTCGGCCGCCGAGCAGCAATCCCTCCCCGGATCCTGAGCCAACGCCCGACCCCGACTCCGAGCCGGAGCCGACGCCGACCCGGGACCCACGCCTGATCCCGAGCCCGAGTACGCCTTCGAGCCGGTCATCGATACCGACCCACTGGAGACCTGCGAGGAGAGCTTCTGCGGTAACCGCAACCTGCTCTCCTTCGGTGACGAGGACCAGCTCGCCGCGCCTGCCGCCGCGGACCTCGACGGGGACGAGACGGTCTAGGGCAACTACACCGAGCTGTCCGGCCTGTTGGGTTCCGAGGTCACGCTCCTGGTCGACCCGCAGTCCATCGGCTGGGTGGTCTTCACGATCACGGTGACCGTCGATGACGAGCCGGTCGAGTACGAGTACCTCCTCGCCGACGACACCGGCGCTGCCGGCCCCGAGCTAACCCCCGCTGCCTTCGCCCGGGGTCGGAAGTCACGGGCCCGACGCCACGCCCTTCGACCTGCCGTGCGCCTCGACTGACGACGCCCGGCCCGATGGACGTGCACACTGCGCGGAAATAACGCTTGGAACCGGCATGAACCGGGCGCGCGCCTCGAGGACTGCATGTCCAGATGGCCCGGCCGAGCGTCTCTGTCCGGCGAGGCCGCCCCCTGGCTGGTTGCTTCGTGTACGTCGCTTGAGTAGGTCGCGCAGCGGTCAGTCGTTGCGCTCGGTCCGGCTCTGTTGCCGCAGCAGTGCCCGGATCTGTCGCACCGAGGCACCCGCCCGCGCACCGTCCGACCCTTGGATGCCCATCGCAGCGACCGAGGTGCCGTCGCTGAGGTCGAGCGTCGCCCACGGGCTGCCCTGAGGGAGGGTGACCGCCAGGATCTCGTTCCAGTCGTAGCGACGCGTCCGATAACCGTTGACCACGGTGACCGAGTCCACCCTCACCTCGACGCGGGAGCGGGCAAGCGCGAAGCCGCATGCCGCCATGGCCACCCCGAAGAAGATCACCGTCGCGCGCTGGAAGATCGTGAACTGGCTGCGCACCTCCGCCGGGAACGCCACCCAGATCGCGAGGACGGTTCCGTAGAGCAGCACCGCGAACACCGAGACGGCGATCCGGACGCCAAAGGGCCGGAACGTGCGAGGCAACTCGGCAGGAGCCGCGTCAGAGCCGGCAGGCATGGATGTCCGTGACCAGAATGCCCCGGGCGCCGATCTCCCACAGTGCGTCCATCAGCCGCTGTGCTCCGGCGCGAGGAACCATCGAGCGTACGGCGACCCAGCCCTCGCGATGAAGGGGCGAGACCGTGGGGCTCTCGATGCCGGGGGTGAGGGTGACGGCCTCCTCAACCCGCTCGTTGGAGATGTCGTAGTCCATCATTACGTAGGTCCGGGCGACCAGGACTCCCTGGAGACGGCGCTGGAAGATCTCGAATCCTGCCGGTGCCTCAGCGCCCGCGCGCGTAACCAGCACGGCCTCGGACTTCAGGATGGTGTCGCAGACGACCTCGAGACCTGCCTGGCGCAGCGTGCTGCCGGTCTCCACGACGTCGGCGATGACGTCGGCGACGCCGAGCTGGACACTGGTCTCCACCGCGCCGTCGAGCCGGGTCACGGTCGCCTCGATCCCTCGCTCCTCGAGGTAGCTGCAGACCACTCCCTGATACGAGGTGGCGATACGCTTGCCGGTCAGGTCGGCAAGCGTGGACACAGTTCCAGGTGGCGCGGCAAACCGGAACCGCGAGGTGCCGAAACCGAGTCCCAGCATCTCCACGGCCTTCGCCCCCGAGTCGAGCAGCAGGTCCCGCCCGGTGATCCCGATGTCCAGGGTGCCCTCACCGACGTACAGCGCAATGTCACGCGGACGTAGGTAGAAGAACTCGACCTCGTTCTCGAGGTCAGTCAGCGTGAGCTGCTTGAGGTCGCTGCGTTGGCTGTAGCCGGCCTCACGCAGGATGTCGGACGAGGATGCCGACAGGGAACCCTTGTTCGGAATGGCGATACGTAGGAGCTTCTTCGACATGGTCAACCTCTTACAGGTGGGCGTAGACGTCGTCGAGCGTGAGCCCGCTCGCCAGCATCAGGACCTGGGCGTGGTAGAGCACCTGGCTGATCTCCTGTGCCGCGCGGTCAGGCCCCTCGTACTCCGCTGCCATCCACGACTCCGCCGCCTCCTCGACCAGCTTCTTTCCGATCGCGTGCACGCCGGCGTCGAGTGCCTGCACCGTCCCGGATTCCGCCGGTCGGCTCTGCGCCTTCGCGGCGAGCTCGGCCCACAGCTCCTCGAACGTCTTCACGCACAGAGCCTACGGCGTACGACGCTCAGCCGACGTCGCGCCCTCAACCACCCGCCCGGGCGAGAAATGGCCACCGTGCGGCCGAACCTCTGTGAGGGCGCGAGCTGCGTCGATCGCGTCCGGCGGTCACTCAGTCCAGGGGATAGCCGCGGCGCACCTGGCGCAGGGTGAAGGCGGTGACGAGCGCGGCTGATGCGGCCTGGTATCCCTTGTCCTCCGAAGAGCCTTCGAGCCCGGCACGGTCAAGCGCCTGCTGCTCGGTGTCACAGGTGAGCACCCCGAAGCCGATGGCGGTGCCGCTGTCCAGCCCGACGCGGCTCAGGCCGTCGGTGGTGGCCGAGCAGACGTAGTCGAAGTGGGGGGTGCCACCGCGGATCACCACTCCGAGCGCGACGACCGCGTCGTACCCCTTGTCGGCGAGGGCAGCGGCCACCGCGGGCAGCTCGAAGGAGCCGGGCACGCGTACGACGGTCGGCGCCTCGACGGAGTAGTCGGCCAGTGCACGTCGTGCGCCGGCGATCAGGCCGTCCATCACCTGTTCGTGCCAGGACGCGGCGACCACGGCCACCCGGAAGTCACGGCAGTCGATCGGGGTGGCGTTCGGGGATCCTTCTCCGCTCATGCCGGGTCTCCTTGCTCCAGGTCAGGAAGGTCGTGCCCCATCCGGTCACGCTTGGTCAGCAGGTAACCGAGGTTGTGGTCGTTGGGGTGAGGGGTGAGCGGCACGCGTTCGAGGACCGGAATGCCGTACTCCTCCAGGCTGATGGTCTTCGCCGGGTTGTTGGTGAGCAGCCGGACCGATCGCACGCCGAGATCGTGCAGGATCTGGGTCGCGGTGCCGTAGTGGCGCGCATCGGCGGGTAGGCCGAGGTCGAGGTTCGCGTCAACCGTGTCGCGACCGCCGTCCTGCAGCTGATAGGCCTGGAGCTTCGCGAGTAGACCGATTCCGCGGCCCTCGTGGCCCCGTAGGTAGACCAGCACGCCGCTGCCCTGCTCGACGATGCGCTCGAGTGCCTCGTCCAGCTGCGGACCGCAGTCGCAGCGACGCGACCCCAGGACGTCACCGGTCAGGCACTCCGAGTGCACCCGGGTCAGCACCGGACCGTCGCCAGCGAGCGCACCCACGTCGCCGTACACCAGTGCCATGTGCTCGGAGCCGTCGATGGTGATCCGGTACCCGTAGGCGGTGAAGTCGCCGTGCGCGGTCGGCAACCGGGTCTCCGCGACCCGCTCGACATGCTTCTCGTGCCGTCGGCGGTAGTGGATCAGCGCCTCGATGGAGATCATCGACAGCGCGTGCTCGTCAGCGAACACCCGCAGCTGCTGGCCCCGCTTCATCGTGCCGTCGTCGTTGACGATCTCGGAGATGACTCCCGCCGGAGACAAGCCGGCGAGCCGGGCGAGGTCGACCGATGCCTCGGTGTGCCCGGCGCGGACCAGCACCCCGCCCTCTCGGTACCGCAGCGGGAACACGTGGCCCGGCTGGACGATCTCGAACGGCTCAGTGGCCGAGTCGTTGAGCACCCGCACGGTGTGTGAACGGTCCGCGGCGGAGATTCCCGTGGTGACGCCGTCGCGAGCGTCCACCGAGACGGTGTACGCCGTGCGCATCCGCTCACGGTTGTGCGGGGTCATCAGGGGGATCGCCAGGCGGTCGAGCACCTCGGCCGTGGTCGGGGCGCAGATGACACCTGAGGAGTAGCGGATGATGAACGCCATCAGCTGCGGGGTCGACCTGCTCGCGGCGAAGACCAGGTCTCCCTCGTTCTCACGGTCCTCGTCGTCGACGACGATGACTGCCTTGCCGGCGGCGACGTCGGCGATCGCGTCCTCCACGGTGTCGAGCCGCACTCCGGGCACAGCGCTCACTGCGGCACGCTCTCGCGAGAGTCCGGCACGGCCGTTGCCAGGTCACGACGGACCTTGGACCAGGTCAGGAAGCCCCAGCCGCAGAAGGCGCCGTAGATGAGGTACATCACCGCGGTTCCGATCCGCAGGAGCACCAGGTAGATCACGACGTAGCCCACAGGGGGTCGAAGTCTGCACGAACCTCGTTGCCGGCGAACACCATGAACAGAAGGACGATGCCGAGCACCTCGGGCACCCGCAAGACCCCGTCCCCGACGGGACTGGTGCCCTCGACCAGCCAGTTCAACAAGTTCATCAGTCGTCCTCTGTGTCGTTGTCTTCGGTGTCGTCTCTGTCGTCTCCGAAGGCGAGCAGGCGCTCGACGTACTTGGCGATCACGTCGACCTCCAGGTTGACGAGGTCCCCGTCCTGCTTGGAGCCGAGCGTGGTGCGGGCGAGCGTCTCCGGGATCAGCGAGACGGTGAAGACGGGCTGCGTCCCGTCCTCGACGTCCACCACGGTCAACGAGATGCCGTCGACGGTGACCGACCCCTTCGGAACCAGGTAGCGCGCCAGGTGGGGCGGCAGTGAGATCTTCACCAGCTCCCAGTGCTCAGAGGAGCTGCGGCTGTGGACTGTTCCGGTCCCGTCCACGTGGCCCTGGACGATGTGGCCGCCGAGTCGGGTCGTCGCGGTGACGGCCCGTTCCAGGTTGACCTTCGAGCCTGGTTCCAGCAGCCCGAGCGAGGTCTTCTCGAGCGTCTCCCGCATCACGTCGGCGGTGAACGTCTCCAGCTCACGCTCCGCGACGGTGAGGCAGCAGCCGTTGACGGCGATCGAGTCCCCGAGGACGACGTCGGCGAGGACGTGCTGGCCGCGCACCACGAGGCGTACGGCGTCGCCCTGGTCCTCGATCCCTTCCACAACCCCGAGCTCCTCGACGAGACCGGTGAACATCTCAGACCTCCATGGTGATGCGGATGCATGTGTCTCGGCCGGTGCCGATCCGCGTCACGTCGCGCACGTCGAACCGGACTATGTCGGCGATCGTGGTGATGGCGAGGTCACCCACGGCCGGCGCTCCGGCCCCGAGCAGCGCCGGCGCGAGGAAGGCGACGATCTCATCGACGAGCCCGAGACGGAGGAACGCCGCGGCCAGCGTCGGGCCGCCCTCCAGCAACACGTGCTGCCGGTCCCGGCGGAACAATTCGCGCAGTGCTTCGACCGGATCCCGGACAGCAAGTACGACAGTCTCCGCGGCGTCGTCGAAGACCCGCAGACTTCTCGACAGGCTGCGCCTTCCCATGACCGCGCGAAGCGGCTGCTGGGGCAGACTCCGACCGTTCCCGTCGCGCACCGTCAACTCGGGGTCGTCGGCCAGCACGGTCCCCGTCCCCACGAGGACCACATCACATGACGCCCGGAGCCGGTGCACGTCAGCACGAGCGGCCGGCGAGGTGATCCACCTGCTCGACCCGTCGGCTGCGGCGCTACGACCGTCCAAGGTGGTCGCCAGCTTCCAGGTCACGTGAGGACGCCCCTTCTCGACCGCGAACGACCAGGCGCGGTTCACCGCACGTGCCTCGTCGGCAAGCACTCCGGAAGCGACGTCGACCCCAGCCTCCGCCAGCATCCGGGCACCACCGGCCGCCACGGGGTTCGGGTCGGCCTGTGCGAAGACCACCCGGGTGACACCTCGCTCGATCAGCGCCTGCGCACACGGTCCGGTGCGACCGGTGTGGGTGCACGGCTCGAGGGTCACCACGGCGGTCGCCCCCCGGGCGCGGTCACCTGCTCTTCTCAGGGCGTCGACCTCGGCGTGCGCCGTACCAGCTCCTCGATGGATCCCCTCGGCGATGGTCCTCCCCTCCGCGTCGAGCAGGACGCAGCCCACGCGTGGGTTGGGTCCTCGAGGGACATCCGGCGACTGCGCGAGCTCCAGGGCGCGGCTCATCGCGGCGACCTCGGCGCTCGATGCCATCGCGGTGCTGCCCCTCTCGTCCTGTACGGACTCCGGGGTCTTGGAAGCGGTTGCTCACGTCGCGACGTCGCACCCTGCGGCGAACGTCGAGACACTCGCAACCGCGTGCGCTTCCCATCCGGACTTTGACCGTCGGCCCAGGAGTTCCACCTGGTCAACCGCCCGCTGGCTGCGGACGGGTCGCGGACTATTACCGCCGGCTCGGAATTGCACCGACCCCAGAGCACGCGAGCTGTTTCCTCGTCAGCGCAAAGACTGCCACACCCGCGCTCTCCCTGGAATGTGGGTCCGCCCACCCCCTCGCTGAGCCGCGCGTCATTCGGTGTTGGAAGTGGCTTCGGCTTGCGCGCGCAGACTGTCGACCATCGCGTTCGGGTCCTGCGCCTGGTAGACCGCCGAGCCGGCCACGAAGACGTCGGCACCAGCCTCCGCACACCGCTCGATCGTGTCGGCAGAGACCCCACCGTCAACCTGCACCCACAGCTCGAGCCCGTGCTTCTCGATCAGCGCGCGGGTACGTGCGATCTTCGGCAGGCACATGTCGAGAAACGACTGGCCGCCGAAGCCGGGCTCCACCGTCATCACCAGCAGCATGTCGAGCTCGGGCAACAGGTCCTCGTACGGCTCGATCGCGGTGGCGGGCTTCAGCCCCATCCCCGCACGAGCACCGTGTGCGCGCAGCTCCCGCGCCAGTCGCACCGGCGCCGCGGCAGCCTCGACATGGAAGGTCACCGAGGAAGCTCCTGCCTCGACGTACCCGAGCGCCCAGCGGTCCGGGTCCTCAATCATCAGGTGAGCGTCGAGCGGGATCTCGGTGGACTTCGAGAGCGCTTCCACGACCGGTTGCCCGAGCGTCAGGTTGGGGACGAAGTGGTTGTCCATCACGTCGACGTGCAGCCAGTCGGCGTTCGAGACACGCGCCGCCTCGGCGGCGAGGTTGGCGAAGTTCGAGGCGAGCAGGCTCGGCGAGATCTGGATACCCATCAGAGAACCGATCCTAGTGCGCGGGCTCGTCCGGGACGTCCGCACCGTGCTGCTCGTCGCGGTCCGCCCATTCCAGCAGGGACTCGAAACCGAACACCGCCTCGTCGATCCCCTCGTGCAGATCACCCTTCTGCGCGAAGCGTCCAGGGACCGTCGCGATGGTGAAGTCCTGCGGTTCCACGTCGGCCACCTCTTCCCAGAGGATCGGGGTCGACACTCTCGCCTCCGGCACGCCGCGCACCGAGTAGGCACTCGCGATCGTATGGTCGCGGGCGTTCTGGTTGTAGTCGACGAAGAGCATCGAGGGGTCCCGGTCCTTGCGCCACCATGTGGTGGTCACGTCGTCAGGTGTACGGCGCTCCACCTCTCGTGCGAACGCCAGCGCGGCCCGCCGTACCTCCTTGAATGCCCAGCGAGGCTCGATCCGGACGTAGACATGGAGCCCGTTCCCGCCCGATGTCTTCGGCCAGCCGACAGCGCCGAGCTCGTCGAGCACCTCGTGGCACACCTGGGCCACCCGGCGGACCGTGTCGAAGCCGCACTCCGGACCGGGGTCCAGGTCGATCCGCCACTCGTCGGGCCGCTCAGTGTCGGCACGCCGGGAGTTCCAGGGATGGAACTCGACCGTGGACATCTGCACGGCCCAGATCACCGACGCGACCTCGGTGACGCAGAGCTCATAGGCGTGGCGGTTGTAGCGCGGGAACTCGACCCGGACCGTCTCCAGCCAGGGTGGCGCCCCCGAGGGCACCCGCTTCTGGTGCACCTTCTCGCCGCTGACGCCGGTCGGGAAGCGGTGCATCATGCACGGCCGGTCGCGCAGTGCGCGCACGATCCCGTCGCCGACGGAGAGGTAGTAGTTGACGAGGTCGAGCTTGGTCTCACCGCGAGCCGGGAAGTACACACGGTCGGGGTTGGAGACCCGGAGAGTACGGTCGCCGACCTCCACCTCCACCGCCGGGGACTTTCGCGCGTCGGTTCCCACACGAGCCAACCTATCGGCTGGAGTCGAGATCGCTGCGTCGGTGGCGGCCGCCCATCAGGCTCGGAACCTTTGGCCCGCCGACCCCTCACCGCTTGCGCAACAGGGCGAAGAACATCGCGTCGGTGCCATGCCGGTGCGGCCACAGCTGGACCGTGCCTGGGGTCGGTCCGTCGTGGGCCTCCAACATCGGCTCGAAGAGCGGCGCGGCGTCCTCGAGTACGGCGTCCGGCCGCTCTTCGAGTGCTGAGGACACGACCTCCTCGGTCTCCGCGAGCACCGGTGAGCACGTCGCGTAGCCTACCGCTCCCCCGGCACGCACCGAGTCGAGCGCGGAGCACAGCAGCGCCTTCTGCAGCGGCACGAGACCGTCGAGATCCGCAGGCGTACGTCGCCAACGCGCCTCTGGTCGCCGACGCAGTGCACCCAGCCCCGAGCACGGCGCATCGACCAACACCCGGTCGAACGTGCCGGGCCCCCAGGCGGGTCGTGTGCCGTCCGCGGTGATCACTGCGAGCAGACCAGGACTACCGGATCGGACCAGCGCCGCAGTCGCGGAGACGACGAGCTCGCCACGATGCGGTTGCAGGTCCGAGGCGAGCAGCCGGGCACCATGGTCGCCGGCGAGCGCAGCGAGCAGGGCAGACTTGCCGCCCGGACCCGCACACATGTCCAGCCATCGCACGTCGCGCCCCTCGACCAGGGCACGTGTCAGCGCCAGTGCGACGAGCTGGGAGCCTTCGTCCTGAACACCTGCGCGGCCCTGGGCCACGGCAGGGATCCCTCTCGGGTCGCCACCGGCCAGCTCCACGGCGTACGGCGACATCACCGACGCCGTACCGCCGGCTTCGACGAGCTCGGCGACCGAGCTCATGCCAGGACGGGCCACGAGCGTCACACGCGGAGCGGCGTTGTCCGCGGCGAGGAGCGTCTCGAGCTCCGGCTCTGCCGCCGCCGGGTGTGAAGATCGCGGAATTCGGCGCGGCTGATCGCCGATCCGGGCGCGGCTCGACGGAGCAGTGAGAGCGGCGACCAGCTCTTCGACGATCCAGCGCGGATGCGCGTGCGCAACGGAGGCGAATCCCACCGGGTCCCGGGCCGGATCCGGTGCGACCCGGCGCACCCAGCCCGGCAGATCATGCTCGGCCACCCGGCGCAGCACTGCGTTGACGAAGCCGGCCGGCCGGTGACCGACCACCTCTCGGACGAGGTCGACGGTCGTGCCCACAGCCGCGTGCGAGGGGACCCGCATGGCCAGCAGCTGATGAGTCCCGAGACGCAGGGCGTCGAGGACCGCGGGGTCGACGTCGGACAGCGACCTCTTGACGTTGGCAGTGAGGACGGCGTCGTAGGTCCCTTGGCGTCGGATCGTGCCGGACACCAGTTCGGTCACGAACGCTGCGTCCCGGCCGCTGATCCGCCGACGGCGCAGGACCGGCGGTAGCGCAAGGTTGGTGTAGGCACCCTGCTCGCGGACCGCGGTCAACACCTCGAAGGCCGCCAGCCGGGCCGCGTCGACCCTTCCCCGCCGAGGCTGTGGATCAGCCACCGAACGAGGCACCGGACGCGACGCGGACCCCTCGCGCCCAGTCCGCGGCGCTCATCAGTTTCTTGCCGAACGCCTTGACCTTCCGGAGTTGCACCGGCCCGGTGGCGGTCCCGACGAGCACCGTGCTCTTGGTGACCTCCAGCGTCCCGGGCTGCAACCGGTCGCGGGGCTCGACGACGGTGACCGGCCCAACCTTGATCCGCTCCCCCGAGTACGTCGACCAGGCGCCGGGTTCCGGCGTACACGCTCGGATGTGGCGATCGACTGTCGCCGCGGGTGCGGCCCAGTCGACCTCTGCCTCCCCGACGAGGATCTTTGGTGCCAGACTTATCCCGTCGGGCGCCTGCTCGCGAGCCTCGAGCGATCCGTCCTCGATGCCGTCGAGCGTCGCCACGAGAAGTTCCGCACCGCTCGCGGCCAGACGACCCAACAGGTCCCCGGCGGTGTCGGAGGGTTGCACAGTCTCGGTGACCATCCCGAAGGTCGGTCCGGCGTCCAGCTCCTTGACGATGAGGAACGTGGTCGCGCCGGTGATCTCATCACCGGCCCACAACGCGTGCTGGACCGGCGCAGCCCCGCGCCAGGCGGGAAGCAGCGAGAAGTGCAGGTTGACCCAGCCGGAGGCCGGGATGTCGAGAGCACTCTGCGGCAGGAGTGCTCCGTAGGCCACCACGGGGCAGCAGTCCGGGGCCAGGTCGCGCAGCAGGTCCTGGAAGTCGGGCTCCTTCGGGTGCGCCGGTGTGAGCACGGGAACGCCGAGCTCACGCGCGCGGACAGCCACGGGTGAGGCATGCAGTCGACGACCCCGCCCTGCCGGGGCGTCCGGGCGGGTCACCACACCGACCAGGTCATGCGTGCTGGCGGCGACCGCGTCCAGCGCGGGCAGCGCGGCCTCGGGTGTACCGGCGAAGACCACCCTCATCAGAGACCGAGGCCGTTCGTCGCATGGGGCGAAAGCCGGAAGCTCGGTGTCGTCTCGCCGAACCACTCCGACTCGCGGATCGCCTTCATCGCCTGCCTGCGGGTCTCCCGGTCGAGACGATCGAGAAAGAGGACTCCGTCCAGGTGGTCGGTCTCGTGCTGAATGGCGCGCGCGAGCAGCTCGGTCCCCTCCACCTTGACCGGATCGCCGTACATGTCGAAACCGGTGGCTACCACCGACAGGGCGCGCTTGCAGTCGAAGGACAGCTCCGGGATGGACAGGCAGCCCTCCGGGCCGTCCTGGATCTCCTCCGACAGGTTGAGGGAGGGGTTGACCAGATGTCCCAGCTCGCCCTCGACGTACCAGGTGAAAACCCGGAGCCCGACCCCGATCTGCGGCGCCGCAAGGCCCGATCCCGGGGCGTCGCGCATCGTGTCCGTGAGGTCCTCGACGAGGCGGCGCAGCTCCTTGTCGAAGTCGCGCACCGGCGAAGCGGGACTCCGCAGGACCGGGTCGCCGAACAGGCGGATGGGCGCGATTGCCAAGGCTGCTCCTTGCGGTGGTGTGCTGCGTGCGGGGGCCAAGTCTACGGACCGCAGGACGGCGCCGAGGTCAGCCGAGACCTATCGGGTCGACCTGGACCCGCACCCCGGCCATCTTCTTGGCGTCACGGACTCCCTGCATCTGCACGAGCGCTCGCGACAGCTGTGGCCCAGAGGACCGGGGCACGCGGACCACGGCACGAACCTGCGTCCCGGCGGGGACACCGGTGCTGCTGTGAGTGGCGAACCTTCTGGGCGCGGGTTCCACCGGCACCGGGCCGAGAAGCTCGGCATCGCTCGGGAGATCCAGCATCTCCAGTGCCGAAGCCACCACGGAGGCGTCGCCGATGAGTGTGGCCAGCCTCGAGGCGGGTGGCAGGTGGGCCGACTGCCGGTCCGCGAGCTCACGCCGCACGAAACCGGACGGGTCCCACCTCACCAGCGCCTGAAGTGCCGGTTCGCCGCTCTCTCCCACGACCACCACACGTCCACCTCGGCCGGCGGACCGTGCGAGCGCCGCAGCGTTCATCCAACGACGCAGTGACTCCTCTGTCGTGCGTAGGTCGTGGCGGGCGAGCATCAGCCAGGTGTCGAGCAGCACGACGCACGTGTAACCACCCACCGCGACCGGCTCCGCCCCCGGAGTAGCGACCACGATCGAAGGTTCCGGGCCCACTGTCGCCAGCACACGCTCGCCCGAAGAGGTCCGCACGCCCACGGACGGGAAGGCCCTGCCGATCTCCTCGGCGGTACGTCGGTCACCCAGGACAGGTGCACGCAGACCACGGCCGGCACACTGCGGGCACGCCCAGAAGTGCTCGGTGGTTCCGCACCATCGGCAGGTGGGCGGCTCATGAGGCGCCGGCAGATTCATCGGTCCGGTGCAGCGAGCGCACCTGGCGGCGGCGCGGCAGCCGTCGCAGGTGAGACTCGTGACGTACCCCTGGCGAGGCGTCTGCAGGAGCACGGGCCCGGCTTCGATCCCCCTTCGGATGGCGTCGTAGGCCGCTTTGGGCAGACGTGCGGACCGGGCCGACGGGTCGCGGGCGAGGTCGAAGTCGGTTGCTCCGGTGATGCTCACCCGTGCCGACGCCGAGCGCACGGTCTCTCTCCCGGCGACCAGCTCCTCGGCCCACCCCGTCAGCAGGAGCGACTGCGCCTCGACGGTGCGCGCAAAGCCACCGACCAGCGCCGCGCAGGACTCCTCAAGAGCGCGCAGGAGAAGGACCTCCCGAGTGTGGGGGTACGGCGCGCGCGGATCGGCGTAGAGGTCGTCTCCGTCGTCCCACAGCGCGACCAGACCGAGGTCGTGCACTGGGGCGAACGCCGCGGCACGAGTGCCCACCACCACGCGCACGGAGCCCCGGGAGAGCGCCAGGAACGCACGGTAGCGGGCGGCTGGTCCGAGCTCTGCAGTGAGGACGACGTGGTTGCCCACACCGAGCACGTCGGTGAGCGCCTCGTCGACCTGCGCTACATCCTTGCCGTCGGGCAGGCACAGCACGACGCCACGCCCGGAGCAGTACGTCGCCGCGGCCGCCTGCGCGAAGGCATCTCCCCAGGACTCTCCGGGAAGGGCCGACCACACCGTACGCGGCGTCTCGCCGGCCGCGAGCCGTCGGACGAACGCCGCGCCACCGTCGTAAGCGGACCAGACCTTCTCTGCCGCACCCACGTCGACGACGGCGTCGGGGATGCCGGTGACCATCTGCTGCTTCTCGACGGCGGCGTGGCGTGGCGGGACCGCCAGCCGGAGCACGTCCGAACGCGTGCCTGCGTAGCGGGCGGCCACCGACGCCGACAACCGCGCGGCGGCCGGCGAAAGCACCGGCTCCGGGCTCACCACCCGCCGCAGGGGCGCGAGACGACCGGCGTGGTTGCTGGAGTCCACCCGCTCGAGCAGGAACCCGTTCACGTCCTTGCCCGCAAACCTGACCTTCACCCGGCACCCAGGCACCGCGTCGCCCGCCAACTTCTGAGGGACCAGATAGTCGAACGGCCGGTCGAGGTGGGCGAGCGGGACATCCACGAGCACCCGGGCCACCGGCCGGTCCGTCGCGGGCTCCGTCGGCTTCGGGCCCGCGGCAGCCTTGGCCTTGCGTTGCCTAGCCTGACGAGCGCGCACCCGAGCCAGATCCGGCATCAGCGCCAGCTGACCATGGTTGGCGTTCTGCTCGTTCTGGCTCATGCGCCCAGTCTTACAGTCCGCACCGACGTCGCGACATCTCACCGACTGTGCCTGTGGACAGTGCTCCGTACCTGTCCACACGAGTCACCGTGTCCGCCGTACGAGGCCCGCTCTTCTCGCGCGCCACCTGACTTGCCGACGCGACTTCGCACACTCCCGCCATCGCGACTTCCCACGGTGAACCTGCACTTCCCATGACGAGTTCACCGTGGGAAGTGCAGGTTCAGCGACATACCTTGGGGAAGCTGTGGCCCGTGGGACAGCGACGGGCAGGAGTCAGACGCCGGTGGCGGACCTGAGGGCGTCGACCCGGTCGGTCCGCTCCCAGGTGAAGTCGGGCAGCTCGCGGCCGAAGTGTCCGTAGGCAGCCGTCTGCGCGTAGATGGGCCGGAGCAGGTCGAGGTCACGGATGATCGCCGCCGGGCGCAGGTCGAACACCTCAAACACCGCCTTCTGGATGGCGTCCACGGGCACCGTCTCGGTCCCGAAGCAGTCCACGAACAAGCCCACCGGGGTCGCTTTGCCGATCGCATAGGCGACCTGCACCTCGCACCGTCGGGCCAGCCCCGCGGCGACAACGTTCTTGGCGACCCACCTCATCGCGTACGCCGCGGACCGGTCGACCTTCGACGGGTCCTTGCCCGAGAACGCACCGCCGCCGTGGCGGGCCATCCCGCCGTAGGTGTCGATGATGATCTTGCGGCCGGTCAGTCCGGCATCGCCCATCGGGCCACCGATCTCGAAGCGGCCCGTCGGGTTGACCAGCAGGCGGTAGTCGTCGGAGGCGATGGCGAACTGTTCCAGGACCGCGTCCACTACGTGCCCGCGGATGTCGGGAGTCAGCATCTCGTCGAGGTCGATGCCTTGGGCGTGTTGCGTGGAGACCACGACGGTGTCGACGCGGACAGGCTGGTTCTGCTCGTCGTACTCGATCGTCACCTGCGTCTTGCCGTCGGGTCGCAGGTACGGCATCGTGCCGTTCTTGCGAACCTGGGAGAGCCGCTCGGAGAGCCGGTGCGCGATCATGATCGGCAACGGCATCAGCTCCGGGGTGTCGTCGCAGGCGTAGCCGAACATCAGGCCCTGGTCGCCCGCACCCTGCCGGTCCAGCGGGTCGATCGAGTGGTCGTGCCGCTCCTCGTACGCGTCGTCGACACCTTGGGCGATGTCGCCGGACTGGGCTCCGATGGCCACTTGCACCCCGCACGACCAGCCGTCGAACCCCTTGTTCGAGGAGTCGTAGCCGATCGAGAGGATCCGGTCGCGCACCAGCTGCGGGATGGGGGCGTACGTCGTCGTGGTCACCTCACCGGCCACCACCACCAGACCGGTCGTCACCAGCGTCTCGACGGCCACCCGGCTGTGAGGGTCGTCGGCCAACAAGGCGTCGAGGATCGTGTCACTGATCTGGTCGGCGATCTTGTCGGGATGCCCCTCGGTCACCGACTCGGAGGTGAACAAGCGTCCGGTCACGTGCTGGAATCCCCTGCCTGCGCCGGCTCGGCGCATCCGAAGTCGAGCTGCATCTCGACTGAACCCTAGCCGCTGGAGATCGACCCGATCAGACGGTCTCGAAGCGCGCGACCACTGCGTCCCAGATCGCGTGGGCCAGAGCTGACTTCGTGCCTCGGGCAACGGGCGTGGCCTCGCCGGTGGCGCTGAGCAGCACGGCCTCGTTCTGCGCGCTGCCGAACACCTTGCCGCCGCTCACGTCGTTGACCACGAGCAGGTCACAGCCCTTGCGCGTCAGCTTGGCCCTTGCGTGCTCGAGCACGCTGCCCGACTCGTCCCCGGTCTCTGCGGCGAACCCGACCACGACGGATGTGCGGGGCTCGCGGTCATCGGAGAGCTCGGCCAAGATGTCGGGGTTCTGCTCGAGCTCGATGCTCGGCGCCGAACCGTCGTGGGTCTTCTTGATCTTCGACGCAGCGATCTGGGAGGGCCGGAAGTCGGCCGGTGCCGCTGCCATCACCACGGCGTCCGCGGTGGTCGCGGCGGCGAGGACCGCCTCACGCAGCTCAGCGGTCGTGTCGACCCGCAGGACCTTCACGCCGGCCGGGTCGGACAGGGACACGTTCGCCGCCACCAGCGTCACCTCGGCGCCGCGCGCGGCTGCGGTACGCGCCAGCGCGTAGCCCTGGAGACCCGACGAGCGGTTGCCCAGGAACCGCACGGGGTCGAGGTACTCACGGGTGCCGCCTGCCGAGACGACGACACGCCGTCCGGCGAGGTCTGCGGACCACACAGAGCCCCCACGGGCCAGTACGTCGGTGGCAACGGCGAAGATCTCTTCCGGCTCGGGAAGCCGGCCCTTGCCCGTGTCGGCGCCGGTCAGCCGGCCTTCGGCGGGGTGAAGGACCAGGACACCGCGACGCCGAAGGGTCGCGACGTTGTCCTGCGTCGCCGGGTGCTCCCACATCTCGGTGTGCATCGCGGGAGCGAGCACAACGGGGCACCGCGCGGTCAGCAGGGTGTTCGTGAGCAGGTCGTCAGCAAGGCCCTGCGCGGCCCTGGCGAGCAGGTTCGCCGTGGCAGGGGCCACGAGGACGAGGTCGGCGCTCCGCCCGAGCCGCACGTGCGGGACCTCGTGCACCGACGCCCACACGTCGGTGGAGACCGGCTTACCGGACAACGCGGCCCACGTGGGCGCTCCCACGAACTCCAGCGCCGCAGCGGTGGGCACGACCGTGACGTCATGGCCGGACTCGGTTAACAGGCGAAGCAGGTGAGCCGCCTTGTAAGCAGCAATACCGCCGCTCACGCCGAGGACGACGCGAGGGCGGTCCGCCGCGGAAGGCACGCTCAGGCGTCCTCGGGCTCGACGTCCTCACAGGTGAGCAGGTCGTCGTTGATCTCCCGGAGCGCGATCGAGAGTGGCTTCTCCTGGACGTGGGTGTCGACGAGCGGGCCGACGTACTCGAGCAGACCCTCGCCGAGCTGGGAGTAGTAGGCATTGATCTGACGCGCGCGCTTGGCGCTGTAGAGGACCAGCTTGTACTTCGAGTCGGTCTTCGTCAGCAGGTCATCGATGGGAGGGTTGGTGATGCCCTCGGCAACAGGCATGGTTCCAGACACGCGGTTATGCCTCACAAAGGTCTCAAGGTTAGATGCGCGGGATTCGCGCGCCTGTTATCCAGGATACCAACTCCTGGCCCGCAGCGTGTACCTCGGTGTTGACGATCGTCACATCGAACTCGTTGCCCGCCTCCAGCTCCTCGAAGGCGGTCTCGAGTCGACGGGCGCGTTCCTCTTCACTCTCCGTGCCGCGACCGACGAGGCGGCGCTCGAGCTCCTCCCACGACGGCGGCGCCAAGAACACGAACAGCGCGTCGGGCATGGATGCCCGGACCTGCCGCGCACCTTGCAGGTCGATCTCGAGCAGGGCCGGCCGACCGGCGGCGAGCGCCTCCTCGACCGGCCTGCGTGGGGTTCCGTAGCGGGCCGACCTGTGCACAAGCGCCCACTCCAGCAGGTCCCCGCGGGCGATCAGCTCGTCGAACTCCGTCTCGGAGACGAACCAGTAGTGCCGCCCGTGGATCTCACCCGGTCTCGGACGACGAGTGGTGGCAGAGACCGAGATCCAGACCTCGGGATGGTGCTTGCGGATGTCCGCGGCGACCGTGCCCTTGCCCACGGCGGTGGGGCCGGCGAGGACTGTGAGTCTGCTGGGCTGGCCCGGCTCACTCACGCGTGCCGAACTCGCGTTCCAGTGCTGCCAGCTGGTTGGCCCCCAGACCACGCACCCTCCGGCTCTGGGAGATGCTGAGCCGCTCCATGAGCTGGCGTGCCCGCACCTTGCCCAGTCCCGGCATCGCCTGGAGCAGGTCCAGCACGCGCATCTTTGCGATCACCTCGTTGTCGCGGCCCTGCCCGAGCACCTCGACGAGGGAGGCCCCGGAGTGCTTGAGCCGGTTCTTCACCTCGGCACGTTCGCGCCGGGACGCGGCCGCCTTGTCGAGCGCGGCCTGTCGCTGTTCCGGGGTGAGCGGCGGCAGAGCCACGGAGAACCTCGTCATCTGCGTCGACGGCGGCGATGGTCTCTGCACGAGACCGGGTAGCGACGAATCTAGTCAGTCAACCGAGCGACCCGCAACGTGCGCGGGGCAGACCCCGGTCGGGGTGCCGTACTAGCCTAGGGTCTGGCCGCAGAACTTGGCGGCATGCTCGGCGACGGCTTTTCCTGCCTTCGCGTTCGCCGGGGTGTTGATGGCCTGCATCTCCTGGGTCAGCCGAGCGGTCTCCTTCTGCAGCCGCTTCTGGGTGACCGTGCCTGCCGCTGCCTGCTTCTGTAGGCGTGCCGCCTCGACCAG
Source organism: Actinomycetota bacterium (assembly GCA_030859325.1). Taxonomy (GTDB): domain Bacteria; phylum Actinomycetota; class Actinomycetes; order Propionibacteriales; family Nocardioidaceae; genus Nocardioides_C. Next base: position 24,320 of record JALZKI010000004.1, read on the forward strand.
TGCGTCCTCCACCTGCCCGAAGGCGCCCTGCATTGTCGCCCACTGGTCCTTGACCGAGGGAGGCGCCTGCTCACCGATCTGCTTGATGATGCCGATCGCTTCTGTGACGTCCTCCGGGCCCCCGATGTTTGCGAAGAGCGTGGCGAAGTCAGTGCTGAGCAGCTTGCAGTACTTCGTTCCCTTTCCCGGGGCAGCCTCGCCGTCGTCAGCCTCGCCGTCCGCGCCGTCATCCGCGCTGCCGTCGTCTGCGCCGTCGTCTGCGCCGTCGTCTGCGCTGCCGTCGTCTGCGCCTTTCTTCACCGAGGGACTGCTCGACGCCTCCGAAGCCGCCGACCCGTCGGTAGCGCTCTTGTCCTCACCGCCGCAGCCGGCGAGGAGAAGAAGCGTCAGTAGTGAGGCGCCCAGGACTGAGGATGTTGGTCTCATGCTGTCGATCCTACGGACGGGCCAAGCCGGCGAAGACATGCGCGAGCTGCTCCACGGTCGCATGCAGCTTCGCCTTGTCAGGCCCGGCGGCGAGGATGTCCCGCGAGCTACTCGGAAGGACGTTGCCGGCGGCGGACCCGAAGATGCGGGAGACGTCGCCCACGGTCCCGCCTTGCGCGCCGAAACCCGGTACCAACAAGGGGCCTTTGATGTCGAGGTTCTCGGTGGTTTCTCTGATGGTGGTCCCCACCACGGCGCCGATCGACCCCATATCCTCGGCATCGGCGTTGCGGACAGCGATCTCCCCCAGGATCGTGCCGGCCACCGTCCGGCCGTCGGCGACGGTGGCATGCTGGATCTGCGGTGCTTCGGGGTTGGAGGTCAAGGCCAGCACGAACACGCCGGAGTCGTTGGCCAGAGCGGTCTCGATCAGCGGTTCCAGCGACCCGAAACCGAGGAACGGGCTGGCGGTGATCGCGTCGACCGCCAAGGGCGAGCGCTGGTCGAGGTAGGCGTCGGCGTATGCCTGGGTGCTCGAGCCCACGTCGCCTCGTTTGACGTCGAGTACGACGATCGCACCCATGCCGCGGGCCTGTTCGATCACCTTCTCCAGAACCGCGATGCCCTTGGAGCCGTGCCGTTCGAAGAAGGCCGACTGTGGCTTGACGGCCGCGGCGACCGAACCAACTGACTCCACAGCCGTGAACGCGAACTTCTCGAGCCCGAAGACACTGTCGGTCAGTCCCCACTGGTCCATCAGCGCGGGGTGCGGGTCGATGCCCACACACAGAGGGCCCCGTCCGTCCATCGCTTCGCGTAGCCGTTGCCCGAAGCTCATGCGACCTCTCCTTCTGTGCGGTGCGCGCGACCGATCAGATCCGCGACGCTTGGTATGTCCCGGGACGCGAGCTCTGCCCGCAGCTCGCGCACGACCCGGGTCGGAGCCGACGGGTCTGACATGATCGCCGATCCCACCTGGACCGCGGTGGCCCCTGCGAGCAGGAGCGCGAGCGCGTCGATCCCCGTCCGGATCCCGCCGACCCCGACGAGAGGCACCTCCGGCATGGCCTGGTGCACCTCCCAGACGCAGCGCACCGCGAGCGGCAAAATGGCCGGGCCGCTGAGCTCACCTGTTCCTGCACCCAGGGCCGGTCGCATGGTGGCCGTGTCGATGGCCATGCCGCGCGGGCCGTGAAGGAGCACCACGACGTCGGCGCCGGCGTCGACCACCGCCCGGGCCACGTCGACCACGTCGTGCACGTCGGGGATCAGCTTGACCAGCACCGGAGTCCCGGGTGCACTGTCGCGTCGCACGTAAGCGGTCGCCTTCGCCGCGTGGTAGGCGTCGACCCCGAAGGGCCGTCCGTTGCTCTCGGAGTTGCGGCAGGCCAGGTTGACCTCGACTCCGGTCACCCCCGGACTGTTCGTGAGGCGACGAGCCAGCTCGGCGTACTCCCCCAGCGTCGAACCGGCCAATGACACGAACACGCGGGTCCCGCGCTGGACCAGCCAGGGCAGCTCGGTGGCCAAGAAGCCTTGGAGACCGGGTCCCTGAAGGCCGACAGAGGTGAGCAGCCCGCTCGGGCTCTCCACCGCACGGGGAGGAGGGTCACCGGCCCGGGGGGCGAGGCTGAGGGACCGGGTGACGAACGCCGCGACCTTCCCGACGTCGAAGAACGCGGACAGCTCCCTGCCCGTCCCCGCACAGCCGGAGGCGGTCAGGACCGGGTCGGGAAGGGTCAGTCCGGCCAGCGAAGTCACCAGGGAGGTGGTCTGCGGGTTGCTCACGTCGACCTCGCTCATGAGCCACTGCCGGGCCGGGAACGGCCCCAGGTGTCCTCGGGGACGCTGCCGATGTCGTCCCAGCGGACCCGGTCGCCGCGGAAGACCGGCCCCTCGATGCAGGAGCGCACCATCCGGGTGATGCCATCCCCTCCGACGACCGGCAGCACGCATGCCATGCACACACCGGTGCCGCACGGCATAGGCAGGCACACTGCGGTCTGGCTCCACGCACCGTGGGCCTCGGCGGCCCGCGCGACGGCGTGCAGCATCTCGCGTGGGCCGCAGGCGTAGACCACGTCGGTGCCGGTGCGGTCAAGAAGGCCCGGAAGCACCTCCGCCACGCCACCCCGCTGGCCCATCGAGCCGTCCTCGGTGGTGACCAGGATGCTGCGCGCGGCCCGTTTGGCCTCCAGCGCGCCGAAGAGCCGTTGTTCGGCGCCGGCCACGAGCACCATGTGCACGGTGCAGCCGCGTTCCCTGAGCCGGTCCGCGAGCGCGAACAGCGGCGCGCTGCCCTCTCCGCCGCCGACCAACGTGCACGGAACGGGCTCTTTGGGCAGCGCGAAGGGCCGCCCGAGCGGACCCACGACGTCGAGCGTGGCGCTGGGGTCGAGCTGGGTCAACCACCGGGTGCCCGCCTCGGTGGCCTCGAAGACGACCTCCACGGTGCCGCCGTACGCGCCGCTGGCCCGCACCCGGTAGATGGGGAAGGTACGCCGCATCTGTCGCTCGGACATGCCGCCGCCCACGGACAGGGCCACGAAGCTGCCCGGCCGGAAGCTCTCTGCGACTCCCGGCGCCACCAGGGTCAGGTGGCAGTAGGCGCCGACGCCTTTCACGGTGAGCACCTGGCCGGTGACCTGTACCGGTCCCGTCACCGGTCCCGTCACCTCGGTCATCGGCTGGCCCCCTCACGCCGGACATCCAGCTCACGCTGCAGCCTCGAGGGCCAGAACGCACCCTCGTAGACGAGCGCGGTGTAGGCCTGGAGCAGGGTGGCGCCCGCTCGAAGCCTCTCCTGGGCGTCGGATGAGGTGAAGACCCCTCCGACCGAGATGATCACCATCTCGGTGCCGAGGCTCTCCCGGAGCAGCGCCAGGACCTCCAGTGAGCGCTCACGCAGCGGCTGCCCGGACAGACCGCCGGCGCCGACGTCCGCGATCTCCCGCTCGTCCGAGACCAGCCCGCCGCGGCGAATCGTGGTGTTGGTGGCGACGACCCCGTCGAGACCGAGCTTCCCGACCAGGTCGGCGACCGCGCGGACGTCGGCGTCGGACAGGTCGGGCGCGATCTTCACCAGAAGGGGCACCCGGCGCTCGGTGACCGCATCGGCCTGGCGGCGGACCGCGGTCAGCAGCGGACGCAGCCGGGTGACCGTCTGCAGGTCGCGAAGACCGGGCGTGTTCGGCGAGCTGACGTTGACCACGAGGTAGTCGGCGTACGGCGCCAACAGGCCAGTGCTCTTCTCGTAGTCTCCGATCACCGCCGCCTCGTCGTCGTCGGGGACGGCCTTGGTCTTGCCGATGTTGACGCCGAGCACGACAGGCGTCAGCTGCGACTGCTGGCGGCGGGAGGACCGCTGCTCCAGCCTCCGGGCGACCACCTCGGCTCCGTCGTTGTTGAAGCCCATCCGGTTCACGATCGCCCGGTCCTTCGTAAGCCGGAACAACCGCGGCTTCGGGTTTCCCGGTTGCGGCTCGCCGGTGATGGTGCCGACCTCCACGAACGAAAAGCCTAGACCGGCGAGTGCGTCGACGGCCTCCGCGTTCTTGTCGAACCCCGCCGCGAGTCCCAGCGGCCCGGGGAACCGCAGCCCCATCGCCTCGATGGTGCCCTCGCTGCCCCGGTTTGCGAGGCGCAGGTTTGCTCGGCGCCGGCCGATAAGGCGCACGCGCCTCAGGCTCGGATGGGCGAGCCGGAGCGCTGCGAAGGCAACGCGGTGGGCGGCCTCCGCGTCGGTCCGCACGAGCGCATGGTCGAACAGCCACCGGTAGAACCTCACGCCCGGTGATCCTCGGTGTCCGGAAGCGGGCGCGCCCAGTCCTGGAGGGAGCGCACGCCGATGTCACCCGCGCGCAGCGCCTCGATGCCCTGAACCACGGCGGCAAGGCCCTGGATCGTGGTGATGCACGGAGTGTTGGTCATGATCGCCGCCGTGCGGATGTCATAGCCGTCGAGCCGCGGCGACCCGCCCGACGTAGTGCCGTGCGGGGTGTTGACGACGATCTGGACCTCGCCGTCCAGGATCCGCCCGACGATCGTTGGCTCTCCTTCGGCACTCGGGCCCTCGGTGTGCTTGCGCACGATCGTGGCGGCCACACCGTTGCGGCGCAGCACCTCCGCGGTGCCCTGCGTCGCCAGGATGTCGTAGCCGAGGTCGGCTAGCCGCTTGATGGGGAAGATCATGTGCCGCTTGTCGACGTTGGCGACGCTGACGAAGATGTTCCCCTCGAGCGGCAGGGAGCCGTAAGCAGCTGTCTGGGCCTTCGCGAAAGCGGTTCCGAACACCGCGTCGAAGCCCATCACCTCGCCCGTGGAGCGCATCTCGGGGCCGAGCACGGCGTCCACCGTCTTTCCGTCCGGAGTCTTGAACCGGTTAAACGGCATCACGGCTTCCTTGACCGCGATGGGGGAGTCGGGAGGCAGGTCGCCACCGTCGCCGCTTCCGGGCAGCAGCCCCTCGGCCCGCAGCGAGGCGATGGTCTCCCCCAGCATCACCCGGGCAGCGGCTTTCGCGAGAGGCGTCGCGGTCGCCTTGGACACGAACGGCACCGTGCGCGAGGCGCGGGGGTTCGCCTCGAGGACGTAGAGCACGTCTGAGACCATTGCGTACTGCACGTTGAGCAGCCCACGCACCCCGACGCCCGCGGCGATCGCCTCGGTGGACTCCCGGATCCGCTCGATCACCTCTCGCCCCAAGGTGATCGGGGGCAGCGCGCAGCTGGAGTCGCCGGAGTGGATCCCCGCCTCCTCGATGTGCTCCATCACCCCGCCCAGGAACAAGTCGTGACCGTCGTAGAGCGCGTCCACGTCGATCTCGACGGCGTCGTCGAGGAATCGGTCCACGAGCACTGGATGCTCCGGACTGATCTCAGTCGCGCGGGTGATGTAGCCGCGCAGCGCCTCGTCGTCGTAGACGATCTCCATGCCCCGACCGCCCAGGACGTACGACGGTCGCACAAGCACCGGGTAGCTGATCTCCTCGGCGATTTCCCGTGCCTCGTCGTACGACGTCGCCGTCGCGTGCTTGGGTGTCGGCAGCCCCGCCCGGGCCAGGACCCGGCCGAAGGCTCCCCGCTCCTCGGCGAGGTGGATCGCGCTCGGCGAGGTGCCCACCAGCGGAACTCCGGCGTCCTGGAGCCCCTGTGCCAGGCCGAGCGGGGTCTGACCACCGAGCTGGCAGATCACGCCCGCGAGAGGGCCGGCCTGCGCCTCGGCGTGCACGACTTCCAGCACGTCCTCCAGCGTGAGCGGCTCGAAGTAGAGCCGGTCGCTGGTGTCGTAGTCGGTCGAGACGGTCTCGGGGTTGCAGTTGACCATCACGGTCTCGTAGCCGCCCCCGGGAATGGAGTCGGCCCTCAGGGCGAGGCTGGCATGCACGCAGGAGTAGTCGAACTCGATCCCCTGGCCGATCCGGTTCGGGCCGGAACCCAAGATGATGACGGCCGGTCGACTGCGCGGCTGGACTTCGCTCTCCTCGTCGTAGGAGGAGTAGTGGTACGGCGTACGCGCGGCGAACTCCGCGGCGCAGGTGTCCACCGTCTTGTACACCGGTCGCACTCCCAGTGCATGGCGCACACCGCGCACCACGTCCTCCCTCATCCCCCGCATGGCGGCGATCTGGGCGTCGGAGAACCCGTGCCGCTTGGCCCGTCGTAGCACCGCCGGGCCGAGCTGCACGGCCTGTGTGACCTCACCAGCCACCTCGTCGAGCAGGAACAGCTGGTCGAGGAACCAGGGGTCGATCCCGGTCGTCGCGTTCAGCTGCTGGAGGGAGGCACCGGCGCGGATCGCGTCCATGACCTCGCGCAACCGCCCGTCGTGAGGAATACGCACCGACTCCAGCAACACCTCGAGGGGAGCGGTCGGGACGCTCCAGTCGAAGATCGCGCGCTTGTCCTCCAGGGAGCGGAGTGCCTTGTGCAGGGCCTCGGTGAAGTTGCGTCCGATCGACATCGCCTCCCCCACCGACTTCATGTGGGTGGTCAGGGTGGGATCGGCGGTGGGGAACTTCTCGAAGGCGAACCGTGGCACCTTCACCACCACGTAGTCCAGGCTCGGCTCGAAGCTGGCAGGTGTCTCGCCGGTGATGTCGTTGGGGATCTCGTCGAGGGTGTAGCCGATGGCGACCTTGGCCGCGATCTTCGCGATCGGGAACCCGGTGGCCTTCGACGCCAGAGCACTGCTGCGGGAGACACGAGGGTTCATCTCGATCACGATGAGCCGCCCGTCGCTGGGGTCGACCGCGAACTGGATGTTGCATCCGCCGGTGTCCACGCCGACCGAGCGGATGATGCCGATCGAGAGGTCGCGTATCTTCTGGTACTCACGATCGGTCAGTGTCATCGCGGGCGCGACCGTGATCGAGTCCCCGGTGTGCACGCCCATCGGGTCGAGGTTCTCGATAGAGCAGACGATCACCACGTTGTCGGCCATGTCGCGCATGACCTCGAGCTCGTACTCCTTCCAACCGAGAATGGACTCCTCGAGAAGCACCTCGGTGGTCGGGCTCGCGGCCAGGCCGGCGCTGGCGATGCGCCGAAGGTCGTCCTCGTCGTAGGCCATTCCGGAGCCGGAGCCACCCATCGTGAACGAGGGGCGGACGACCACGGGGTAGCCGAGGTCCTCGACAGCCTCGAAGCAGTCGCCCATGGTGTGCGCGATCCGGGAGCGCGCAACCTCGCCGCCGAGCCCCTCCACGATCTTCTTGAACGACTCCCGGTTCTCCCCCCGCTCGATCGCCTCGATGCTCGCGCCGATCAGCTCGACGCCGTACTTCTCGAGCACCCCGGCCGCGGCGAGCGCCATCGCGGCGTTCAGGGCGGTCTGCCCGCCCAGCGTTGCGAGCAGTGCGTCGGGACGCTCCTTGTCGATCACCTTCTCCACGAACTCCGCAGTGAGCGGCTCGACGTAGGTGGCGTCGGCGAACTCGGGGTCGGTCATGATCGTCGCCGGGTTGGAGTTGACCAGGATGACCCTCAGCCCCTCGGACCTGAGCACCCGGCAGGCCTGGGTCCCCGAGTAGTCGAACTCGCATGCCTGCCCGATCACGATCGGCCCCGACCCGATCACCAGCACGCTGGAGATGTCAGTCCGCTTCGGCATCAGCGATGCTCCCTTCCGGCAGTGAGACCTCTGGGCGCTGCTCCGCGTCCGAATCCATCAGGGCTGCATAGTTTGCCGCTTCAGTCGCTCGGCTCGTTCCTCGCCTCGACTCCATCAGACGGAAGAACCGGTCGAAGAGGTAGGCGGCGTCGTGGGGACCGGCTGCGGCCTCGGGGTGGTACTGCACCGAGAACGATTTCAGCTCGCCGGCGTCGTCGCGCAGCTCGAGCCCCTCGACCACGTCGTCGTTGAGGCAGACGTGGCTGACCGTCGCCTCTCCGTACGGCGTCCGCGTCGTCGCGTCGAGAGGTGCGTCCACGGCGAACCCGTGGTTGTGCGCGGTGACCGCCACGTTGCCGGTCGTCCGGTCCTTGACCGGCTGGTTGATGCCGCGGTGGCCGTACTTCAGCTTGTAGGTGCCGAACCCGAGCGCCCGGCCGAAGAGCTGGTTGCCGAGACAGATGCCGAAGAACGGCAACTCGTGTGCGAGCAGGCCCCGCAGCAGCGTGACCTGGGAGGTGGTGGCCGCGGGGTCACCCGGGCCGTTGGAGAAGAACACACCGTCGGGGCCGGTGGCCAGGACGTCGTCGACGCTCGACGTGGCCGGCAGGACGTAAACCTCGGCTCCGCGCTCGGCCAGCATCTGCGGCGTCCGGGCCTTGATCCCCAGGTCGAGCGCGGCAACGGTGAACGTGCGTTCGCCGCCTGCCTGGACGACGTAGGTCTCGTGCGTGGAGACCTCCGCCGCCAGCTCGGTGCCGGCCATCTCGGCGGACTTCAGCACGCGTCGCCGTAGCGCCGCAGGGTCGGGCTCCGTGGTGGAGATGCCGACCCGCATCGTGCCCCGCTCGCGCAGGTGCCGGGTCAGCGCACGGGTGTCGACGCCACTGATGCCGACCACTCCCTGCGCCTCCAACTCGGTGTCCAGGCTGCGTGAGGAACGCCAGCTGCTCGGTATCCGCGCCGGGTCGCGCACGACGTACCCGCTGACCCAGATCCGGCTCGACTCCATGTCCTCGTCGTTGATCCCGGTGTTGCCGATGTGCGGCGCGGTCATCACCACGACCTGGCGATGGTACGACGGGTCGGTCAGCGTCTCCTGGTAGCCCGACATGCCTGTCGAGAACACCGCCTCGCCGAACGTCTCACCCTCCGCGCCGAACGACTCGCCGGAGAAGGTGCGCCCGTCCTCGAGCACGAGCAGCGCGGGCCGCGGCGTACGCCTGGCCCGTCTTGGCACGGGCGAGGCGAGCTGGTCGGAACTCATCCGGTGTGCTCCTTGGCGATGTCGGCGATCATGCGGACCCAGACGTCGTGGGCCTCGGTTACAGACCTGTCAGGCGGTGACGGTGCTCTAGCCGCCCCGGCCCCTGACAGCTCGGTGAGTCGGAAGCCGGTGTCGAGAAGGTAGCTGCCGTGCTCCCAGGTCACGACCAGGAGTCCGTGCGGTGGGACGACCTTGCCCGCGATGCCTTGGTCGTGGCGGGCACCCCGCAGAGCGTGGGCGGGGATCCGGAAGCTGCCGCCGGGCCGGATGATGTCGAGACCCTCCGCTGACAGCGCGAGACGAGCCGTGCTGCGCGCACCCAGCCCTCGGGCCACGACCCGGTCGAGCCACTCCCCGCTGACCGTCGTAGCGAAGTAGCGGGCACCGGCCTGCAGCGTGGCGGCGGGCAGGTCGTCAGCCGCCGGGGCGGGGACGAGCTCGGGGAGGGCGTGGCGGCGCGAGCGCTTGGCCCAGCCCCGCCACATCAAGACGTAGGCCAGCAACAGCACCACGAACAGCGGGACCGCCACCAGCATCAGTGAACCGGTCGAGCTCATGGGGGCCGTCCGTTCATGCCGGCTTCCCGTCGAGCACCGTGGCACGGCCTCGAAGAAAGGTCGCCACGACCTTGCCGGGTAGCTTCCGCCCCACGTAGGGGTTGTTGCGCGACAAGGAAGCGGAGCCACCGGCCTCGACGACTGCGGAGTACGACGGGTCGTAGAGCACGACGTTGGCCGGCCCCCCCTGCGCCAGGGGCCGCCCGTGCTGGCTGAGCCTGCCGATCTGGGCCGGCCGGAAGGACATCCGCTCCGCGACGCCCGCCCAGTCCAACAGCCCGGGATCGACCATCGTGTGCTGGACGACCGACAGCGCGGTCTCCAGTCCCAGCATGCCGAACGCGGCCGCCTGCCACTCGCAGTCCTTGTCCTCGTGCGGATGGGGCGCGTGGTCGGTCGCGACCACGTCGATCGTGCCGTCGGCCAGACCCCGGCGCAGGGCCTCGACATCGGCGGTCGAGCGCAACGGCGGATTGACCTTGTAGAGCGGGTCGTACGTCGCCGCCAGGTCGTCGGTGAGCAGAAGGTGGTGGGGGCAGACCTCCGCGGTGACGTTCCAACCCTTGCTCTTGGCCCAGCGCACGATCTCCACGGAGCCGGCCGTCGAGACGTGACAGACGTGCAGTCGGGACTCGACGTGTGCAGCGAGCAGACAGTCCCGGGCAATGATCGCCTCCTCGGCCACGGCCGGCCAACCACCCAGACCCAGCCGCCCGGAGAGCTCGCCCTCGTTCATCTGGGCACCTTCGGTCAGCCGCGGTTCCTGCGCGTGCTGGGCGACCACACCGTCGAACGCCTTGACGTACTCCAGGGCCCGGCGCATCAGCACGGCGTCCGAGACACACCGGCCGTCGTCGGAGAACGCCCGGACGCGGGCGGCGGAGTCGGCCATGGCACCGAGCTCGGCAAGCCGTTGTCCGCCGAGGCCGACCGTGACCGCACCGACCGGGAAGACGTCGCAGTGTCCGGCCTCGCGTCCGAGTCGCCACACCTGCTCGACCACACCGGCGGTGTCGGCAACCGGGTCGGTGTTGGCCATCGCGTGCACCGCGGTGAAGCCGCCCAGCGCAGCGGCCCGGGTGCCGGTGTCCACGGTCTCGGCATCCTCACGACCGGGTTCGCGCAGGTGGGTGTGCAGGTCGACCAGCCCGGGCAGTGCGACGAGGCCGGATGCCTCGATCACCTCCGCATCGGCGTCGGAGAGGTTCGCGCCGATGTCGGCGATCTCCCCGTCCCTCAGCAGCAGGTCGGTGGGTGCACCGTCGAGGATCGCAGCCCCTTTGACCAGGTAGCTGCTCACGCGCCTGCTCCCTGTGACTCGTTGCCGCTGAGCAGCAGGTACAGGACAGCCATGCGTACGGCGACCCCGTTGGTCACCTGCTCGACGATCACCGACCGGTGCGAGTCGGCCACATCGGCGGTGATCTCCATGCCACGGATCATCGGGCCGGGGTGCATCACCACCGTGTGATCCTGAAGCACTCCCATCCGCCGGGAGTCGAGGCCGTATCGGCGGCTGTACTCACGCGCGCTCGGGAAGAAGCCTCCCCCCTCCAGGTTCATCCGCTCCTTCTGCACGCGCAGCATCATCACCGCGTCGGCCTTCGGCAGCACCGCATCGACGTCGTACGACGTCTCCACGCCCCAGCCGTCCACGCCCACCGGAAGCAGGGTCGGCGGCGCGACCAGAGTGACCTCGGCGCCGAGTGTCTGCAGCAGGAGAGCGTTCGAGCGGGCCACCCGACTGTGCAGCACGTCGCCGACGATCACGACCCGCCGTCCGTCGAGCTTACCCAGGTGACGCCACAGGGTGAACGCGTCGAGCAGCGCTTGGGTGGGATGCTCGTGAGTGCCGTCGCCGGCGTTGACCACGCTGGAGCGCACCCACCCCGAGTTGGCCAGCAGGTGTGGTGCTCCCGAGGCCCAGTGCCGGATCACGACGGCGTCGGCTCCCATCGCCTCGAGGGTCAGCGCGGTGTCCTTGAGGCTCTCCCCCTTGCTCAGGCTCGAGCCCTTCGCGGAGAAGTTGATCACGTCGGCGCTCAGCCGCTTCGCCGCGGCCTCGAAGGAGATCCGGGTGCGGGTGGAGTCCTCGAAGAACAGGTTGACGATGGTGCGACCACGCAGGGCGGGCAGCTTCTTGATCGGTCGATCCGCCAGGGACCGCATCTCCTGGGTGGTCTGCAGGATCAGCTCGGCCTCGGCCCGGGTCAGGTCGGAGGAGCTCAACAGGTGGCGTTTCACCGGGATACACCCAGGTCTTCCCCGCTGGTCGGTCCGGAGACCGGTCCGGGGACCGTGCCCGAGATGGTGACCGCGTCGACGTCGTCGAACTCGGACAACCTGACCTGCACGTTCTCGACCAGGGAGGTGGGAAGGTTCTTACCCACGAAGTCCGCGCGGATGGGCAGCTCTCGGTGCCCGCGGTCGACGAGCACCGCCAGCCGGACCGTCCTGGGCCGGCCGACGTCGTTGATCGCGTCGAGCGCAGCCCGGATGGTGCGGCCGGAGAACAGGACGTCGTCGACGAGCACGACGACCTTGCCGTCGAGGCCCTCGCCCGGGATCTCGGTGGGAAGCAGGGTGCGTGCGGGACGCATGCGCAGGTCATCGCGGTACATCGTGACGTCGAGTGACCCCACCGGTATGGCGATTCCCTCAACCGAGGCGATCCTGGCTGCGACCCGTCGTGCAAGCGGCACGCCTCGGGACGGGATGCCGAGCAGCAGCAGGTCCTCAGCGCCCTTGTTGCGTTCGAGGATCTCGTGGGCGATGCGAGTGAGTGCGCGGGCTATGTCGCGCGAGTCGAGGACGGTTCGTCCTTCGGCGAGAAGACCCGGAACGGGCGCCTCGCTTGGTGCTGCGTCGGCAGGCATATGTAGCGCCAGACCTCCTTCTCCGCCTCACGGGACGGCTCGTTAAAGGATGTCGATCGACATAGACAGTATCAGCCGACCTCGCCGCCAGCACCATTGACCCGACCGCGATGAGGGCCTCAATCGCTGCTGAGTCGATGCGGAAACGGTGAAAAACGCCACCTTTGAGACCACCGTCGAGGCCAGCATGGCCGCCGACGTGGTCGAGTCGACGTCGGAAAAAATCAGTCTGAGCTTAGCAAGTGTGAGGGAGGTTGGTGGTGCCGGTGTGGTCGACCAGGTAGTGCCGGCCTGCTGGTGATCGCCAGAGGTGAAAGCCGGGTTCGGGCATCGTGTATGTCCACCCGCCGTGGGTCTTCAACCGGTGATGTCGTCGGCAAAGCCCGGCGATCTTGTCCGCCGCTGTCTGTCCTGGTGGCCCGCCGTCGTCGACAGGGACATAGGTCTCGACGTGGTCTCGGTCCTTGTTCCGGGACAGGTTTACACACCACGGATACGGACAGCACGGGTTACGCAGGAGCACGGTTTCTGCGATCCTGTCCGGGACCTCGTAGGCGTCCACCGCTGCCCGGCCGTCGAGGTCGAGCACCGGTTTCACGACCACTTCGGAGCGGCCGACCCAGTCCCGGATCTGCTCCACGGTTGCCGGGCCGAGCCCCTCGACCCGCCCCAACCCGGATCCGGTGCTGATCGCGTCCTCGTGCAGATGCACGTACAGGGTCATCTTCGACCTCCCGCCACCAGCACCGGCACCGCAGCCGCCACCGGCATTGCTCTCGGAGGTGTGGAGGAGGCCGAGGGTGCCTTGAGGATCGGCGATCACGCCGACCGCTTTCGCTCGCCGTACCTCGGCCCGGTCGGCGTCTCCCAGGGCACCGAGTGCGGTGGCGATCGAGGTGATTGTGGCGTCGAACGCGGTCGCATCCAAGGCGTCGGCTCGGATCCTGATCGACCGGGTGCCATCGGTCATCGCCTCGTCGACCCACACCCCACGTCCGTCGGCGGCAGCCTTCACCTGCTTCGCCGCCGCCTCCGGGTCGAACCGGACCAGCGCCGCATCGACCAGTGCCAGGACTCGGCCCGGGCCGATCTTGTGCGCGAACGGCGCCACCTGCGCATCCACCCATCCCGCGCTCGCGACAGGCAGGGCGCGGGTGCGTTCGGCGACCTGCCGGGCCCGCCACGCCTGCAACGACCCGCCCTGGACCCGGCCCCACAGCCGTGGCAGCCGGTGCCGCAGCTCCAACGCATCCCCGACGAGCGACTGACCCGCGAACGTCGACATCCCCAACGCCGCGGCCAACTCCGCCGGCGCGAACTCCGCGACCTCCGGCGCACCCGGCCCGGCCAGTGGCACCAGCCTCTGCATCCCCGGCACCCGGAACCCGTCCGGGTCCCCGTCGAGCACGGCATGCAGATCCGCCCAATGCGCCGCGAGCGCCAACAGCTCCGCCTCCGCGAGGTCGGCTGCACGCCGCCGGTCGACCGCCGAGGCCAACGCCGCCGGCGCATCCAACTCGTCCACCGATCGTTCGAACATGTGTGCGAGTCTAAGCGACCCCACCGACACAAACCCCGTTGTCCACAGGGGTGGGCACGCAGGCTCACGCGAGCTTGGAGAGCGCCTCCTCCACCGCGCGGTGGAACGTCGGGTAGACGTAGATCATCGACCTCAAGGTGTCCGTCGGCACCTGGGCATGCACCGCCGTGGTCAGCATGGACAGCACCTCACCGCCGGCGGGGCCGGCCGACGTCGCCCCCACCAGAACACCGGTGTCCGCGTCCTCGACCAGCTTGATCAGGCCGTCGTTCCCCGCCTTGTGGATCCAACCTCGGGCAGAGCCCGGCACCTGGGTCAGGCCGACCCTGACGCGCATCCCCTGGTCGCGAGCCTGTTGCTCGGTGAGGCCGACCGAGCCGATCTCGGGGTCCGTGAACGTCACCCGGGGCATCGCACGGTAGTCGGCCTCGGGACCGTCCTCTCCCAGGATGTCGCGCGCGGCGATGCCGGCCTGGTACATCGAGGTGTGGGTGTAGGCACCCTTGCCGGTGATGTCCCCGATCGCCCACAGTCCCCTCCCGGCGCGCATCCGGGCGTCGGTCTCGATCGACTTGGCGCCCGGGTCGAGTCCGACCGTGTCCAGCCCGATGTCGGACACGTTCGTACGCCGCCCGGCCGCGACAAGCAGCTTGTCGGCGTGCAGCGTCTGGTCCTCGAGGACGAGGGCGAACCGGCCCTCGTCATAGGACACCGACGAGATCTGTGCTCCCGGCAGCACATGAATACCCTCACGAGAGAAGACGTCGCTCAGCAGCGCGCTCGACTCGGGCTCCTCGAAGGCAACGATCCGGTCGGCAGCGTCGATCAAGGTCACCTGGACACCGAAGCGGGCGAACACCTGGCACAGCTCTGCGCCGATCGCACCCCCGCCGATCACGATCAGCGAGCCGGGAAGCTCAGAAGCCTGCACCGCGTCGCGGTTCGTCCAGTACGGCGTGTCGGTCAGTCCGTCGATCGGCGGGACCATCGGCTCCGTCCCGGTGTTCAGCAGCACCCCGCGGCGGGCGACGTACGTCTGTCCGTCGACCTCGACGGTCCGTTCGCCGCTCAACCGGGCCGAACCGCGAACGAAGGTGATGCCAGCCTTCTCGAGCCGCTGCACCGCCACCGCGTCGTCCCAGTCGGAGGTCGCCTCTTGTGAGATCCGCTCTGCGACCGGTGCCCACGAATGCGTCACCGTGCTGTCCCCGGCCATGCCGGAGATGCGGTTGCCCTCGGCGAGCAGCCCGCCCGCACGGACCATCATCTTGGTGGGAACACAGCCGAAGTAGGGACACTCACCTCCGACGAGCCGCTGGTCGATGCCGACCACGCTCAACCCCGCCTCGGCGCACTGAGTTGCCGCCGCCTCTCCGCCCGGACCGAGCCCGACGACCACCACATCCACCTCGTTGCTCATCTGGTCACCCTAGACGACAACTTCAAGCCGAGATGGCGGGCTTGTTGCGCACAATGCTGCCGAGCACCCCGTTGACGAAGGCCGGCGAGTCGTCGGTGGACAGGTCACGCACCAGGTTCAGCGACTCGTTCACCGCTACCGCGTCGGGAACCTCCTCGACGTACAACACCTCGAAGATCCCCAGGCGCAGGACGTTCCGGTCGACGGTCGGCATCCGGTCGAGTGTCCAACCTTCGGAGTACGTCGCCAGCAGGTCGTCGATGCGCCCAATGTGCTCCGCGACCCCGCGCACGAGCAGGCCTGTGTAGTCGTTGACCGGCGGGTCGGCCATCGCCACCCTCTCGTCGAGCAGCTCGGTGGGCATCAGATCGCGGGTGTCACACTCGAAGAGGATGTCGAGCGCGCGTTTGCGTGCCTTGGACCTTGCCGCCATCACTGGGCCGCCATCACTGGGCCGCCATCAGGAGCTGACGCGACCCTGATAGCTGCTGTCGCGGGTGTCGACCTTGACCTTCTCGCCGGTGGTGATGAACAACGGGACGTTGATCTCATGACCCGTCTCGAGCCGTGCAGGCTTCGTGCCACCGGTGGACCGGTCGCCCTGCAGGCCGGGCTCGGTGTAGTCGATGAGAAGCTCGACGGAGGCCGGCAGCTCGATGTAGAGCACCCGCCCCTCGTTGGTCGCAACGACGGCCTCCTGGTTCTCGAGCAGGAAGTTGCTGGCGTCACCGATCAGGTCGGGGTCGACCTCGATCTGGTCGTAGGTCGAGACGTCCATGAAGACGTAGGACGTGCCGTCGTTGTAGAGATACTGCATGGTGCGCTTGTCGACGTTCGCCACGTCCACTTTGACGTCGGCGTTGAACGTCTTGTCGACCGTCTTGCCCGACTCGATGTTCTTGAGCTTGGTGCGCACCACCGCCCCGCCCTTGCCGGGCTTGTGGTGCTGGAACCACACCACGGACCAGAGCTGCCCGTCGAGGTTGAGAACCATGCCGTTCTTGAGGTCGTTGGTGGTGGCCATGCGCGTGGAGTCCTGCTCTTTCGTCCGGCTCGTCGATCGTGAGGGTCTTCGTCTCAGGGGCAGAGAGCCAGTCTAGTGTGTGTCATCATCGCGCGGTGACCCGAGAGAACTTCGACCGGTTGTTCACCGTGGGCAGTGCGGCCGTCCTCTGCGGCAGTCACCGCACCGACGTACCCCCGACACCCGGCTCGCAGCGCTGGGGACCCTCGGTCTGTCTCCGTCCCGACCCGCAGATGGCCCAGACCCTGGCCGAGATGACCGATGTCGCGATGGAGTACGCCGGGCCGGGTCACTGGCCTACTGGCCACTCTGCCTCCAGCCACTTCACGGTGCGGGTGCTCGACGAGTTCCGGACCGATCTCACCCCAGCACATCGCGACGTCATCGGCTACCTCGGCGCCATTCGACGCGCCGCAGCGCGTAGTGACGACATCTGGTTGCGCGTGAGCGGAGTGACCCTCGCGCTCGGCAGCGTGATGGCAGGCGCAGCGCCGGTCGACTCCTGCGCGGACACGTTCGCCGCGGCCCTCGCCGAGGAGCTCGGGGCGGCCGGGCGGCACGAGGCAGTGTTCGACCGGCCCTTCTGGTACTGCAACCTGATCCACTTCACCGGACCGATCCTCGCCCCTGGGGCGCTGGTGGGCTGGGTCGGTGAACGGCGCTCCCTCGACCTCGGGCTCACATCCACGCGTGCGGAGCTACTGGACTGGAGCTATGACGGCGCTCAGATGATGCCGACCGTTCTCGGCTGAGCTCAGCTCAGGGCGACCAGGGCGAGCCGGTACGAATCGACACCGTGGCCGGTGACCACCCGCGCCGCGAAGGGCGTGACCACCGAGTGGTGCCGGAACTCCTCTGGCCGCTGCGACGGGTCGGACAGGTGCACCTCCACCAAGGGAGCCACCAGCTGCGCACAGGCGTCGAGGATCGCGTAGGAGTAGTGCGTCCAGGCAGCGGCGTTGAGAACAACCGGTGTTGCGTCGTCGGCCGCCTCGTTGAGCCAGTCCAGCAGGAGGCCCTCGTGGTTGGTCTGACGCACCTCCACGTCCAGGCCCAGCTCACGACCCCAGCGCACACACAGGTCGACAAGCTCGGCATGCGTCGTGGTGCCGTAGATCTCTGGCTGTCGACGACCGAGCCGGCCCAGGTTGGGGCCGTTCAGCACCAGGACCCGCCGCCGGGTCCCGCTCATCGAGAGATCTCCGCGTAGGCCGCGGTCAACAGGGCCGGGTCCGGTGCTTGCAGGATTCTCGGCTTGGCGAGTCCCTCCAGCACCACGAACCTGAGCTGGTCGCCGCGCGACTTCTTGTCGACCTTCATCGCCTCGTGCAGCGGCCCCCACACCCCACCGCGGTACGACGTCGGCAGGCCTACCAGCTCGAGGACCGACCTGTGGCGATCCGCAGTCGACTCCCCCAGCCGTCCCGCCAGGCGCGCGAGCTCGGCGACGTACCTCATCCCGATCGCCACCGCGGCGCCGTGCCGGTACTTGTAGCGCTCGACCCGCTCCACCGCGTGCCCCAGAGTGTGGCCATAGTTCAGGGCCTCCCGTCCGGGGTGCCCCCCGGCGCCGCCGGTCTCCCGCAGGTCGTTCGTGACGATGTCGATCTTCACCCGGATGGCGCGCTCTATCAGCTCGCGCACGCTTGCGGAGTCCGCGACGGTGGCCTCCTCCGGGTCGGCCTCGACGAGATCGAGGATGACTGGATCGGCGATGAAGCCGCACTTGATCACCTCGGCCAGCCCGCTGACCAGCTCGTTGCGCGGCAGGCTGTCCAGGGTCGCGAGGTCGCACAGCACTCCGGCGGGCTCGTGGAAAGCTCCCACCAGGTTCTTGCCCTCGGACGTGTTCATCCCGGTCTTGCCGCCCACGGCCGCATCGACCATGCCGAGCAGCGTCGTCGGCATGTGCACGACCTTCACGCCCCGCAGCCAGGTTGCCGCGACGAATCCGCCCATGTCGGTCGTGGACCCACCTCCGACGGTCACCACGGCGTCGGAGCGGGTGAAACCGGTCTGCCCGAGGACCTGCCAGCAGAACGAGGCGACGGGGGCGAGCTTGGCCTCCTCACCGTCCGGGATCTCGATCGCGTGGGCGTCGTACCCGTGCTCGGCGAGGTCGCCGCGGATCACCTCACCGGTCGCCGCAAGTGCACGGGGGTGGATGACCGCCACGCGCTGCACAGACTTCCCCAGCATGGCGGGCAGCTCCCCCAGCAGCAGGTCACCGACCACCACGTCGTACGGCGCCGCAGTGCCCACGTGCATCCTGGTCAGCTCACTCACGGGTCTGCTCCACCTCCGCACTCGTCCTTCCCGCTGCCGTCGCCCGGAACCCCGTGTGCGACTCGGGGCGGGGTTGCGCGAGTCCGTCGAGCGCGTCCGCGACCTCCTGCGCCACGGCCTCGGGCGTCTTCGCGTCGGTCTCGACGGTCACCACAGCGACCTCGCGGTAGATCGGCAGACGCTCGTCGAGAAGTGCCTTGATCTGCGCGCGCACGTTGCCCAGCAGGAGTGGACGGGCGCTTCCCAGGCCTACCCGTCTGACCGCATCGCCGAGCCCGACGCTCAAGAACACCACCGGGTGGCCGCGTAGGAGCGCGCGGATGTCAGGATCGAGAACCGCCCCACCGCCGAGTGCGAGCACGCCGTCGTGCGAGCGCAGGGCCTGCCCGACGGCATCGCGTTCGAGTTGACGGAACGCCTTCTCGCCGTCGTCGACGAAGATGTCTGAGATCGATCGACCCTCCCGTGACTCCACGTCCTGGTCGGTGTCCCGGCTGGTCAGCCCCCACCGCGAGGCCAGCAGTCGCGCGACCGTGGTCTTGCCCGCGCCCATCGGGCCGACGAGCACAACCCGCGGCCGGGTCGCGCCGGCCGCCTCCGAGCCGGTCACCGGACCCTCAGGCAGGACAGGTAGCTCTCCGCGTTGCGTCGGGTCTCGGTGACCGAGTCCCCACCGAACTTCTCCAACGCGACGTCCGCGAGCACCAGGGCAACCATCGCCTCGGCCACGATGCCCGCCGCCGGGACCGCACAGACATCGGAGCGCTGGTGGTGCGCCACCGCCTGCTCACCGGTGGCGACGTCGACCGTGCGTAGTGCACGCGGGACCGTGGAGATCGGCTTCATCGCTGCGCGTACCCGAAGCATCTCCCCGGTCGACATGCCACCCTCGGTGCCGCCGGACCGGCCGGAGGTGCGCCTGATGCCCGCTTCGGTCCGGATGATCTCGTCATGTGCCTGCGACCCGGGGTCCGCCGCGAGCCCGAAGCCGTCGCCGACCTCGACGCCTTTGATCGCCTGGATGCCCATCAGGGCACCAGCAAGGCGTGCATCCAGACGACGGTCCCAGTGCACGTGCGACCCGAGGCCGGGTGGTAGGCCGTGCACCACCACCTCGACGACGCCGCCGAGGGTGTCGCCGTCCTTGTGGGCCTGGTCTATCTCGGCGACCATCGCCAGGCTGGCCTGCGGGTCCAGGCAACGCACGGGGTCCTCGTCGAGGTGGGCAACGTCGTCCGGGTCGGGGACCGACCCGCGCGGCGCGTTCGCGCAACCGATCGAGACGACGTGCGAGACCACACGTGCCCCGAGCGCCTGCTCCAGGAACGCAGTGGCCACCGCGCCGAGGGCGACGCGAGCAGCGGTCTCCCGCGCCGACGCCCGTTCCAGGATCGGCCGTGCCTCCTCGAAGTCGTACTTCTGCATCCCGACCAGGTCGGCATGGCCGGGACGGGGCCGGGTGAGCGCTGCGTTGCGCGCCAGGGCCTCCAGCTCGGCCTCGTCGACCGGGTCCGCAGCCATCACCTTGTCCCACTTGGGCCACTCGGTGTTACCGATCCGGATCGCCACCGGGCTTCCCATGCTCCGTCCGTGCCGGAGGCCGCCGAGGATGTCGACCTGGTCCTGCTCGAACTTCATCCGGGCGCCGCGTCCGTAGCCGAGCCGGCGTCGGGCCAGGGCGTCCGCGATGTCGCCCGAGGTCACCTCGACGTGGGCCGGCAGTCCCTCGAGGACGGCGACCAGGGCAGGGCCGTGGGACTCGCCCGCGGTGAGCCAACGCAGCATGTCGCACAGTCTTTCACGCAGGGAACGGCAAGAACTCAGACGTACCAGGCAGCGATGTAGGGACCGGTGAGTATGCCGACCAGCGCGCCGGCGAGCATGAACGGGCCGAACGGGTAGGCCTTTCTGTCCACGATCCGCAGAGTCGACAGCAGAAGGCCACCGACCCCACCGAGCAGGAAGCCGGCGTAGACGCCGGTCAGCAGCTCACTCCAGCCGAGATAGCCCAGGGAGATGCCCAGAACTCCGGCCAGCCGGACGTCTCCGTAGCCCATGCCTTTGGGATAGATGAACCACAGCACGAAGAACGTCCCGCCGGCGATCAGCCAGCCCCATGCCGCGTTGCCCAGTGGGGACCAGTCCCCCCCGGCCAGCGCTGAGAGGACCGCTAGAGCGGCCACCACGAAATAGGTTGGCGAGATGACCTTTGTCGGCAGTAGCCGGGTCTTCCAGTCGATCACGGCGAGTGAGACTCCGACCGGCGCCAAGAACAGCAGGAAGGTCAGCTGCGGCTCCCAGCCGGTACGCGCCCCGATCAGGGCCGACACGACTCCTGTGGCAAGCGACGTCCTCCAGCGCAGCCCGGGAAGTCGGGCGATCTCGGCGTAGAGCTGTTTCGGTTCCGAGACCTCCGGCGCCACAATCCCGGGGGTTGCCTCGGGAACCACCGCGTGCGGCTCGGAGGTCGCCGAGGCCTCAGGTCCCGTGCCGGGGAGCGCGGCATCGACCTCGTCGCCCGGCCTTGCCCCGGTCCGTTCCCCGGGACCCTCCCGGGGGTCTCTCCCGGGGCCTTGCCCGGTGGCCTCCCGCGGCTCGGCGCCGGGTTCGGGGATCCTGGCGATGAACGCAGGCACGAACATGCCGGCCATAACCCCGTAGAGGCCGGTGCCGACTGCCGTGTCGAGAAACCACGCGTTCACGCTCATGGGGCAGGAGACTATCGAGGGCTTCGCTCACCGCGAGTGCACGGCGCGCACGGCTGCCGCCCGCATCTGGTCTCGGGGGACGTCGTCGAGCCCGGTCATCAACCTGAACTGCTCGAACGCCTGGTGGAGGAGAAGGTCGAGGCCGGAGACCAGGTCGAGCCCCCGGGACCGGGCGAACGAGGCCAGCGGTGTGGGCCACGGGTCGTAGACCACGTCGAAGACCACCGGCACATGTGCTGCCAGCGCCAGGACGGACTCCGTCTGGGCCACAGCCGGGATGGTCGACACCAGGATGTCGGCACGTTGCGCCGGCGCGGCGAAGTCGCGTACCCGCACGGTCGGAGTATCCGGATGCCGCGCAGCCGCCTCCTGGGTCTCCCGCGCCCGCACCTCGTCTCGGACCACCAGGGTCACCTCGGCAACGCCGAGATCTGCCAGCGCGAGCAGGGCCGAGCTTGCGGTGGCCCCTCCACCGAGGATCACGGCGCTGCCGAGAGGACGCGTGCCGCGCTCGCGGATCGCTTCCGCGACACCGGCGACATCGGTGTTGTGGCCGGTGCGTCGACCGTCCTGGAGGATCACCGTGTTGGCCGCTTCGGCTTGCTCGACTCGCCACGACATCTCGTCGAGCAGGGGTACGACGCTCCGCTTCAACGGCATGGTGAGGGACAGTCCACGCCATGTCCGGTCGAGCCCGTCGACGAACCGGGGAAGGTCCGCCTCGGTCACCTCGAACGCATCGTAGGACCAGTCGAGTCCCCGGGCGGCATACGCAGCCCGGTGCACTGCAGGGGAGAGCGAGTGCGCGACAGGAGACCCGAGCACACCGCAACGCCGGGAACCGCCGCTCACCGGCTTCACAGGCTCACCGGCTTCACAGGCTCACCGGGCTCGAAGGGGTCACAGGACTCACAGGACTCAGCAACTGTCGGACTGCTGGCACCACGCGTCGAACTCGGCCTTGTTCTCCAGGTGGTCGTCGTAGCTCTTGGCGAACTTCGTCTTCCCGGTGTCCGGGTTGGTAGTCACGAAGTAGCGCCACGGCCCGTCCGCCGGCTTCAGAGCTGCCTCGATCGCGCGCTCACCCGGCGAGGAGATGGGCGTAGGCGGCAGCCCGGGGTACTTGTAGGTGTTGTACGGCGAGTCGAACGCGCGCTCCTCGTCGCTGGTACCGACGCCACCGTCCTTGCCGACCGCGTAGTGCACGGTGGAGTCGAACTGCAGTGCCATGTCGTCGTCGAGACGGTTGTAGATCACCCGGCTCACCTTCGCGAAGTCGGAGTTGAAGCGCGCCTCGGCCTGGATCAGGCTGGCCACCGTCATCACGTCGTGCGGGCTCACTCCGAGCCTCTTTGCGCGTGCCTCGAGGCCGAACTTGCTCGCGGCCTGGTCGTAACGGGTCACCATCATCGCGAGGATGCGCCGCGGTCCGGCATCGGGACTGATCTGGTAGGTCGCCGGGAACAGGTAACCTTCCGGGTTGCCCCCGGCATAGTCGGGGAGCCCGATCCTCGCCGGGGGACGCAGCGCCTTCTCGAAGCTGGCCCGGGAGAAGTCGGTCTTCGCCGCCAGCTGCCTCAGGATCTGGTCGACGCTCCAGCCCTCAGGAAAGGCGACCGTGCTCTGGATCACGTTGTCGGGGTCGACCAGGACGGCGAGTGCCGACTCGGCCGACATCCGCTTGTTCATCTCATAGACACCGACCTGGATCCCACGGGAGTCCGGATCGGCCTCGGCCGCATCGGTAAATGCCTCTTCACTCTTCACGACGTTCTTGGCGGCCAGGGAGGAGGCGATGTCGGATGCCGCGTCGCCCTCCTCGACCTGGACCAGCACCGACCCGGAGCCCTTTCCGGAGTAGTCCTCGGCCGTTGAGTCGAAGCGATTCTTCAACGCGTCGAGCCCCGCGTTGAATGCATAGAACGCTCCTCCGGCCAGCACGGCGAACGCGACCAGCACCGCGAGACAGCCGTAGCCGGTGGGCCGGCGCGACGGAGGCGTGTCCTCCAGCAGCGGCTCGCTCGCAGGTTCAGTCAACGATGTCACTCACATCTGTCCTAGGTGGATGGTCTCTCCGGGCGCAGCTCCCGTGCCACGCTCGGTGTCCAGTGCAGTTTGCAGTATGACGACCGCGGCAGCCTGATCAACAACGGCGCGTCGTCTGCTGCCTTTTCTGCCCTGCCCCCGGAGCACAGCCTCCGCGGTGACCGTGCTGAGTCGTTCGTCACACAGCCGGACCGGCACAGGGCGCACCACCAGAGCCAGCGCACCCGCGAACTCGCGTGCCTTGGCTGCCGCGGGGCCCTCCCTTCCGGACAACGATCGAGGCAGCCCCACGACCACCTCGACCGCCGAGCGCTCCATCACGACCTCCCGGATGCGATGGAGGTCCCCGTCACCTCGGAGGACCGTCTCCACCGGGGTGGCGAGCATCCCCGAGGGGTCCGACTGGGCCAGCCCGATCCGCACGTCGCCCACGTCGACCCCGACCCGGACACCCGGCCTCATCACCGCACCCGCCGCGCGGACCCACGCGTGCTCTGCACAGGCTCACCGGCCGCGATCACGGACGTCCAGCGGTCACCAGACGACCGAGCTCGCGCTCGAGATCGCGTAGGGCATGGTCGACCTTCGAGACGTCGACGCCGCCTCCCTGCGCCACGTCGTCCTTGCCGCCCCCGCTGCCACCCAGCGCAGTCGCGGCCACCTTCACCAGCGCGTTCGCCGACACACCCCACGCCCGGGCGTCGTCGTTGACCGCGACGACCACCGACGGCCTCTTGTCGGCAGAGCCGATGATCGCCACGACGTTGGGTCGACCGTGGGCCATCCGGCCCCGGATGTCGAGGGCGAGCTTGCGTACGTCACCGGCTCCCGCACCATCGGCACGATGACCGACGAAGCTCAGGCCGAGCACGTCGGTCGGACTGCCCGCGAGCTCGCCGGCCGCGGCGAGCAGCGAGCCGACACGCACCCGCTCGATCTCCTTCTCGGCCGTGCGCAGTCTCACCACCAGGTCGTTGACACGCTCGGGTAGCTGCTCGGGGCGTGCCTTCAGCGCCTCGCTGAGCTGCGCGACAAGCACATGCTCGCGGGCAAGGAACCGGTAGGCGTCACCCCCCACGAGCGCCTCGACACGTCGTACGCCGGACCCGATCGAGGACTCACCGAGCAGCTTGATCACGCCGAGCTGTCCCGAGCGACCGGCGTGGGTGCCGCCGCAGAGCTCACGTGCCCAGTCACCGACCGAGATGACGCGCACGGCGTCGCCGTACTTCTCGCCGAACAGCGCCATCGCGCCGGATCTTCGGGCCTCGTCCTGCGTCATCACCTCCGCGTTCACCGCGAGGTCGGCGAGCACGAGGTCGTTCACGCGGGCCTCCACGTCGGACATCGCTGAGGCAGGTACCGCGCCCGTGGCGGAGAAGTCGAAACGGAACCGGCCCGGGGCGTTCTCCGACCCGGCCTGGGTCGCGGTCTCCCCCAGCGCCTCACGGAACCCCTTGTGCACCATGTGGGTCGCGGTGTGCGCCCGGCTGATGGACTTGCGTCGCTCGATGTCGACCAGCGCCTGTGCGGGCTCCCCCTCACTGACCTCACCGGAGAGCACGACCGCCTTATGCACGATGAGTCCGGAAATCGGGGACTGGACGTCGAGCACGTGCATCCGCGCCCCGCTCGTCAGCTGCACGACACCTTGGTCCGCCAGCTGGCCGCCACCCTCGGCGTAGAACGGGGTGCGGTCCAGGACCAGCTCGATCTCGTCGCCCTCGCGAGCAGCCTGCGACAGCCCGGCGCCCGTCGTACCGCGAATGATGCCGCGGACCGTGGCCTCGGTGACCACCTCGTCGTAGCCGGTGAACTCCACCGCCGCCCCCAGACGGTCCACCACGTCGCGGTAGGCGCCGGTATCGGTGTGCACGCCTTTCTTCGACCTCGCATCGGCCTTGGCCCGGGCGCGCTGCTCGCCCATCAGACGGCGGAAACCCGCTTCGTCGACCGTGAGCCCCTGCTCGGCCGCCATCTCGAGGGTGAGCTCGATCGGAAAGCCGTAGGTGTCGTGCAGGGCAAACGCCCTGCTTCCAGAGAGCTCCCGCTCGCCGGCGGACTTCGCCGCGGTCGAAGCCATGTCGAACATGGAGGTACCGGTGCGCAGGGTCTCCCGGAAGGCGTCTTCCTCGGCGTAGGCGATCGTCGAGATGCGCTCCCAGTCCGTCTCCAGCTCTGGATAGGAAAGCCTCATCTTGTCGCGGCTGACAGGCAGCAGCTCGGGAAGCGTACGGTCCTCCATGCCGAGCTGGCGCATCGAGCGGACGGCGCGACGGAGCAGGCGTCGTAGGACGTAACCACGCGCCTCGTTGCCAGGTGTCACACCGTCGGAGATCAACATCATCGCGCTGCGCACGTGGTCGGCGACGACGCGAAGCCTGACATCGTCGGCACGGTTGTCACCGTAGACCTTCCCGGCGAGCTCGCCGGCCCGGTGCAGGACGGCGTAGACCTCGTCGATCTCGTAGATGCTGCCCTTGCCCTGCAGCAGCATGGCCATCCGTTCGAGACCCATGCCGGTGTCGATGTTCTTGTTCGGGAGCTCACCGAGGATCGGGTAGCTTTCCTTGCCCTTGCCGCCCTCACCGCGGAGGTTCTGCATGAAGACCAGGTTCCAGAACTCCATGTACCGGTCACCAGCCTCCTCGATGGGGCCCTCGGGGCCGAACTCCGGCCCGCGGTCGAGGAAGATCTCGGAGTCGGGTCCACAGGGTCCCGGTACGCCCATAGACCAGTAGTTGTCGGCCATCCCGAGGCGATGGATCCGCTCGTCCGGCAGGCCCGCGATCCTTCTCCACAAGGCCACCGACTCGTCATCGTCCTGGAACACCGAGACATGCAGCCTCGACTCGTCCAGCCCGTAGCCACCGTCGCTCGGCGACTTCGTCACGAGGTCCCAGGCGTAGCCGATGGCACCCTCCTTGAAGTAGTCGCCGAAGGAGAAGTTCCCGTTCATCTGAAAGAACGTGCCATGCCGATCGGTCTTCCCGACCTCCTCGATGTCATTGGTCCGCACACATTTCTGCACGCTCACCGCTCGCGTGTACGGCGCGGTCTGCTGACCGAGGAAGTACGGCACGAACGGCACCATGCCGGCGTTGACGAACAGCAGGTTCGGGTCGTCGAGCAGCAAGGGTGCCGAGGCGACCGGCTGATGGTCACGTCCCTCGAAATGGGCGATAAACCGTCGACGGATCTCCGCGGTGTCCATCAGCTGCTGCTCCTTGTTGTGTCTGCTGGTGTGTCTGCTGGTGTGTCCGGGTTCGCCGTCTCGATAGCGTCGCGACCTGACACCTCCAGTTTCAACCGCTGGCGCAACTCCCTTTCCCGGACGACCATCTCGGTCCTGACCTCTGTGCCGAACAGGTGCGCGCCCACAGAAAGCCCGGCGAGCCGGTCGCGCAGGCCCTCCGGGGTGAAAGACTCTGCGGTGCGCCGCGCCTTGGTCAGCACGTAGACACCGCTGGCCGCACCGACGGCGAACCAGAACCCGCGCCTCATCCAGCTTCCCGAGGCATGCACGAGCCAAGGGAACGTTCGCGCGAAGTCATGCCGCCTCTGTGTGGCGTCGACCCTGCCGCGCGGTTTCGCGCTGGGTTCGTTGCCGGGCTCGTTGCTGGGTCTGTTTCTGGGATCGCTTTCGGGCGAGCCTGCGCTGCTTGCGGGCGCGCTTGGTCTCCTGACGTATCTCGAAGGCGATCCGGTTGCGCGTCGCCGGTGCGAGAGCGCGCCGTACGCCGTACCCGAACGCCATGGCCTTGACCAGCGGCTCGCCGAGGGTCGCGGAGAGCACGACCCTGGTAGGGACCTCGCCTCCAGCGTTCGAGCCTGTCGAGGCCCCGGCGGAGGTGATGACGTACTCGGTCATGGGATCGGCGGCGCCTACGGCGGGACCTCCCCCGGGCGTCCCGCGAGTGGTCTCGACCTCCTGCGACAGGGCGGCCACCCTGGCATGCAGCGAGCTGATCTCGGTGTTGGACGCGGCGAGCTCCTGCCGCGTCCGGCGGCCCTGGCGCGCCAGGAACGCCAGCATGCCCAGGAGTACAACCAGGAGGGCAACCAGCAGGGCAACGGCCCCGACCGAGCCCACCGAAAGTCCGGATTCCATAGCTGCCGACCCTACCTTGAGCCACGAACGCGCTTGCGGATCCGCTCCCATCGTTGCTTGACACCGGCTTCGGCACCGAGGGTTGTCGGCTCGTAGTAGGTCGCTGCGTCGACGGCGTCAGGGGCGTACTGCTGCTCTGCGATCCCGAAGGGCGCGTCGTGTGCGTACTGGTACCCCTTGCCGTGGCCCAGCTTCTTCGAGCCCGAGTAGTGCGCGTCGCGCAGGTGGCTGGGCACTGGGCCGATCTGGCCGGCCCGCACGTCGGCGGACGCGGCGTCGATCGCCTTGATCACCGCGTTCGACTTCGGTGCCAGGGACAGCGCGATCACGGCCTGCGCCAGGTTGAGGCGGCCCTCGGGCATCCCGATCAGCTGCACGGCCTGTGCAGCGGCCACCGCGGTGGTCAGTGCTGTGGGGTCCGCGAGACCGATGTCCTCGCTGGCGAGGATCACCAGGCGTCGGGCGATGAACCTGGGGTCCTCCCCCGCCTCCACCATGCGCGCCAGGTAGTGCAGAGCAGCGTCGGCGTCGGACCCGCGGATGGACTTGATGAACGCGCTGGTCACGTCGTAGTGCTGGTCCCCCTGGCGGTCGTACCTGACTGCCGCCCGGTCCACCGCCGTCTCGGTGGTCTGTAGATCCACGAGCTCGTTTCCGTTGGAGGTGGCCGCACCGGCCGCGGCCTCGAGGTAGGTCAGCGCTCGCCTGGCGTCCCCACCGGCCAGCCGGACCAGATGGTCGCGGGCGTCGTCGTCGAGTCGCACGGAGCCACCGAGCCCTCGTGCGTCGGTGAGCGCGGAGTCGATCACACCTGCGACGTCGTCGTCGGTCAGTGGCTCCAAGGTGAGCAGGAGGGAGCGCGAGAGCAGCGGGGAGATCACCGAGAAGAAGGGGTTCTCCGTGGTGGCCGCGACCAGCGTGACCCACCGGTTCTCCACACCGGGCAGCAACGCGTCCTGCTGGGCCTTGCTGAACCGGTGCACCTCGTCGACGAACAGCACGGTCTCGCGTCCACCCCGGGCGAGCTCCGCGCGCGCCGAGTCGATGGCAGCGCGAACCTCCTTGACGCCGGCGGAGACCGCGGACACCTCGACGAAGCGACGGTCGGTCTGCCCGCTCACGATGGAGGCGACGGTCGTCTTCCCCGTTCCCGGCGGCCCCCACAGGAGCAGGGACATCGGCTGGTCGGCCTCCACGAGGCGGCGTACCGGTGAGCCGGCCGCCAACAGGTGCTGCTGCCCGGCCAGCTCGTCGAGCGTTCGAGGGCGCATCCGAACAGCGAGCGGCGCCGAGGAGTGCATGCTTGCGGCCAGGGCGCCTCCTGAGCCCGAACGGTCACCGGCAGGCGCGCCACCGCCTGCGCCAGTTTCGTCAGGTCCGTACTCGAAGAGCCCATCCACAGTCGGAAACCCTACGACCCCCACTCCTCCCGTTTGGCCCTTCGACGTCTCATTCGATGACATACATACGGTTGAAGGGTGGCATGCCGCTGACACCGTCGTCCTCCATCCCGCCTACGCGGGAGCCATGGATGGTTGCGGTGCCGGAGTAGCCGGTGACGACGGCAGGGAAGGACCTCGTCATGATCATCTCGTCCAGCTCGCCCCAGGCCTGAGCAGCCTCCTCCGGACTGAGCGTGCCGAGAATGCGGCGCTGTTCCCTGTCTGCATAGGCCTCGTCGAAGTTGGCCGGGTTCGGCATCCCCTGCCGCCCGACAAGGTCACCCGACCATTGACTGGGAAATACCGAACCGCCTGTCGGCCAGTCCGAGCACCATCCAGTGGAACGGACGTTGACCTGGGAGTCGTATCCCGTCCGGTCGGAACGGAGCTCGTACGTCGTCGACGCGATCGGCGTGGCCTTGAAGCCGCCGGCCTCGAGGCCCTCGACGATCTCGTCCTTGATGTGCACCGACTCTTCGTCGTCGGTGGCGAAGAGGAACTTGATCTCGTAGTCGCCCGGCTCGTGCCCGGCCGCGTTCAGCAGCTTCCGGGACTCCTCTGGGTCGGTGCGGGTGCCCTCGTTGCCCAACGGATCGAAGCTCTTGCGTCCGATCGTTCCGGGCGGAAGGATCGTCGTACCGCCGAGGCGGGTGACTCCCGCGATCTCACCTCCGGCACGCCAGACGCGCC
Source organism: Actinomycetota bacterium (assembly GCA_030859325.1). Taxonomy (GTDB): domain Bacteria; phylum Actinomycetota; class Actinomycetes; order Propionibacteriales; family Nocardioidaceae; genus Nocardioides_C. Next base: position 53,823 of record JALZKI010000004.1, read on the forward strand.
GGTAGGGGTAGGCCCAGCCGATCGCCTGACGCACCTTGAGGTCAGTGATCCGGGTCATGTCCAGATACCACATATGGGTGCACGGGGAAGTGCCCGTGACCAGCCGGGCGCTGTCCTTAGTGCGAATCGCACGGTACGCGGCCGGTGACACGTTGTCGTAGGAGAGCATCGTCTGTGCCCTGCCGGCGTCGTCCACGAGGGCCTGCTCGAGGGCGACCGAGTCCTCCCCGAAGGTGAACGTCCAACGGTCGACAGCTTGGATGCGCCCAGGATCGGTGGAACCCTCCCAGTGCCGGTTCTTGACCAGACTGAGCGAGACCCCGGGCTGGTAGTCGGCGAACTTGTACGGTCCGGTCGCCAACGGGCGAGTGCCGTAGGTCGACGGGTTGTCGCGTTCTCGTGGGATGGCAGTGAAGGCCGGGAACGATGCGTAGTAGTCCATGTCCGGGAACGGTCGTGCCATTCTCAGCGTGATGTCTCTTCCGTCGGCCACTACACCCCGGTAGTTCTCGACGTCCGAGAAGGGGCCCTTGTACGTGGCGCCGTCAAGGAAGAACATCTTGTTGTACGGCGGGCCCCCCGGGAGCTCACTGGTCGCGAAAGTCCGCTCGATCGCATATACCACGTCAGCTGTCTTGACCTCCGACCCGTCCTCGTACTTCAGGCCTTTCTTGAGCGTGAAGGTCCATTCGGTGTTGGTCTCGTTCGGCCGCCCGAGGTCGGTTGCCATGTCGGGCATCAGCACCATCTGCCCGTCCACGTCGACCAGCTGTGTCAAGGAGCGGGTCACGAGGCCCTTGAGGATGGCAACCGAGTCGCCGTAGTAGGCCTGTGTCGGGTCGAAGCTGGGAGGGACCTGAGCCGTGCCCACCGTCAGCGTCCCGCCTTGTGCGGCCTTCGGGGGAACCGCCGCGGGCATTGCTGCGTCCACGTCCTTGGCAGGTTGGGCGGGTTGGGCAGCAGCGTCCTCTGCCTTGGTGTCCCGGCCGGTCGGCTCGTCACTGCTTCCGGTGCAGCCGGCGCCGACAGCGAGCGCCGCGACCGCCGCGACGACTCCCAACAAGGCCTTGTTCTTCGCACGCATCCGGGCTCGCCCTTCCCTCACCATGGCGTCGACGGGGGCCACGACCGCACTCTCAGCCGGCTTCGAACGCGTCGACGGTTCGGACGTCACGCAACGGAGACTCGGTGCAACCCCCGACGGCGTAGACGCTGGAGCCGACGGCCACGTAGCCGAGTCCATGTCGAGACACCGGAAGCGGGTTGGCCGGCGACCACGTCCCCTCGTCGATGTCGAGCACCGAGGAGAACTGGTGACGCGACACCCATAGCCGGCCGTCGAGAAGCGCGGCACCGGCTCGCGATACCGGCTCTGGCAGGGGCTCGGCGGGTGCCCACTCGTCGGCTACGGGATCGTAGGTCTGCACCAGGTCGGTCGGTCCGGAGTTCAGCCATCCGCCGAGCACGTAGATCTCCTCGTCCACCGCAACCGCATCATGTGAGCCACGGGCCTTGGGCATCGGTGCACCAGTCGACCAGGACCTTGTGCTCGGATCGAACACGTCGACTGTCTCGACCGGGCCGTGGGCGCCCTCGCCACCGATCACGTAGATGAGCCCCTCGTGAAGGGTGACCGTGTGCGCGTACCGAGGCGTGGGAAGGGGCGGCAGTTTCTGCCACTTCCCGGTCGAGGTGTCGAGAACGGCCGAGAAGTCGCTTGCCCGGCTGGTCGCGTCGAGTCCACCGAACAGGAACACGTCCTTCCCGACCGCTGCGCCCTCGAACGAGGCGAGGCCCTCTGGCATCGTCTGTTCGGACACGCGCCAGTCTCCCGACCGAGTGTCATAGATCTCGATGGAGTCGAGGCGGGTACCTCGATCCCCGCTCATCCCACCGAAGGCCCAGATCTCCTTGTCGACCACTGCTGTCGCGAAGTCGTCGCGAGGAACGCTCAGTCCCGATCGAGACTGCCACCTGGGAGCACCTGGGACCAACGAGCCCTGAGAAGAGGCAGCTGATGGGGCCGCCGGTCGCGACCCGGCGCCGGGCACCAAGGCTCCTGTGCAAGCCCCAGAGCTGAGCCCGAGGATGACGAGCATGCTCACCGCCGCACGTGGCCTCAACCAGTTCATACGTCCGACCGCCCAGCTTCTGGAGAGGGACCAGAAGCAGCGGGCGCGCTGCCGGCCTCTGGAGAAGGCCGCTCGACCGCGTGGAGAACGTCTCGCTCCGCGGCGAAGTGACAGGCCGACGGGTGCGCTGACGAGTCTCTGACCACCAGCAGCGGCTCCTCGGTGGCGCACAGGTCCTCGGCCTTCCAGCACCGGGTGCGGAAACGGCAGCCTGACGGCGGGTTGGCGGGGCTGGGCACATCGCCCTCGAGGATGATGTGGTCACGACTGCCTCGCAGGCGCGGGTCCGGCACCGGCACTGCTGAGAGCAGCGCCTGGGTGTAGGGATGCGTTGGGCTTTCGTAGATCTGTGACTCGTCGCCGACCTCGACCGCCTTGCCCAGGTACATCACCAACACCCGGTCGGAGATGTGGCGGACGACTG
>JALZKI010000023.1 GCA_030859325.1 Actinomycetota bacterium
ACACCGGCCCGGTCGACGAGTACTTCGGCAGCTCCGAGGGAAAGCTCTCCTGGCGGACGCTGGACTTCGAGCGCGAGGTCGTCGGCAGCGGTGACTTCCAAGGCACCTCGGTGATGAACTATCCCGACCCGGACGTGCCGTTCACCCGGATCCACGAGTTCCGGCACTTCCACCCCGAGCGCGACTACCCGTCGGACAAGACGGTCATCATGCGTGAGTTCTCCCGTTTCGCCGGCGAGGGAGACGAGCCGTACTACCCCGTGAACACCGCCGAGGACCGCGAGAAGCTGCTCAAGTACCGCAAGCTGGCAGATGCAGAGCCCAACGTCCTGTTCGGTGGCCGGCTGGGGACCTACAAGTACCTCGACATGCACATGGCGATCGGATCCGCGTTGTCCATGTTCGACAACAAGCTCGAGCCGCACTTCTCCAGTGGTGAGTCGCTGGTCAGCGGCGGAGTCGACGAGTAGGCACAGCTCATGACGACGACACATGTGGTCGACCCCGACCGCGTTCCCGACGCGCCGCTGGTGCCGCCCGGCGACTACGGCGGACTGCACAACGTCTTCCGCGAGCGCTACCTGCTCAGGCTGCTGGTCCGCAAGGAGCTGCAGGCGAGGTACCAGGGCTCGTTCCTGGGCATCTTCTGGTCCTATATCCAGCCGCTGGTCCGGTTCCTCGCCTACTTCCTGGTGATCGGCTACGTCTTCAATCTGAACCGCGGCGTGGAGCACTTTCCGCTGCACATCTTCGCCGGCATGGTGATGGTGAACTACTTCACCGAGACGTTCTCCTCCGGAACCAGGTCGATCGTGCGGAACAAGGGCCTCATCGCCAAGCTCAGCATGCCTCGGGAGATGTTCCCGGTGGCCTCCATGCTGGTCTCGGCCTACCACACGCTTCCGCAGCTGGTGATTCTGATCACAGGTGCACTGATGTACGGCTGGAGCCCGACCCCCGCGGACTTCGCAGCCGGGGCGATCGGCTTCCTGATCATCGCGACCTTCGGCATGTCTCTGGCGCTGCTGTTCAGTGCGGCAAACGTGTTCTTCCGCGACTTTCAGAACGTCGTCCAGACGTTCTCCATCTTCGTGACGTGGTCGGCGCCGATGATCTACCCCTACGACAGGATCAAGGAGCTGTTCCAGGGCTCGATCTGGGAGCAGGTCTACCTCGCGAACCCCATTGCGAACGGCGTGATCCTGTTCCAGCAGCTGTTCTGGGTCCCGACGGTCCCCGCGGAGGCGAAGCTGCAGCCGGTGATGCCCGACCATCTGCTCACCAGGGGCCTGATCGTGCTCGCGGTCTGCGTCGTCATCCTTGGGTTCAGCCAGTGGGTCTTCTCCCGGCTCGAGGGCAAGTTCGCGGAGCGTCTGTGATGGCCACCGGATGAGCGAGTCGATCGTCGTTGACGGCGTCAGCAAGCGGTTCACGATGCAGTACCACCGCACGATCAAGCAGATAACGATCGCGGCGCTACGGCGCCGACCGCTCAGCGACACGTTCCTCGCTGTGGACGACGTCTCCTTCACAGTTCGACAGGGCGAGGCGATCGGGCTGATGGGGCTCAACGGCTCGGGTAAGAGCACCCTGCTCAAGCTCATCTCGGGCGTGATGCATCCCGACGGCGGCAAGGTGCTCACGCGCGGCCGGATCGCCGGGCTGATCGCAGCCGGCGCCGGGTTCCACCCTCAGCTGACAGGTCGCGACAATGTCCACCTGAACGCGGCCATCCTCGGCATGAGCGAGGCGGAGACCAAGCGCAAGTTCGACCAGATGATCGACTTCGCGGACGTCGGAAAGTTCTTGGACACCCCGACGGGTCTCTACTCCTCGGGCATGAGCGCCCGGCTCGGGTTCGCGGTCGCCGCCTTCGCCGAGTCCGATATCTTCCTGGCCGACGAGGTGCTCGCCGTCGGCGACCAGCCGTTCAAGAAGAAGTGCCTCGCACGGATGCAAGAGATCAAGGCCGAGGGCCGCACCCTCTTCTACGTCAGCCACAGCCCCGGCTCAGTGCGCCGCATGTGCGACCGTGCGTTGGTGCTCGACAAGGGCCGGCTCGGCTTCGACGGGCCGGTGGACGACGGCATCCACTACCTGAAGTACGACGCGAGCGACGCTCGTCCCGAGGACGACGAGATCGGCGCGGACGTCTGAGCGACCGTTGCGCCGGTGTTGTTCGCCAAGCCCTGATTCTGGGAATCACAGGATTGTAGTTTGTGGAAAACGCTTGCGGACCCTTGGTACCAATGTGACATTTGTTCCTCATGTGCAAATGACCCGCTTGGGAGCGCTTGCGAATGCCTGAGAACAAGAACCGCCTTATCATGTTGTGCCGGCAGACGCTGGTAGCGGGAACGGTTCTCGCTGTCGCCGTACCGGCCGCGAGCATGGTGTCCCTCGACATCGTGGCTCCTCACCCACAGCGACCTGTCGGCGACCTGTCGGGGAGGCCGGCGACAGCCTCGCTGGTAGCCACCGAGCCGGTGCGGCCGGACGTGAGCGAGGTTCCGGTCGAAGGCGTCGACCCGGCAGGTCTCGATGCTGTCACGCACGACGCGAGGAAACGGCAGAAGGCGAGGCAACAGCTCGCCGCGTTGAGCGCGCCTGCACCGGTGACCGGTTACGCCACCGTCGGGGTCACCTGGGACGAGGGTGCGATTGGGGACGACGAGTACATCGCGGTCTCGGTACGCACCTTCGAGGACGGCGACTGGTCGGCATGGGAAGCCGCGGAGTACGACCCAGAACACGGTCCCGACCCGTGGAGCGTGGAGAGCAGCAAGATCCGGTCGGGCACCGAACCGATCGTCGTCGGCGAGGTGGACGAGGTCCAGGTGAAGGCCACGACCGACTCTGGTGAGGCTCCGCAGGAGATGGCGGTGGTCATTGTCGACCCGGGCGAGACGGCTGCCTCCGCCGTCGAGCAACCTGCGATCGATACCGCGATTCCCGGCGAGACCGACGGAAGTGCCTCGTTGGCGTCTGCCGACACTGCCCTTGCCGCAGCGTCTGTGTCCAAGCCCAGGATCTACTCGCGCGCACAGTGGGGTGCCGATGAACGGATGCGGGACCCCGGGTCGCTTCGCTACGGCACGATCAGCGCGGGCTTCGTCCACCACACGGTGAACGCCAACGGCTACACAGCCGAGCAGGTTCCTGCGCTCCTGCGGGGCATCTACGCCTACCACACCCAGTCCCAAGGGTGGAGCGACATCGGCTACAACTTCCTTGTCGACCGCTTCGGCCGTATCTGGGAGGGGCGCTACGGTGGCGTCGACCGGCCCGTCGTGGGTGCACACACTCTGGGTTACAACGAGTACTCGTTCGCGATGTCGGCGGTGGGCAACTTCGACATCGCGCAGCCATCCGCTGCGATGCTCGACGCCTACGGTCGGCTCTTCGCGTGGAAGCTGTCCTTGCACGGCGTCAACGCGGCTTCCACCCGCCAGCGGGTCGGCTCGAGCTACTTCGAGGCGATCAACGGTCACCGCGACGCAGGTCAGACCGCCTGTCCCGGCCGCTACCTGTATGCGAAGCTGCCGGCCATCCGCACGCTGGCCCGCAAGTACCAGACCGAGACGACGGACCCTGAGCCCCCACCGGAGCAGGAGCCGCCGGTCGAGCCGAAGCGTTCGGCCGACCTCGCCGGGTCCTCATGGCCGGACCTGGCCGTCCGCGACAAGGTGTCCGACGAGATCTCCGTCGTCCGCACCGGAGGGCAGCTCGCCTTCGAACCCGGGGAGCCCGCTGGGCAGAACTGGGACGGCATGGACCTGATCGCCGGCTCGAGGGACCTTACCGGAGACGGCATCGCCGACATGGTCGCACGTGACAAGGGCTCGAAGTCGACCGGCATCTACCCCGGCGACGGTACCGGTGGCTTCCAGGATGCCGCCGCCTCCACCGGGAGGTTCTCCGGTTCCGACCAGCTCACCAGCGTGAGCGACTTCGACGGCGACGGCAACAACGACCTGGTGGCCCGCACGGAGTCCACCAGAGCGTTGTTCCTCTATCCTGGGGACGGCCACGGCGGGTTCTCGACCAGACGTCGCCTTTCCTCGGAATGGAACTACAACCGGACCCTCGGCGTGGGTGACCTGGACGGCGACGGCACCTTCGACCTCGCCGCACGGAACCGCGCGGGCACACTCGACCTGTTCTCCGGAACGAGCGCTGCTCTGGGACAACCCCGACGGCTACCCGGCCAGTGGGACGTTTTCGACATACTCACCGGCATCGGTGATCTCACCAACGACGGGAAGGGTGACCTGGTCGCCAGAAACGCGACCTCGAAGCTGACCTACATCTATCCCGGCGACGGGCGGGGCGGCCTGCGAGAGCGCGTCGGACCGTTCCACGAGTTCAAGGACCTGGACTTCCTGACCGCTCCCGGGCAGGTGGCCGGGAGCAGACGGTCCGACCTGGTCGGTCGGCAACCCTCGGGACGGCTCGTCGGGTTCACCAACACCGGCCGCAAGAACATCTCCGGCATCGACGACACCGGAGAGGTCGTGGACACGGCCGACCTGCTGCTCAACGTGGGCGACTGGAACGGCGACGGGAACGGCGACCTGATGACCCGCTCGGCCAGCTCGGGACGGATGTATCTGCGCAAGGGCGACGGGAAGAGTCACTTCGGGCAACCGGTTCTCGCCGGACCAGGATGGGGATCGGTCTCGGCGATCTCACCGGTCGGTGACGTCACCGGTGACGGCCGGGAGGACCTGGTGGGCCGCCCACAGGGCGGCTCCATGCGCACCTATCCGGGAGACGGCAGCTCCGGCTTCCTGGCCAGCCGGCCGGCCGAGTCGTCGGTGACATCTCGGTTGAGCACGGGATCGACCGACAGGTACGACTGGATGCTCAACGTGGGAGATGCCAACGCGGACAAGCAGCCCGACCTCATCGCGCGGGAGAAGGCAACCGGCAGGCTCTTCCTGATGCCGGGGACCGACGAGGGGTTCGCCCCGCGGCGGTTCATCGCCGAAGGCTTCTCCTCCTACGACCTCGGCGGCTGACTGCTCCTGCGCATCACGCGGAGCGGGGCGCCCGTAGCTCGGCGGTTGCCCGCTCCACGTCGTACCTGTGCTGCCAGGACGACTCGTCCGGGTTGGCCACCCAGATGGTGGCCGCGTCCCTCGCCAGTGCGGAGAGCAGGGTGGCAGGGCCCAACGGTCCACACGGGTTGACGTCGGTCAAGAGCCGACCCTTCCGCCCCACTACAGGTCTTTGCGCAACCGAGGCCAGCAGGTCGGTCTGTGAGAGCGACCGCCCACCGGCCCGCCAGGCCGCGTCGTCTCCGCACGGAGGGTCGTAGCCCACGAACGTGTCGGGTTGGGCCAGTACGACAGCCCCGTAGTCGACGACTCCGCTCGGCAGCGTCTGGACGAACCGTCCACCGAGGGGGCGGAGCGAGATAGCCACCACAGCTCGATCTGCGAGTGGCCCGGCGGAGCCTTCAGCCTCCGCGGCGTAGGCGTCGACGCCGTCGGGTCCGCAGACGACGAGATCAGCGTTCCCGGCCAGTTCCGGATCGGTGGTGACGCACAACCCGACGGTCCATGCGGCGCCCAGCCAGACGGCTCCCAGCCAATGAGTAGGGAGGTCAAGGAGAACCAGCCCTCCCCGTGTGACCTCGAGCTCCTCCAGGACCAGCCCTGCAGTCTTGTCGACCCAGTTGGCGTACGTCGCCACCGAGAGCTCCACGCGTTCACCGGTCGCGTCGTCGTAGAAGGTCACCAGCGGGCGGGACGCGTCCGATCGCAGCACGGTGCTGACCAGGGCGGGAAAAGTCGCGGCAGAGGTCGAGGTGCTCATTGGGTGCACTCTACGAAACTGGCAGGATGCCCGCATGTCACAGGTCGAGGCGGTCATCGTCGCAGGGGGTTTCGGGACCCGGCTGCTGCCGCTGACCGCCCGACACCCCAAGCACCTTCTCAACGTCGGTGGGGTGCCATTCCTGGAGCACCAGATCGTGCGTCTGGCCCGGCTCGGCGTGGGCCACATCGTCCTGGCCACCTCCTACCACGCCGACCGGTTCCAGCCGGTGCTGGGAGATGGCAGCCGGTGGGGCGTCAGTCTCGACTACGTCCAGGAGCTGGAACCGCTCGGGACCGGTGGAGCGATCCGCAACGTGGCCGACGTCCTCGGAAACGACCCCGGCGGTGCGGTGGTGATTCTCAACGGCGACATCCTCTCCGGCCATGACCTCCGGGCACAGCTGGCCGACTTCGACGTCGCGCGCCAGGGCCGCGAGGTCGACGTCTCCCTGCACCTGGTGGAGGTCGCTGACGCGAGGCCGTTCGGCAGCGTGCCCACTGACGCGCACGGACGCGTCCTGGGGTTCGTGGAGAAGTCGGGAACTCCGGTCACCAACCGGGTCAACGCGGGCTGCTACATCTTTCGGCGTCGCGTCGTGGACACCATCCCCGAGGGCCGGGTGGTCTCGGTGGAGCGAGAGACCTTTCCCGACCTGGTGGAGGCGGGTAGCCTCGTCATGGCCTTCGTGGACAACGCCTACTGGCGTGACGTGGGGACTCCCGATGCCCTGGTCGCCGCGTCGAAGGACCTCGTTCTCGGAGTGGCATCGAGCCCCGCCATGGAGACCGGACCGGCCGACGCCCGTCTCGACGCGACGGCACAGGTGGCGCCGAGCGCCACCGTCAACGGAGGGTCGCTGGTCGCCGAGAGGGTGCGTGTCGGAGCGCGGGCGCTGGTGTCGGGAACCGTGCTCATGGCCGACGCGTCGGTCGGTGCCGACGCCGTCGTGGTGGACTCGGTCGTCGGCCCGGGCGCGTCGATAGGTGCACGAGCGGAGCTTCGGGCGGTGGCTGTGGGAGACGAAGCGCAGATAAGTCCGGACGGGCGACTAGAAAACGAGCGGGTCCCCTGCGGCGGTGACGCCTCGTAGTCATCCGAGCCGGTGCAGCCAGTCCACACCGCCGAGGATGGAGGCGAAGCGCAGCCAGCGTCCGGCCAGGCCGAGGGTCAGGAAGAGCGCGTAGTTCATCTTCAGCTGGCCCGCGAGCACGGACAGGATCGCGAACGGGGGGAAGCCGGTGAAAGCGGACCAGAAGGTGAGTGCGCCTGCCAGAACGGGCCGTTCGTCGGTCCTGGTCCGCCACTTCTTCAGCCGGGCCTGCTGCTTCGGCTTCTCCATCTTCCGTCTCACCCACCCCCAGTGCAGCGAGCTGGCCCCGAGGTAGTACCAGATCGTCTTGCCCACCATCTGGCCGAGGGCTGCCACGAGACCCAGCAGCCACGCGTCGGTCTCGTCCGAGAAGGCGGCGCGCACTCCGAGATACGCCTCGACGTTGAAGATCGGAACGAGTGCAGACGCGAAGGCGATGCCGAGGAGGCTGAGAAGATCACCCATCAGAGCCTCCTCCGTCCCCGCCGAGGGGTGAGCCGGCGGGATGCCGCCGGGGGGGGGTCGGCCGGCTGGGAAGCCGGCTCGACTAGACGTCAGATGGCGTTGGGCTCGGGCGCGTCGCTGTAGGGGTAGTCCTGGACGAACTCGGCCACGACCTCACCGCTCGGCTTGTCACAGTAGCTCCAGATGCCCTGCTGCTCACCGGTGCCATTTTCGGTGCTGCCACCCACCGACCAGTGGGTGAGTGCGACGTGGGCCCCGCCCGGGAAAGCGTCCCCGTCGTCGGAAGTCCATGGCGCGACGATGAACTTGCTGCGGGGGTCGGAGGTGCCGGCGAACTTCTGCGAGATCGCACGGACTTCGTTGAGCAGGTCCTCGTCCTCCGCGATCGTGTCGTCGTACCACATGATGGTGTAGCCGTGCTCGAGGTTGTGGACGAGGTACTCGATCTCGGGCCGGTCGTCGCCGGCGTAGAACTTTCCGGACATCGGCGCAGTGGTCGGGTAGTGCGGCCCGAAGGCGGGCGGTGACTCCTCATAGAAGACTTGCTCGCCCTCGGGTCTGTGGTTCGCGCCTCCAGTCGCGGGCGCCGTCTGGATCTTCTGGCAGCCGGCCTTGGCGGAGGGCACCCCGATCGTCGCCAGCTCGCCTGCAGCGGCCCGGTTCTGCTTCAAGAGGGGATAGGCACCGAGGCCGATGATGACCAGGCCCACGACCACGCAGGCACCTATGATCGCGTAGGTCCGCTTCTTCTCGGCACGCTCCTGGTCGCGCCGCATCTTCTCGACGACGGCGCGGCGGTCCTTCACCTCGCTCTTGCTGGCCTTGCTCGATGTGCCCACGTCTCAGGCTCTCTCCCGGTCGAATGTCTGGGGAAGTCTACGGAGTCGACGCGCAGAAGCGCAGCGCGACATCCGTCCCGGACACCGGGTCGGTGGGCTCCTGGCACGTCCAGCCCATCGAGAACGCCACGAAGGTGACTCGTGCCTCATTCCCGCCGAGCGAGCGCTGGGCGTCCTCTCCGGAGCCGGCGGTGAGGTGAACCTCGACGCTCGCGGTCGTCGGTCCCTGACCGCCCTCGCTGACGACCACCGCGGCGGAGGGACATATTGCTCGGAGTACGGCGACCAGATCAACGGAGGAGGCAGCGGTCCCGAAGCCACGCAGGTCCCGAGGATCCGATTGCACGGCCGCGAGCACCGCCTCACGGGCCCCGAAGCCAAACATGTCGCTTCCCTCCCCGCGAACGAGCTCGCGAGCACCGGGCCCGTGAACGCCGCGGGGGAGGACCAGGTTGCCCAGGCCGCGCAGCACTGCCGCAGGGGACCGGTCCAGCTTCCCCTTGACGAGATCCGCTGCTCCGGCGATCTCGTCGGCCACTGCGGGGGCTGTGACCGCGAGCTGGTTGCCGTAGCCGTCGGGGGTGCCGGCATAGTCGTGGAGGACCTCGATACCCGCGGCACCGATGGCCACGTCGGTCTGGCCGTGGCGCCAGGCACGCCCGAGCGTGTCTGTGACCACGACCGCGACGTTCGGTCCCTTCCCGTCGCGGGCGATGCGTGCGCGGATCTCGCGAGCCGAGCCGTCGGGGTCCACCGGCAGCAGCACGAGCGTGCCGAGCTCGGTGTTCGATGCGTCGATCCCGGCCGCCGCCAGGACCAGGCCGTGATGGGTGCGGACGATCCAGGTGCCTCCCCGGCGGGCCACGACCCGGTCCGTCTCGTCGGCGAGCACCGCCTCCTTGCCCGAGGCGACCACGCGTCCCTCGGCCTTGCTGACCACCTTGCTGGTCACGACGAGGACGTCTCCCTCGGCGAGCGGGTGGGCGCCTTGGATCAGTGCGGCCACGTCATCCCCGGCCCCGATCTCGCCGATGCCGGTCACCGGAAGACAGGTGAGGGCGAGGTTCACCGTGCTCATCGGCTCGAGCCGGCGCGGGCCAACGCATAGGCCTCGCGCACCATCTGGGCGGTGGTCGCGGGCCCGGTCATGAGCAACGGCACCGCCCGGCATGCGATCCCAGAGGCCTCCACCCGCGCGACGTCGCCCTCGTCCGCGGGGTCGACGAGCCAACCGTCCAGGACTCCTCCGCGCGAACGCGCGCCGTAATGCTCGGCCACGGCGGCGGCGCTGGTCTCCACGCCGATCGCAGTGAGCATCTGGGCGGCCATGCCTCGGACGTGGGTGCCGGCCACGATCGGGGACACACCCACCACGGGGGCGGCCGTGCTGCGCACTGCGTGACGAATCCCGGGAACCCCGAGAATCGTGCCGACCGACACCACGGGGTTGGACGGTGGCAGCAGGACCAGGTCGGCCGCGGCGATGGCTTCGAGGACGCCCGCAGCTGGGCGTGCGTCGTCGATGCCGACGGGGACGACCCCACGGGCGGGCACTTCCGCCCGCAGTCGCACCCAGTACTCCTGGAAGTGGATCACGCGCTGGCCCGACGGCTCCTGAGCGTCATCGACCACGACATGGGTCTCCACCCGCTCGTCGGTCATCGGCAGCAGAGTCACCCCGGGCTTCCATCGCTCACACAACGCCGAGGTCACCGCCGAGAGCCGATAGCCCGCGTCGAGCATCTGCGTGCGCACCAGATGCGTGGCCAGGTCCCGGTCTCCGAGCCCGAACCAGGAAGGCTCGACGCCGTACGCCGCCAGCTCCTCCTTGGCGTTCCAGGTCTCGTCTGTGCGTCCCCATCCGCGTTGGTCGTCGATGCCGCCGCCGAGGGTGTACATGACGGTGTCGAGGTCGGGACACACCTTGAGCCCGTGCACCCACAGGTCGTCTGCCGTGTTCGTCACCACGGTGACCTCGGTGGCTGCGGCGGAGTCCGTGACCAGGCGTAGAAGCCCTTGGACAAACCGCGCGCCGCCGAAACCGCCGGACAGCACGACGACCCTGGCTGGGGAGAAGGGTGCTCTCTCCGCTGGATCCCGGTCCGCTGGATCCCGGTCCGCCGGCTTGCTGCCGGCTGGACTACTCGCTGGGTTGGACATCTTCGGCTCTCTGAGCGCTCTCGGCGGGGGTCGCCCTGGCGCAAGTATGGGCATGGGGGCCGGTCTATATCAGATGTGGGCTTGACTTTCGTGCTTCGACAGACGTGTAATTCCAACAGTGTTATTCGTTTCGGTCCATTTGGAATGAATCGCCGCTAGCGTCTGACAACGAGCTTCATCAAATGGGGATCCGCAAGGGTCTCATGGGTCGAAAGGGCGAAAGCCGTGCGTGAGCTCTATGTACTCGACGGAGAGGCCGAGGAACTCGGCTGGCAGGAGCGCGCCCTGTGTGCGCAAACCGATCCCGAGGCGTTCTTCCCGGAGAAGGGCGGTTCCACCAGAGAAGCCAAGCGAGTGTGCCTGACCTGCGACGTGCGAGGGAACTGCCTCGAGTACGCCCTCCAGCACGACGAGCGGTTCGGCATCTGGGGTGGTCTCTCGGAAAGGGAGCGCCGCAAGCTGAAGAAGCGCGCGGTCTAGGCGCTCGGGACTCGCCATCTCAGCTGGTCGACTGGACCGGGGCTCAGTCCGGGTCGTCGTCGGGTTCGTAGCCGGGCTGGATCTCCTCGGGAGGCCGGCCCAGAAGCTCAGAGACCTGCTCGACGAGCACCGTCAGCACCATGGCGGTCAGCTCTGCGCGGTTCTCGCACCGCAGCTCGATCGGCTGGCGGAAGAGCACCAGACGGGTCGGCGTACTCCCCGAACCGCGGACCAGCGAAGCGAGCGGGATGGTGGGCGCCATCCAGTCGTCGGGCAGCAGCGGGGCCTCCTCGACCGCGAACTCGACCAGCCCGAGCTCCTGGTGCCATGTCCGGTCGAGCCGGTGGACGACGCCGAGCGCGATCGCGTCGAAGTCCTGCCGGGCGCTACGCCGCAACGGCACACCTGCCGGAGAGTGCGGCCCGGGCAGGACACCGGGACCGCGCATCCCGCGTCCCCGGCGATCACGGCTCTTGCCGGTGCGCCGAACGGTGGAATCCTCGGCTGACGTCACGACCGCGAGCCTAACGGCTGGCTGCGTCGTCAGGAGGTACGGTCTGCGTCGTGAGTGCTCCCCGCCGCTGTTCGCGCACCGCTTGCGTGCGCTCAGCCGTGGCCACCTTGACCTACGTCTACTCCGACTCGACCGCAGTCCTTGGGCCGTTGGCGACCTTCGCGGAGCCCCATGCCTACGACCTGTGCGAGGCGCACAGCGAGCGGCTGAGCGCTCCCCGTGGGTGGGAGGTGCTTCGGCTCGCGCCGGATCCGGACGCGCTAGGCCCCTCCAACGACGACCTCCTCGCGCTCGCCGACGCGGTCCGAGAAGCAGCCCGTCCTGCCTCCGAACCCGAAGGCTCACGGCAGACCGTGTCAGCGGCACCGGACAACCCCCGCGGGACCGGTCGGCGGGGCCATCTCCGTGCCGTCCCCACGCCGGAGGCCTGAGCGCGTCGGCCTTACCCTCCGGCCGGTAAGGTTCGGGCCATGTCAGTGACGAACGAGCCAGTGAACCCGACCCTGCCCCCGGAGATCTTCAAGGCCTATGACGTGCGCGGGCTCGTCCCTGAGCAGCTCGACGAGGATCTGGCCAGATCGATCGGGGCGGCCTTCGTGCGCGTCGTGGAGGCAGCGGGCGGATCAGTCGTCGTCGGGCACGACATGCGCAGCTCCTCACCAGGTCTGGCCCGGGCTTTCGCGGACGGTGCGACAGGCGCGGGCGCAAACGTCGTGATGATCGGCCTGGCGTCGACCGACGAGCTGTACTTCGCCTCCGGACACCTCGGTCTTCCCGGTGCCATGTTCACTGCCAGCCACAATCCGGCTCGCTACAACGGCATCAAGCTGTGCCGCGCCGAGGCAGTGCCGATCGGTCTAGACACCGGGCTGAGCCAGGTCCGTGACCTGGCGACCTCAGGTGAGCGGATCGTCGAGGACCACGCGGTCGGCCGGGGTGGCATCAGCGAAGTCGACGTGCTTTCCGACTACGCAGATCACCTGGTCTCCCTCGTCCCGGTCGTGGGCCGCCGGCTCAAGGTCGTGGTCGACGCGGGAAACGGCATGGCAGGCCACACCGCGCCCGCAGTCCTCGCCAAGCTCGACGTCGAGGTCGTTGCGATGTACTTCGAGCTTGACGGTAACTTCCCCAATCACGAGGCCAACCCGATCGACGCGGCGAATATGCGTGACCTGCAGGACCGGGTGCGTCAGGAGGGCGCCGATCTGGGGCTGGCCTTCGACGGTGACGCGGACCGCTGCTTCCTCGTCGACGAGGCCGGGGAGATCGTGAGTCCCTCGGTTCTCACCGCACTCATCGCCGCGCGCGAGCTCCTCAAAGAGCCCGGGGCCACCGTGATCCACAACCTGATCACCTCCAGGTCCGTGCCAGAGATCGTCGCCGAGCTGGGCGGGGTGCCTGTCCGCACCCGGGTCGGACACTCGTTCATCAAGGCGACGATGGCGGAGACGAACGCGATCTTCGGTGGTGAGCACTCCGGTCACTTCTACTTCCGCGACTTCTGGCGCGCCGACTCTGGAATGCTGGCCGCATTGCATGCCCTCGCGGCACTCGCCGGTGGTGAGGAGACGCTGTCCTCGCTGCTCACGCAGTACTCACGCTTCGCCGCATCCGGAGAGATCAACTCCGAGGTCGAGGACCAGGACGCCGTGTTGCACGAGGTGGAGGAGAAGTACGCCGGCGTCGACGGCGCAAGCATCGACCACCTCGACGGGTTGACGGTGACTCACGAGGACTGGTGGTTCAACGTCCGCGCCTCCAACACCGAGCCGCTGCTCCGACTGAACGCCGAAGGCAAGGACGAACCCACGATGCAGCGGCTGCGGGACGACGTCCTGGCCAGCATCCGGAGCCAGTCGTGAACAACACGCCCTTGAACCTTGACCCTGCTCTGCTCGAGGTCATCGTGTGCCCGGACTGTCACGGCGCGCTGGCCGTCGACGAAGCTGCGGCCGAGCTCGTGTGCACCTCGTGCCGGTTGGCCTATCCGGTCCGCGACAATATCCCGGTGCTCCTGGTCGATGAGGCGCGCAAGCCCGAAGGGGTCTGATGCCCAGCGTCTTCGACGACACGCGACTCGACGACGAGGACGCGCTGGCCGGAGCCGACGATGTTCTCCGTGCCATGGCCGAGGCCGGTGCCAGGGTGCGCCGTGAAGCCGGCGCCGCCGCGGAGACCATCGCCTCCGCTGTCGCTGCTGCCAGCGGTGAGGCCCGACCGCGCGCCGTGGTCGCTGCTGGGCCGGACTCCCGACTTCTGCGGGCGGTTCTCGAGCCGTGGTGTCCGGTGCCCTTCGTGGCCTGGCCCGGGCCGAGTCTTCCCGGGTGGGCGGGGGCGCTCGACCTGGTTCTCGTCCTGGCCCCCGGGGGCGCTGACACGGGGACTGCCTCTGCGGTCGCCGAAGCCGTACGCCGCGGATGTCAGCTGGTCGTGGCCTGCCCGCCGCGGTCGTTCGTCAGTGAGCACGCGGCAGGCAGGCACTCCACCGTCCTGCCGGCGTCGTCGGGCGACCAGCTCGCGACGGCCGTGGTCATGCTGGAGTTCCTGGACAGGCTGGACCTGGGACCTGACACCGACGCGGAGTCGGTCGCGACGGCTCTCGACGACGTTGCGGTGGCGTGCTCGCCGTACAGAGAGCTCTCGCTCAACCCCGCCAAGCTGCTCGCCATCGCGCTGGCCGAATCCGTTCCGCTGGTGTGGGGAGGTTCGGTGCTCGCCGCGCGGGCGGCCCGCCGGGTTGCGGAGTCGCTGCGCCGCTCCAGCGGTCGAGCTGCGCTGGCCGCCGACGCCGAGCACCTGCTGCCGGTGATCGCCGCGTCCCACACTCGCGACGTGTTCGCGGACCCGTTCTCCGATCCCTCCAGCCGTGAAGAGGACAGCGACCTGCGGCCCACGCTGGTCATCCTCGACGACGGCTCGGTGGACGCGTCGGTCAGGGAACAGCGCGGACGTCTCACGCACGCCGCGCAGCAACGGAGGGTGCGGGTGGAGACGGTGACCACTGATGCCGGCGACGAGCTGGCGAGGTACGCCTCGCTCCTGGCCACCGGCACCTACTCCGCGGCGTTTCTTGGCGTCGGACTCGACTACCCTGCGCGCTAGGGTACGGACCGCACCGGCCCCGGTCGGGCAAGCTAACGGTGTCCGAGCATGGTCCGGGAAGACGCAGGGCCACGCACACGGGACGCACAAGGCGCACGGACCCAGACACGACGCAGAGACAGAGACAGAGACAGAGACAGTGACAGTGACAGTGACAGTGACAGTGACAGGAGTGCGGTAGATGGCAGCCGAGGGCGGCACCAAGGCAGTGGTCGCGGCGCTGCTGGCGAACAGCGGGATCGCGGTGCTGAAGTTCCTCGCGTTCCTGCTGACCCGCTCGTCCTCGATGCTGGCCGAGTCCATCCACTCGGTCGCGGACGCCGGAAACCAAGGACTGCTGCTGCTTGGCGGCAAACGAGCGGCCCGGGAGCCCACCACCGAACACCCCTTCGGGTTCGGTCGTGAGCGGTACATCTATGCATTCATCGTGGCGATCGTGCTGTTCTCGGTGGGAGGTCTGTTCGCGTTGTACGAGGCGTACCACAAGTACGAGGAGGTCCACGCCGGGCTCCCGAACGAGCTGCTCGAGAGCCGCTGGTGGTGGGTGCCTCTCGTCGTCCTTCTCGGCGCGATCATTCTGGAGGGCTTCTCCTTCCGGACCGCGATCAGGGAGTCGAACAAGGTCCGCGGCGATACGTCATGGGTGGCCTTCATCAAGCGAGCGAAGTCGCCCGAGCTCCCAGTCATCCTCCTCGAGGACGCCGCCGCGCTGCTCGGTCTGGTCCTCGCCCTCGCGGGGGTGAGCCTGGCGCTGGTGACCGAGAACGCCTACTGGGACGTCGTCGGCACCGCGTTGATCGGGCTCCTGCTGGTCAGCGTCGCGATCATTCTGGCCCTTGAGACGAAGAGCCTCCTGCTGGGGGAGTCGGCCAGCCCGGACGCCCAGCGCCGGATCTCCTCCGCACTTGGATCGGTGTCCGGGATCGAGCGGATCATCCACATGAAGACGCTGCACCTCGGACCCGAGGAGCTGCTCGTCGCGGTCAAGGCTGGTGTCGCCAGGGACATGAGCGCGGCCGACGTCGCGGGCAGTATCGATGCCGCCGAGCGCGCGATCCGCGAGGCCGAACCGAGTGCCCAGGTCATCTACATCGAACCGGACATCTACCGCGAGAACCACGTTCCCGAGAAGCGTCCAGAACCTCCCGCCCCAGCCGGTCACTGACCTCGGCCCAAGCATGGAGCAGACAGGTACTCTGGAAGCGCTGATCCCGATGAAGAGGATGTACATGGATTTCAAGGTTGCCGATCTGAGCCTGGCCGACTTCGGCCGGGCCGAGATCGCTCTGGCGGAGCACGAGATGCCCGGTCTGATGGCGATGCGGGAGCGATACGGCGAGTCCAAGCCGCTCGCAGGCGCGCGGATCGCTGGGTCCCTGCACATGACCGTCCAGACAGCGGTCCTGATCGAGACGCTCCTGACGCTGGGCGCGCAGGTCCGCTGGGCGTCCTGCAACATATTCTCTACCCAGGACCACGCGGCAGCGGCGGTCGCGGTCGGTCCGCAGGGGTCAGTCGACGCCCCGGCGGGTGTCCCGGTCTTCGCCTGGAAGGGGGAGACGCTCGAGGAGTACTGGTGGTGCACCCAGCAGATCCTGCGTTGGCCCGAGGGTGAGTCCCCCAACATGATCCTCGACGACGGCGGGGACGCGACCTTGCTGCTGCACCTCGGTGTTCAGGCCGAGAAGTCGGGCAAGGTGGAGCCGGTCGAGTCCACCGACGTCGCCGAGATGCGAGTCGTTCTGAAGATGCTCGGTGACTCCTTGGCCGAGAACGGCAGCCGCTGGACCTCGATCGCGAACGAGATCAAGGGAGTCACAGAGGAGACGACCACCGGTGTACACCGGCTCTACGACATGCTGCGACAGGGCTCGCTGCTTTTTCCGGGCATCAACGTCAACGACTCCGTCACCAAGTCCAAGTTCGACAACAAGTACGGCTGCCGCCACTCACTTATCGACGGCATCAACCGGGCGACCGACGTGCTGATAGGAGGCAAGGTCGCGGTCGTGTGCGGGTACGGCGACGTGGGCAAAGGTTGCGCGGAGTCGCTGCGTGGCCAGGGGGCCAGGGTTGTGGTCACCGAGATCGACCCGATCTGCGCATTGCAGGCGGCGATGGACGGTTACCAGGTCTCCACGCTCGATGAGATCCTGCCCCTCGCCGACATCATCATCACCGCGACCGGGAACCGGGACGTGGTGACCGCGGACCAGATGAGCCGGATGAAGCACCAGGCGATCGTGGGGAACATAGGTCACTTCGACAACGAGATCGACATGTCCGGCCTCGAGAGGACGGAAGGGATCCGCCGCAAGACCGTGAAACCCCAGGTGGATGTCTTTACCTTTCCTTCCGAGAACGGAACCCCGGGCAAGTCGGTGATCGTCTTGTCCGAGGGGCGGCTGATGAACCTGGGCAACGCCACCGGTCACCCGTCGTTCGTGATGTCGAACTCATTCACCAACCAGGTGCTCGCACAGATCGAGCTGTTCACCAAGCCCGAGGAGTACCCGGTCGGTATCTACACCCTGCCCAAGCACCTGGACGAGGAGGTTGCCCGGCTGCACCTCGGGGCGCTCGGCGTCTCCTTGACCGAGCTCACGCAGGAGCAGGCGACTTACCTCGGGGTGGCTGTGGAAGGGCCCTACAAGTCCGACCACTACCGCTACTAGAGCGCGCCGGCCGGCGGGCAGGGAGGAAGCGAGACGTTGTCCGGTTCGGAGAACAGCCGCGGAAAGGTGCTCGTCGTCGATGACGACGCCGCTTTGGCGGAGATGCTCACGATCGTGCTGCGCAACGAGGGTTTCGAGTCGCGGGTCTGTGCGGCCGGTGACCAGGCGATCGCGGTCTTCCAGAACTACCGACCCGACCTGGTCCTGCTCGACCTGATGCTTCCGGGTAAGGACGGGATCGACGTCTGCAGGGAGATCCGCGCCGAGTCCGGCGTGCCCATCGTGATGCTCACCGCGAAGAACGACACCGTCGACGTGGTGGTGGGACTCGAGTCAGGAGCCGACGACTACGTCGTAAAGCCGTTCAAGCCCAAGGAACTGATCGCTCGGATCCGAGCCAGGGTGCGGAGGTTTGACGAGCCCGGTCCGGAGTCCTTGCACATCGGCGACATCGTGATCGACGTCGCCGGGCACACCGTGACGCGCGACGACACAACGATGTCGCTCACGCCGCTGGAGTTCGACCTGCTGGTGTGCCTGGCCAGGAGACCGTGGCAGGTCTTCACCCGCGAGGTCCTCCTCGAGCAGGTATGGGGCTACCGCCACGCGGCGGACACCCGACTGGTGAACGTGCACGTCCAGCGGCTTCGGTCCAAGGTCGAGCACGACCCCGAGAACCCCGAGATCGTGGTGACCGTCCGGGGCGTCGGGTACAAAGCCGGCACGCCCTAGGCGAGGGGACCCCCGATGGGTGTGCGAGGCCTGGTCCGCGGGACCGTGACAAGCTGGCGCCGGTCGATACAGGCTCGCGTGGTGATCAGCACGTTGCTTCTGTCGGCTGTAGTGGTCTCCCTGGTCGGCTGGGTCCTGTTGCGTCAGATCACCGACGGCCTGGTGGAGAGCAAGACAGAAGCCTCGGTCGCCGAGGCGAGCCGCGGCACCGCGGAGGCGCAGGAGCGGCTCTCCGGCACCAGCGGCACCGATCCCGACTCCGCCGCCCAGCTGTCCCAGCTCGCGACCACGATCGTCTCCCGTGGAGAGGTGCAGGGCTTCGACGTGGTGCTCACCGGACCCGTCGCGGGAACCACTGACGGGCTCGCCGCCGGGAGCGGAACCCGGAAGTCTCCCGGCGTGCTCACCGACAGTATCCCCGCGGGGCTGCGTGAGGTTGCGGCGAACCAGGCAGGCACATCCTGGACCTACACCCGCATCCGCTACGAGGACGACACCGGCCTCCCCGTGGTCCCCGGTATCGTGACCGGCTCGCAGATCGCCCTGCCGGCCGACGGTGGCACCTACACGCTCTACTACCTGTTCCCGATGACCGACGAGGAACAGACGCTGTCATTGGTGCGGCGTTCCCTGTTCACCGGCGGTGCCCTCCTCCTGCTGCTGGTGGGCGGGCTCACCGCGCTGGTGACCCGACAGGTCGTCACTCCGGTGCGGCTTGCCCGGAAGGTCGCGGAACGCCTGGCATCGGGGCGACTCGAGGAGCGCATGCATGTGCGCGGTGACGACGACATCGCCCGGCTCGGCACGTCGTTCAACCAGATGGCGTCGAGCCTGCAGAAGCAGATCCGCCAGCTCGAGGAGCTGTCACGGGTGCAGCGACGGTTCGTCTCCGACGTCTCCCATGAGCTGCGCACACCACTGACCACGGTGCGCATGGCCGGGGACCTGTTGTACGACGCTCGCAGCCGGTTCGACTCGGTGACTGCGCGTTCGGCCGAGCTGCTGCAGAAAGAGCTCGACCGGTTCGAGCTCCTGCTCACCGACCTGCTCGAGATCAGCCGCTTCGACGCGGGCGCCGCCGTTCTCGACCTCGAGGACGTTGACGTGGCCGCGGTCGCACGCCGTGTCGTCGAGTCCACCCAAGCGCTGGCCGATCGCCGAGGCATCCAGATCGTTGTGCGTGCGCCAGAACGCCTGTGCCTCGCGGAGGTCGATGTACGCAGGGTGGAGCGGATCGTGCGCAACCTGGTCACCAACGCCATCGACTACGCCGACGGCCGTGGCGTCGAGGTCCTGGTCGACGCAAACACCGAAGCGACGGCGTTGGCGGTCCGCGACCACGGAATCGGACTTCAGCCAGGACAGGCGGCCATGGCCTTCGACCGCTTCTGGCGCGCCGACCCGGCGCGCGCGCGCACCACTGGGGGAACCGGTCTCGGACTGTCCATCTCGCTGGAGGACGCGCACCTGCACGGCGGGTGGCTGCAGGCATGGGGCGAACCCGGTGGCGGGTCACAGTTCCGGCTCACCCTGCCTCGCCACGCAGGCAACCGGATCACCAAGAGCCCACTGCCTCTGGTCCCCGAGGACGCGTCCCTCAGCGGCGTGGATCGCAGGGTTCACAGCGTCGACGACACCAGGGCGAGCGCCTCATGAGCCTGGTGTCACGCATCCTGGCCGGCCTGCTCGTGTTCACGCTGGCCGGCTGTGTCGGCCTTCCGCAAGAGGGTCCGATCAGGTCCGGAACCAGCCGGGGGTCCGCGGAGCGGGCCGAGGCACCGTTCGACTTCACTCCGGACGGTCCGCGAGCTGGTGCCACACCGCTCGACATCGTGGGCGGCTTCCTCCAGGCGATGCAGGCCACCCCGGTGAGCACGGTCGTCGCTAGGGAGTTCCTGACCGACGAGGCGAGCAGCCGTTGGGTGCCCGAGAAGTCCACGGTCGTATACGGCGTCCAGTCGCTGGAGACCGGGCGCCGTCGAGAGGTGCGGATGTCCCTGACCGACACCGTGCGGCTCGGGCCACGAGGCGAGTGGCTGGGTGACACCACCTCGGGCCGGGGAGTACGCCGCGACCTGCGACTGGTCCGTGAGGGAGGGCAGTGGCGGATCACGAATCCACCGGACGCGCTGATCCTTCCGCAGGCACACTTCGACACCCGGTTCGCTCAGCAGTTCTTGTACTTCTTCGACCAGACGGCACAGATCCTCGTCCCGGAACCTGTCTACCTTCCTCGCGGCGAGCAGGCTCCCACGCTGCTGGTTCGCGGCCTACTCCGTGGACCCGACCAGAATCTTCCGGGAGTGACGAAGACCTTCATCCCGGCCAGGACCGAGCTGGACGACCTCTCGGTCCTGATGGCCGGGGACGGGACTGCCCAGGTGCCGCTGAGCGGTGAGATCCTCGATCTCGACGAGGAGAGCCTCGACCTGGCACTGGGCCAGCTCGCCTGGACGCTGCGCCAGATCCAGGGGGTGGAGACGATGCGGGTCACCGTGGACGGCTCCCCGCTGGAGGTGCCGGGACAGGGGATCGACCTCGACGTGCATGGATGGGCTGAGCTAGACCCGTCGGTCAGCTGGGCCTCGGAGGAGCTCTTCGGCCTCCGCGACGGTCGCGTGGTGACCTCGGTCGGCACGAACGAGCGTCGAATCGGCGGTCCGTTCGGTACCGGGCACTTCGACCTGCGCTCGATCGCGGTCGACCTCCCCGCCGCGCAGGTGGCGGGCGTGGACGAGGGCGGTACGAGGGTGCTGGTGGCTTCGCGAGCTCCGGAGGGCGAGGACGCCTCGGCACAATCGCGAGCACAGATCGTCTACGCCGGAGGCACGGACCTGCTGCGTCCGGCGTGGGACATCTATGCCCAGACGTGGTTGGTCGACCGGCGGGCCGGCGGGGCGACCGTGAGTGTCGTGCGTGACCACACCGTGACCGAGCTGGACGCGAAAGGCATCACCGGCCGGAACGTGAAGGCGTTTCTCGTGTCGCGGGACGGCACCCGCCTCGTCGCCGTCGTCGCCGGCGAGCGCAGGGACCGGCTGGTCGTCGCACGCATCCTCCGGGGGGAGAACGGTGCCGTTCGTCGGTTGTCGACCGTCACTCGGCTCGCTGTCGGGACCGTCGTGATGGACGACATCCGTGATCTGGCCTGGCGAACTCCCACGAGCCTCGCACTGCTCACCGGGCCGACACCGGGAGTGTCTCAGGTGGTTATCGCGCTGATCGACGGGTCCTCACCCCTGGACGAGGTCACCACCGCAGCCGAGGCGCTGCGCAACACAGCGGTCCGCATCGTCACCTCGCCCGCGCCAGGCGCCCCGGTATATGTTGCGACGAAGGCGTGGCGGCTCTACGAGCTGGCTCCTGACGGCCGATGGGCGGGAACGAACGTCAAGCCTGGGCTGCGGCAACCGACCTTCGTCGGCTGAGCATCGCTGCACCGCGGAGTGTCGGGCTTCCGCCGGTTGTCCACGGGACACCGATCCTGGCTTGGACAGGAAGCAGGCGCCGGGGGCACGCTGGCCGGATGTATGACGCGTGGCTCGACCTCGTCCTGGGCAGCCGATGTGGTGTCTGCGGACATCCGGGCAGGATCCTGTGCCGGCTCTGCGCGTCGGCCCTGCCGGGCTCGGCGCACGTGGCCTGGCCCACCCCGTGCCCTCCCGGCCTGGTGCTGCCGGTGGCGGCCGGGGAGTACGACGGTGGGCTCAAGATCCTGGTCAATGCCCACAAGGAGCGGCAGCAGTTCTCACTTGTCGACCCGCTCGGCGTGATGCTGGCCCGTTGTGTCGAAGGTGTGCTGGATTATCAGCACCTGGCACCGGCCACGCCCTGTTTCCTGGTGCCCGTCCCGTCCCGGTCTCCGGTGGTCCGTGCCCGCGGCCACGACCCCATGCTGCGGGTCAGCCGTCGCGCCGCCGGTCTGCTGCGTCGCCGGGGCCACCTCGTCGTCGTCATGCGGCTGTTGAAGAGCACCGCGCCCGTGCATGACCAGGCGGGGCTGAACGCCCGGGAGCGCGCTGCGAACCTCCTAGCGACGATGACCTGCTCCACCAGCTCGGCTGCACGCCTGCGGACTCGGTTCCCTGAGGCCCGTTTCGTCGTCGCCGACGACGTGCTCACCACCGGCGCCACGGCGCGCGAGGCGCAACGGGCCCTGGAGGCGTGTGACCTGGCGGTCGCGGGTGTCGCGACGATCGCGGCCACCCGCAGGCTGCTTCCCCTGCCCACCGACCGGGAGGATTCGAGGGGTTCCCTATCGCTTTCGCATCGGGAGGACTAGCGTCTATCCATGGAGTCCGTCCGGGTCCGTGGTTGCGTCGGCAGGTTCGCGCTGAGCCCAGGCTCCACGCGGGAAACCGGTCGGCTAGCCGAAGCCAGTCGCAGGCGAAACGGCCCACGTAAGACAGTGCCGGGGCTCCGCCCCGGCACGTCGATCACGGTGCGGCTTAGAAGTAAGCCCTGCCCCTCGCGCGTCGTCAGACACGGCGTCTTCGTGGGAGAAGGTCATTAGTGGCAGAGAAGCTGCGAGGATCTCAGCAGGCGGTTGTGGGGTCGAAGACCAGGTCGGCCGGGCGGACTCCCTTCTCTCAGATCGCCGGCACCAGAGGGCGGTCGGCTTACACCAAACAACCGGGAGGTCCTTCGTGGAAATAGTGGTCAAGAGTCGGCACATGGAGGTCTCGGACAGGTTCCGCAGTCATGCCGAGGAGAAGCTGTCGCGACTCGAGAAGCACGACCATCGGGTGATGCGCGTGGAGGTCGAGATCGACAAGGAGCGCAATCCCCGCCAGCACGATCGGGCCGTCCGTGTCCAGCTGACCGCCTTTTCCAAGGGGCCGGTGGTCCGCGCCGAGGCCGCGGCCGAGGACAAGATGGCCGCCCTCGACATCGCGCTGGACCGGATGGCGTCACAGATGCGCCGTGCTGCCGACCGGCGGCGGGTCCACCACGGCAGGCACACCCCTGTCTCTGTGGGGCAGGCACTCGCGTCGGTGACTTCGAAGACGGGCTCGTTTCCGACCGACTCGGGTGCCGAGCAGGATACCGAGCGCCGGGTCGGCCCGATCACCGTGGTGGGCGACGGACCACTCGTCGTGCGCGAGAAGAACCACGGCGCGGAGCCGATGACCCTGGACCAGGCACTGTACGAGATGGAGCTCGTCGGGCACGACTTCTTCCTGTTCGTCGACAAGGAGAGTGAGCGTCCCTCCGTGGTGTACCGAAGACGTGGATACGACTACGGCGTGATCTCGCTCGACCTGACCTGACCGCCGTGCCAGGCTGCGAGCTGGCCGTCAGGGAGTTTCCGTCTGATTTCGGACCGAGTCGTGCCATGATCAGTGCGTGGTAGACGCTCAGCAGGGTTCTCAAGCCGGCAGTGAGCCGATCCGGGTCGCCGTCGTGGACGACCAGGAGCTCTTTCGCAGAGGCTTGACCATGCTCCTCACGGTCGAGGACGACATCGACGTCGTCGGCGAGGCCGGTGACGGTGTGGCGGCCACCGAGCTGGCGGCAGCCGCGGTTCCGGACGTGATCTTGATGGACGTCCGGATGCCTAGACGCTCGGGCATCGAGGCGTGCCTGTCGATCAAGGACGCAGCTCCCTCGGCCAAGATCATCATGCTCACCGTCAGCGACGAGGAGGCCGACCTCTACGAGGCAGTCAAGAACGGGGCCTCGGGATACCTCCTCAAGGACTCCTCGATCGAGGAGGTGGCACAGGCGATCCGGGTCGTCGCGGACGGCCAGTCGCTGATCAGCCCCTCGATGGCAATCAAGCTCCTCGACGAGTTCAAGCAGATGTCGCGCTCGGACCGCCAGCAGGTGCCCACCCCCCGGCTGACCGACCGCGAGCTCGAGGTCCTCAAGCTCGTCGCCCAGGGCCTGAACAACCGGGAGATCGCCAAGCGCCTGTTCATCAGCGAGAACACCGTGAAGAACCATGTGCGTAACATCTTGGAGAAGCTCCAGCTGCACTCCCGGATGGAGGCCGTGATGTATGCCGTACGAGAGAAGCTCCTCGACATCCCGTGAGCTCTGTGCCCTTCGACCTCCCGAGGCAGGGCGTGCCTGGCCGGAGAAATCGTCCTCGCGATCGGCTGACGCTCGCCGAGGCCCGACGGGTCGCGCTGGCGGCTCAGGGCTTCAGGGACTCTCGGCACACCGTACCCACGATGCGCACCTTGAGCCGCGCGCTGGCGCGCACCGCGGTGCTCCAGGTCGACTCGGTGAATGTGCTGCAGCGCGCGCACTACATGCCGCTCTACTCGCGGATGGGCCCCTACGACATCGACCTGGTGCGCCGCGCCTCCGAGCGACCGCCTCGCCGGATGGTCGAGTACTGGGCACACGTGCAGGCGTTCATGCCTGTCGAGCTGTGGCCGGTCATGCAGCACCGGATGGCGTCCTACCGTGCCCAGCGTGGGAAGTGGAAGGTGATGGCGGCCAAGCCCGAGCTCGAGCGGGAACTGTTCGCAGAGGTCCGCGACCGCGGCGTCAGCACCGCCCGCGACCTCGACGAGGGCCTGCCGCGGACCAAGGAGCACTGGGGCTGGAACTGGTCGGACTCACGCAAGGTGCTGGACTATCTGTTCCTCGTCGGTGATCTCGCCATCGCGGGCCGCAACTCCCAGTTCGAGGTGCTCTACGACCTGCCCGAGCGGGTGCTGCCCGGAGGGGTGCTGGCGATGCCGACGCCGGACGAGGCCGACGCCAACCGCGAGCTGATCCGGCGCGCGGCGGTCTCACACGGGGTCGGCTCGGCGCAGTGCCTGGCCGACTACTTCCGGATGCAGCTGCAACCGGGCGCCGGCCTCAAGGCCGCGAAGTCCGCGATCAACGACCTCGTCGAGTCCGGTGAGCTGTGGCCAGTCCAGGTCGAGGGCTGGGATCGCCCTGCCTTCATGCACCGCGATGCCGTGCTCCCTCGGCAGGTGAATGCGCGCACCCTGCTCAGCCCGTTCGACCCGCTGGTGTGGGAGCGCAACCGCACCGAGCAGCTGTTCGGCTTTCGGTACCGCATCGAGATCTACGTGCCCGAGCACCTGCGTGTGCATGGCTACTACGTGCTGCCGTTCCTGCTCGGTGAGACGCTGGTGGCACGCGTGGACCTCAAGGCCGACCGCCGGGCCGGCGTACTCCTGGTCAAGGGCTCCTACGCCGAACCGCAGGCGCCACCCGAGACCGCGACCGAGCTGGCCGGCGAGCTGGTGAGACTGGCCAGGTGGCTGGGCCTGGGCGCCCTGGTCGTCGATGCCCGGGGAGATCACGCCGCAGAGCTGCAGAGCGCCGTGAAGGAACACGGCGGAGTGTCACCGTAGGAAACGCTCGCTACCATGGCCCTTGCGGTGCGTGAAGCCGCCCCCTCTGTCACACACCACAGGAGTTCCCGCTCGTGCCTGCAATCCTCGACAAGATCCTTCGCATCGGTGAGGGAAAGGTCCTCCGTCGACTGGAGTCGGTCTCCCGGGCCGTGAACATGATCGAGGACGACTTCGTCGCGATGTCCGACGAGGAGCTGCAGGGACAGACCGCGCTGCTCAGGAAGCGGCTCGATGGTGGTGAGAGCCTCGACGACCTGATGCCCGAGGCGTTCGCCACGGTCCGCGAAGCCGCCAAGCGCGTGCTGGGCCAGCGGCACTTCGACGTGCAGATCATGGGTGGGGCAGCGCTGCACCTAGGCAACATCGCGGAGATGAAGACCGGTGAGGGCAAGACACTGGTCGCCACCTTGCCGTCGTACCTCAACGCGCTCACCCGCAAGGGCGTGCACGTCGTGACGGTCAACGACTACTTGGCCAAGTACCACGCCGAGTGGATGGGACGTGTATACCATTTCCTCGGGCTGACCACGGGAATCATCGTGCCGGAGATGCGGCCGAGTGAGCGTCGGGAGAACTACGCGGCCGACGTCACCTACGGCACGAACAACGAGTTCGGCTTCGACTACCTGCGCGACAACATGGCCCACGCCATCGAGGACTGCGTCCAGCGCGGGCACAGTTTCGCGATCGTCGACGAGGTCGACTCGATCCTCATTGACGAGGCCCGAACCCCGCTGATCATCTCCGGCCCCACGCAGGAAGAGGTGAAGTGGTACTCCGAGTTCGCCAGCATCTCCCGCTCCCTGGTCATCGACACCGACTACGAGGTGGACGAGAAGAAGCGGACGATCTCGATCCTCGAGCCTGGTATCACCAAGGTCGAGGACCACCTCGGCATCGACAACCTTTACGACTCGGTGAACACGCCGCTGATCTCCTTCCTGAACAACTCGATCAAGGCGAAGGAGCTGTTTCGCAACGACAAGGAGTACGTCGTGATGAACGGCGAGGTCCTGATCGTCGACGAGCACACCGGTCGGATGCTCGCGGGCCGCCGGTACAACGAGGGTCTACACCAGGCGATCGAGGCCAAGGAGGACGTGACGATCCGGGAGGAGTACCAGACGCTCGCCACGGTGACACTGCAGAACTACTTCCGGCTCTACGACAAGCTGGCCGGGATGACGGGCACGGCGATGACCGAGGCTTCGGAGTTCGACAAGATCTACAAGCTGGGCGTGGTGCCCATTCCCACCAACAAGCCGATGACTCGTATCGACCAAGGTGACCTCGTCTACCGCACCGAGGAGGCCAAGTTCAACGCCGTCGTCGACGACATCGCCGAGCGCAGCCGCAAGGGCCAGCCGATCCTGGTCGGCACCACGTCGGTGGAGAAGTCCGAGCGCCTGTCGGGCCTGCTCAAGCGGCAGGGTGTCGCGCACACCGTCCTCAATGCCAAGCAGCACGCCGACGAGGCCAAGATCGTCGCACAAGCCGGTCACACCGGAGCGGTCACCGTGGCCACCAACATGGCCGGCCGGGGGACCGACATCATGCTGGGCGGCTCGGTGGAGTTCCTTGCGGACCAGGAGCTGCGCAGGCAGAATCTCGACCCGCTCGAGAACAGCGAGGAGTACGAAGCGGCCTGGCCCGCCGCGGTCGAACGAATCCAGACACGGGTGGCCGCCGAGCACGACGACGTCAGGGACAACGGCGGTCTCTACGTCGTAGGCACCGAACGCCACGAGTCGCGCCGCATCGACAACCAGCTGCGTGGCCGCTCCGGGCGCCAGGGCGACCCCGGTGAGTCCCGGTTCTACCTCTCGCTAGAGGACGACCTGATGCGGTTGTTCAAGTCAGACTGGGTCGACTGGGTGCTCACCACGCTCAAGGTGCCCGACGACGTTCCCATCGAGAACAAGCGGGTGACCGGAGCGATCGCCTCGGCCCAGGCGCAGGTGGAGGCGCAGAACTTCGACTCCCGCAAGAACGTGCTCAAGTACGACGACGTGATGAGTCGTCAGCGGGAGGTCATCTACGGCGAGCGACGGGCGGTGCTGGAAGGGGCGGACCTGCACGAGCAGGTGCGCTCGATGATCGACGACGTGGTCGCCGGCTATGTCACCGGCGCCACCGAGGGGTTTCCCGAAGAGTGGGACCTCGACGCTTTGTGGGCAGCGCTGAAGACGCTGTACCCGATCTCGCTCAAGCGTGCCGACGTCGAGTATGCGGCCGGTGGCCGCGACGGAATGACCCGCGAGGAGCTGCTCGCAGGCCTCAAGGCCGACGCGCAGGCGGCGTACGACGCACGCGAGGAGACATTCGGCGAGGAGGTCATGCGCGAGCTCGAACGTCGAGTCGTACTGTCCGTGCTCGACCGCAAGTGGCGCGAGCACCTCTACGAGATGGACTACCTGCGCGAGGGGATCGGTCTGCGCGCCTACTCCCAGCGTGACCCCCTGGTGGAGTACCAGCGCGAAGGCTTCGACATGTTCGCCGCGATGATGGACGGGATCAAGGAGGAGTCGGTTGGTTACCTGTTCAACCTGGAGGTCCAGGTGGACGAGGAGCCGGCCGTGACCACCGATGAAACCCTCGGCGGATCCGACGAGGGTGATGCCCCGCAGTTCGGCTCGGCGGTTGCCCAGGCTGCTGCGGCCTCTGGCTCGAGTGTCCCTCACATCTCCGCGTCAGGACTCGAACGCCCGAAGCAGCCGGCGAACCTGTCCTACTCTGCGCCCGACGAGGGCGGTGACGCAGAGGTGATTGGTGCGGCTACCCCCGAGGAGGACGCCCAGGGGGTGTTCGCCGGCGTAGGCCGTAACGCGGAATGCCCCTGCGGGTCTGGCAAGAAGTACAAGAAGTGTCACGGCGCCCCGGGTGGCCCCACCGGCATGACCACGCGGGTCAGCGGCTAACCCAGTAGCAGGGCGGTGCACTGCCACCGGCCGTCGTCCCGCTCCAGGCGGGCCGCGATCGCCCGTGAGCGTTGCCCGTGTCGCACGTGCACGCTCACCTCAGCTGTGTCCGCAGTGGGTTGGTAGACGTGGACGCTGCGCACCTGCGGGCGGACGGTGCGCAGGCGTTGGGCCGTTGCCGAGGTTCGGGCAAGTATGCGCACCCGTCGTCCCAGGTCGCCGTAGACGCGGGCGGTGGTCCATCGGACGAGCTGGGTGACCGGGCGGTCCCCGCCCACGACCTCCACGACGGCTTGCGCGAACCGGGCGGACCACATCGAGATGTCCTCGGCGACTCTTTCGCTCCCGTCGACGAGATCGAGCTGGGGACGTAGCTCAGGGGTTGCCGGCATCCCCAGACATCCACGGATATCGAGTGCGAGCGTGCCCTGGACCGACGCGATAGGCACGTCACCCGCGACCGGGTCCCTGGGTGAGACGAGTCGAGTGACCGTTGCGGACTGGTCGGAGAGGCCCGGTGGGCGGCGAACAGCCTTCGCGGCGTCGCCACCAGAGGGTCGTGGGTTCATGGACGTTCCTTTCCGGTGGGCATTGCGAATGGCGGAACCTGCAAAGTCGCGCCGGGGAAGATCAGGTCGGGGTCGGCTCCGATGACGTCGCGGTTGACGCGATGCAGCTCGTGCCAGGCCACCGTGATGTCGGCGTCGCTGGCGCTCGCCGGTAGAAGGTCTGCGGCGAGTGACCACAGGGAGTCACCGTGTTCGACGGTCGTGATCGCGGGGCGCGTGGGTCGGGGTCCGATGAAGGTCCGACCCGGCGATGAGCCGAAGGTCCGGTCGGGAAGATCGAGTCCGGTGACACCGACGGAGCTGACGGCCTCCGGCTCTTCGACGCTTTCGGGCCTCGCCATCGCGGCGGTGTTCGCCAGGCCTGGCCCGAGACCGGCGCCAAGGGCGAGACCGCATCCGGTGAGCACGAGTCGCTGCGTGAACCTTGGCGAGAATCGGCAGGCGAACGCGCGTGTGGCTGCGAGTCTTCCGTCCAGTGTCGTACCCCGACCACCTCCGCTCGTGGCCGAGCGCGCGACGGCCTCACCGGCTGCGACAACGATCAGCAGGGCGGTCGTCGCGGTGAGCCACGCGGCGATGAGCAGAACCACGACGGCGCACAGCCCGGAAAGGAGCTCCGCGAATGGCAGCGCGCTCACTCCGGAGGTGTCTCGAGTGGTCGCGGCGTGCAACAGCATGGCGCTGGGCTCGCGGGCGAGCGTCCACAGCACAATCCAGCCGGTCACAAGAAGTCCCAGTAGCGCAACACAGCGCGCTTGTGTGTGAACAGCTCGATGTTGCATCCAGCGACCCCTGAGACTCTCGTTTGCCATTGTTTACCCTTTCTAAGGCTCTTTCACTGTCAATGTCAACTGTTTGTTCACAGGTGTTGACACTGGGCGTGCCGGCGGGCAGCGTCGTGTTCATGAGCTGGGCGGACGCGTTGTGCGGGATCTTCGATGACCTGGAGCAGCAGGCGGAGGGCCTGCATCTGGCAGAGCGGGACGCAGACGTTGCCGACCGAAGTGTCGGGGAGTATGCCAAGGTGAACATGGCTTCGCGGCTGCACGCCTCGGTCGGCGCTCCGCTCACGATGACCGTGTCGGGTGTCGGCCGGTTGCACGGAATTCTTGTCCGGGTGGGACTCGACTGGTGTCTGCTCCGTGGTGAGACTGCGGGGCAGGAGTGGATCGTTCGACTGGCGGCGCTCACCGACGTGCGAGGTGCCTCGGGTCGAGCCGTCACCGAGCCGGCGAGAACGGTCTTGACGCGTCTGGCGCTGGGGTCAGCGCTTCGTGGGGTGGTCGACTCGGGTACCACGACCACGTTGTTGCTCGTGGACGGTGCTGCGGCGCGAGGCTCACTCCTGCGAGTGGGCGCCGACTTCGTGGAGATCTGCGAGGACGGCTCAGAAGATCTGGCGCGGGGACGAGGTCGACCAACCGTGCTGCACCCGTTCACGGCCCTGGCAGCGGTCCGGCGTCCCTGAGCCCGACCCGGCGATGAGGTCCGATCTCGACCTCAGGACCCGTTCAGGACCCCAGCTCAGGACCCGTGGCACGCGACGACGCGGAGTCAGGCGAGAACTCCGCAGATAGGTCGTCGACTTCCGGGTCGCCGTCCAGGAGTAGTTCGGTGTCAACGTACGCTCGCTGGATGTAGGACTCGAGCTCGTCGACCTCGACCCGCCACTGGCCACGACCGCCGATCTTCATCGCCCGCAGATCCTTGCGCTTGACCAGAGCCGACACCTGGGCGGTGGAGGTGTTGAGGATTTCCGCCACGTCGGTCAGAGTCAAGAAGCGCGGAGGCCTCCCAGTGGCTGCCATGGCGTAACTCTGCCACCGGTTGGCTGGGTTTCCTACTGCTGACCGTTGTTTACCTGTGGATAACCAGGCGTCTGAAGGTAAAAACACGCATCATTGCCCCTGTGAGCGCATCACAGAGCCACCAGGGCGCGACCGCGGACATGCCGGTGAGTCCGGCCGCGCGACGGTCCCCAGGCTCCTCGTGGCGTGACCCGCGGCTGGTGGTCGGCGTACTCATCGTCGCCGTCTGCGTCCTGGCCGGTGGCCGACTGCTCGCGAGCGCGGACGACGCGGTTGCGGTCTGGGCCGTCGGAGCAGACCTCACCAGCGGCTCGCCGGTTGCCCCTCGCGACCTCGTTCGCCGCGAGGTGAGGTTCGTCGACGCCGCGGACGCAGACCGCTACCTGTCTGCGGATGTGGCGTTGCCCGCTGGGGCAATGCTCGAGCGAGCGGTCGGGGCCGGAGAGCTGCTGCCGCGGGCTGCGCTGGGCACCGAGAGATCGGGGCCGGTCCTCGAGGTCCCGCTGTCCGTGGCATTCGATGCGGTCCCGCGAACGGTGCGAACCGGGTCCGTCGTGGACATCTGGGTGACCCCCGATGAGGTATCCGGTGGGCCAACGGGGAAGTCGATCCTCGTCTTCGACGACGTCGTGGTGGTCGACGCGCCGCCTTCCGGCAGTTCGCTCGCCCCGACCGGCTCCCGGCAGATCATCATCGGCGTGGATGGGGCGCAGGAGGGCTTCCTTCCGACTGCCTTGGCCGACGTGGCAAACGGCACGGCCGTGGTCACCCGGCGAGGCTGAGCCGCAGACCCATGGACAGTCTCATCTCCGTACTCGTCGCCGCAGCAGGGGCGACCTGGGAGGCTCGCGCGCTGCAGCAGCTGAGCGCCGGGGCTTCGTCGATGGTATTGCTCAAGCGATGCGTCGACCTCAACGACCTGCTGGCCACCGCGGCGACCGGGCAGGCGCAGGTCGCTCTGCTGGCGTCTGGCTTGCCGGGGCTCGACGCCGAGTGCGTCGACCTTCTGCGCCGGTCCGGGGCAGGAGTGGTGATGATCGCCGCGGAAGCCGAGCTCGATCGGGGAGAGGGTGTACACGCACATCGGCTGGGCCTCGAGCAGGTACTCGACG
Source organism: Actinomycetota bacterium (assembly GCA_030859325.1). Classification (GTDB taxonomy): domain Bacteria; phylum Actinomycetota; class Actinomycetes; order Propionibacteriales; family Nocardioidaceae; genus Nocardioides_C. Next base: position 31,613 of record JALZKI010000023.1, read on the forward strand.
AGTCCGACCTCTCCTCACTGCGCGAGGCGATCGCGGCTGCCGCGGGGGAGACGGTTCCGGCGAAGGGTGCGGAGCCCGACGACCTCTCGATCGTGCCGGAGACCGCCGGGAACCAGCACGGACGGACTCTCGCCGTGTGGGGGCCCGCGGGGGCTCCGGGTCGAACCACCGTGGCTGTGGGGCTCGCCGCCGAGCTGGCGAACCGTGGGTACGAGACGTTTCTGGTCGATGTCGACGGTTACGGTGGCTCAGTCGCACAGCATTTGGGAGTGCTGGACGAGATGTCCGGCCTGCTCGGCGCAGCCCGGTTGGCCAACGGCGGGCAGCTCGACCACGTCCGGCTGGTGTCACTGGCCAGGCAGGTCGATCCGCAGTTGCGCGTGCTCACCGGCCTACCGCGCAGCGATCGATGGTCGGAGGTCCGGGACAGCGCCTTCGCCCAGGTACTCGAGACGGCGCGGAACATGGGCAGCCATCTGGTGCTCGACCTCGGATTCAGTCTCGAGCAGGATGCTCACGTCCCGTTCGGCAGCATGACCCCCCAGCGCAACGCGATGACCTTGGCCGCCCTCGACTACGCCGACGAGGTGGTCGTCGTGGGTTCGGCGGACCCGGTCGGCCTGGCGAGGCTCGCGCGTGGGCTCGTGGAGCTGATGGAGACCGCTCCGGGCCACCCCCTGCGGGTAGTCGTCAACCGGTCCCGTCCGTCACTGGGATGGGGAGAGCAGGAGATTCGCGCGATGATCCTCGGTTTCGTGACGTCCGCCAGTGTCCACTTCCTGCCCTACGATCGGATCGCGGCCGATCGGGCACTGGTCAGCGGCAAGAGCCTCGTGGCGATCGGTGACTCCTCATTGCGTCGCAGTCTCGCCGAGCTGGCAAGCGCGGTGACCGGGACGTCAGCCCGGGGAGGCCGTCGCGCTCCCATCAGGCGCCGAAGAACAGGTAGAGGCCGATGACGGTGTACGACACCATCACCGCGAGCAGCGGCAGCTGTCGCGTAAGCTGCTGCCGCTTTGGCAGCAGCCGGATCGCCCTGTCGTGGGCAGCGATCACGCCCAGGACGTGCCCGGTGACCACGGCGAGCACTTTGGTGAGGGCCAGCGAGTCGGGGTGATTGGACAGCCAGTACCTCACTTTCCAGTTCGCGGTTCCCAGGATGTCCGCTCCTGTCACCATCGGGTCGCTGAGCTGGACCAGGGTCTGTTGACCGGTCTCGACGAAGAGCGTCAGGTAGTGACCCACGATGTAGCCCACGATGATCGGCACCGCCGAATGGGCGAACACGTCGGGCAGCGCACTGCGTCGGACGTCGTACTCGGAGTCGCGCACTCCGGTCGCCATCGTCGCTGCGCGAAGCTCACCCCGATGCCGGCGCAAAAGGCGAGCATCACCAGCGTGTTCAGCGTCGAGACATGGAGCTGGGTGGACTGGACGTAGCGCAGCCAGAAGCCGGAGTCCTTGAAGCTGTCGAAAGGCAGTGCTGCCGAACAGCACCGAGACTACGGCGACCAGACCGGGAGTCACACTCACCGCCATCGAGGTTGCCGAGGGGGTTACGCAGCACTAGCGCCCCGTCTTGGCGACGGCCGAACACCGAGAGGTGGCCGACGAGCGTGGAGTAGGCCTCGAAGGGGTCTGCCCGCTCGAACCACACCGAGCCGCACAGCGCGCTGCCGACCAGCAGACAGCGGCCGGCCAGTAGCCGACCCAGCGGGGAAGCTCGAAGATCTCTCGGTCCGGATCCGCGCCACCCATGAGCCGGGCTATTGCGAGGTTGAGCGTCCGCACCGGGCTATCGCCTTGAAGAACGGGCCGAACAGCAGCGAGGCGGGGACCAGTCCCACCCACAGCAACACGCACACGACCCAAACGTCGGGTTCACGACCAGGTCTGGCCCGAAGACGGCCGCCCATGCGACATACCCGAAGAAGACCAGCCCGGACAACCGCAGGATGGTGGCGAAGACGGGTGAGTCGACCAAACGGGCCAGCCGCCTGGGCGCCACCCGGCCGGAGCGAGCCGCGTCGAAGCGCGGAGTCCGCCAGGCGAGCGCGAGGACGATGAAAGAGACGGCAAGTGCGGAACTCGCACCCTCGATGACGTACTCCGCCGGGACTGGGAGGTCTTTTGCGCCTCCGATTCCGTGCGCGAAGACCACGGTCAGCGAACCTCGAGCTACAGCACAATTGAACCGGTCTCGTGCTCCTCCACGTCGACGATGCCGGGATTGTCGATGACCAGCGTGAGCACCGACTTCCCGCTCTCGAAGGCAATAGTCTTCTCCGGAGAGGAGTGCACGTGAAGCTCTCCTGCACGGTCTGACTCGACCTCCAGGCTGATGGGCTCACCCGCGTCGACCTCGACCCGCTTGCCGCTGGGCTCGATACGATCGTCCTCGATCTCTATGTCGATGCCGGTGTTCGAGTCGTCGCTGTTGTTGTGGTCGTCCCGTGGTCGCTACCGTCGTGGTTCTCGCCATGGCCGTCCGAGGCAGTGGCCGACGGGGCAGGCGACGTGTCGGGAACATCATCGTCAGTCCCGCTGCAGCCAGTCAGAACAAGCGTGAGAAAGATCGTGGCCGCCAGTGCCCGGCGCATGAGATGAGCCTCCTTCGGGGGGCTGGTCGAACATGGCGAAGAGATGTGAAAGAGGTCACG
>JALZKI010000001.1 GCA_030859325.1 Actinomycetota bacterium
ACCGCCGCGATCCGCGCGGCCTCGAGCCACGATCCACGTGCCAGCAGGGTGCCGGGTCTGTTCACGAAGGGGCGCTCCTACATCCAAAGTCGTCAGGTCCTCTGCCGACCAGACTTCCCGGCGCACCAAGACAAGGCTACCCTGCGGCGACGGCGGTGCGTGAGCCCGGTGACCGGCCGCGCACCTGGCCCGCATGCGACTAGCCTCAGCAGGCATGTGCGCGCCTTGCAGACATCCTGTGCGCGTCGTCGGACTCGAGGGCCGGTGACCGTCATCGGTGAGGACGGCCTCGCGCGACCCGTGTGGGCCTCTGTCGACCCGTTGCTGCGCGGGTACTACGACACTGAGTGGGGCATGCCCGTCCGCGACGAGCGGGGTCTCTTCGAGCGGATCAGCCTGGAGGCATTCCAGGCCGGCCTGTCCTGGGCCACGATTCTAAGGAAGCGTCCTGCCTTCCGTGAGGCCTTCCACGGCTTCGATCCGGAGGTCATCGCTGAGTACGGCGACGCGGACGTCGAGCGGCTGCTCGGGAACGCAGGCGTGGTGCGCAACCGTCGAAAGATCCTGGCAACCATCACGAATGCGCGGGCGACGCTCGCGCTACGGGAGGAGGAGGGGCTTGCGGACCTTGTCTGGTCCTTCCAGCCCCGCCGGACTCCGCAACCACGCACGGTCGAGGAAATTGCGACCAGGTCGGCGGAGTCCGCCGCACTGTCAAAGGCGTTGCGCGACAAGGGTTTCGTCTTCGTGGGACCTACGACGATGTTCGCGTTGATGGAAGCGGTCGGCATGATCGACACCCACCTGGCCGGTAGTCACCGTCGAGGCTCCTCAGGCGTCTGGCCCGCGGGACATTGAGCGGACGACATCAGGCGGGCGGCCTCAAGTTTCAGGTTGCCGGCACGGTGGCCGCGCCGGAGTGCAGGTCGTGCTCGTTGACGATCCGCAGCTGTCGCATGGAGTAGGACCGCAGGTAGTCCGCCTGCTGGGCGGTCAACCTGGCGCACACCCACTCCCAGTGCAGGGAGACCCAGTCTCCGGGCAGGAGATCACCGACCATGCCGACACCCTCGCGTGAGCGCACCACGGTCTCTGTCTCGGGCGAACCGATGTCCAGCCTGCGGCCGTCCCACACCAAGGGTGCGGACTCGACCATCACCGAGTCGCCGTGGACTTCGAGAACCTGGCCCCATCGGATGCGACACCGGTCCAGCACATGCAGAGCCTGCGTCGCCTTGGGTGCGTCGCTGAGCAGCCGCGTCCAGGGATAGATGCAGAACACTGCGAAGCTGTGGTGCGGAACGCTCTCCGCGAGAGCCTGCTCGGTGAGCGCACAGAACTTCGAGCCGACCACGGAGCCGAATCGTTGCTTCATCGAGTCAGCGTGGCGAGGGCTGTCCCACTGGTCCAGCAACGGGCCGCCCACCCAGTACGCCTCTACCACGCTGCGCTCCAGCGGGTCATCGAGCCCGGCAGCAGCAGCGATCAGCTCGAGGTAGGGCCAGGCCCCGTCGAACTGCTGCGACAGCTCCCGAAGCCTGCGGTGGTCGGTCCCGGCCACGCCGTAGTCGAAGAAGGCGTCAGAGTCGTGAGGTCCGCAGTAGCCGTGCAGATTCGGCGGGAACGCGTATCGCGCGAACAGCACGGAACCGGGCACGGGATCACTCACGTACTCACTCAAGATGAACCTCCTGCCCCTCGCGCGGCTGTCCCATCATCTCCAAGCCGGCCAGCACCGCGTGCGCCTCGTCCTCGTCGAGGACGTCCACCGCGAAACCCATGTGGACCAGGATCCAGGCTCCGGAGCCAGGCGGTACGTCGAGCATGCCGATGTTGACACGCCGCTGCGCGCCCCCGACGTCGACGAGCGCGAGCTGATCCTCGAAGCCGTCCACGAGATTCACGACACGACCCGGGACTCCTAGGCACATATCAGCAGATCCTCGGTAGTTGCTCGCCGACCGGCAGGTCCACCACGCGCATTCCGCCCAGGCCGGTCTTGGCCACCACCATGCCGCGGTGGCTGTCCACGCAGGTGCCGATTCGCGTCGACCCACTCCCGAGCCGATGGCTCAGCATCGCCTCGAGGACCCTGTCCTCGTCCTCGGGGTCGACGATCGCCAGGAGCTTGCCCTCGTTCGCCACCTGCAACGCGTCGAGTCCCAGGAGCCCGCAGGCGTCCCTGACCATCGGCGGGACCGGGAGGCTCTGCTCCACCAGGTCGATTCCGACCCCCGAGGCTCGCGCGATCTCATTCAGGCTCGCGGACACCCCACCGCGGGTGGGGTCCCGGAGCACGTGCAGGTCGGCCCCGGTGCCGATCATCGCGGCCACCAGCTCGTGCAGGGCCGCGGTGTCGCTCTCGATCGTGGTGCCGAACTCCAGTCCCTCGCGGCAGCTCATCACCGCCACGCCGTGCACACCGATGTCACCGCTGACGAGCACGACGTCGCCGACCTCGGCGCGGGTTGGTCGAATGTCCACACCGTCTCGCAGCACTCCGATGCCCGCCGTGTTGATGTAGACACCGTCCCCGCTGCCGCTGTCGACGACCTTGGTGTCCCCGGTGACCAGCGAGACGCCGGCACTGCGGGCCGCGGCACCGACCGCCTTCGCGATCCGACCCAGGTCACTAAGTGCGGTGCCCTCCGCGAGGATGAAGGCGGTCGACAAGAAGAGAGGAGTAGCGCCCGACATGGCGAGGTCGTTGACGGTGCCGTTGACCGCGAGGTCGCCGACCGACCCTCCCGGAAAGAACATCGGCTTCACCACGAACGAGTCTGTGGAGAAGGCGAGTCGGGTCCGGCCGTCGACCGACACCACTGCCGAGTCGCCGAGCTCGGCGGCAGCCGCGTCGCCGTACGCCGGGAGGAAGAGGTGCTCGACCAGCTCGGCGGACATCGCGCCTCCGCCGCCGTGCCCCATCACGATCGTCGGCGAGTCGCGCAGCGGTGTCGGGCAGACCCATCCCTCGAAGTCGAGGGCGGGCGTGCGCTCGGCCACGGGGTCGATGACGGGGTCGGCCACCGGGTTGATCATCGGGTCGATCATCGGGCATCCACCAGCTCGAGCCGCCGGTAGGCGTAGTAGGCGGCGCACGCGCCCTCGGAGGAGACCATGGTCGCGCCGAGCGGTCTGCGTGGCGTGCACTCCTTGCCGAACGCGGCGCACTCGTGGGGCTTGATCAGTCCCTGCAGCACTTCGCCGGAACGACACAGCGGCGACTCGTCGGTGTGCATCTCGGTCACCTCGAAGCGATTCTCGGCATCGAAGTCGGCGTACTTCTCCGAGAGCTTCCATCCGCTCTGCGGGATCGGCCCTATGCCGCGCCAGGCCCGGTCGGTCACCTCGAAGACGTCGCGGAGCATCTTCATCGCCGGGAGGTTGCCCTCCTCGCGCACCGCGCGAGGGTAGGCGTTCTCCACTTCGTGGCGGCCCTCCTCGAGCTGTACGACGGTCCGGCGGATGCCCTCGAGGATGTCGAGCGGCTCGAAGCCGGTGACCACGACCGGGACACCGTACTTGTCGGCGAGCGGTGGATATTCCCGGGTCCCCATCACACTGCACACGTGGCCCGCGGCGAGGAAGGCCTGGACCCGGCAGGTCGGCGACTCCATGATCGCCGCGATCGCCGGCGGCACGAGCACGTGGGAGACCAGGAGCGAGAAGTTCCTGACCCCGAGCCGCTGCGCCTGGTAGACGGTCATCGCGTTGGCCGGGGCGGTCGTCTCGAAGCCGATGCCGAAGAACACGACCTCGCGGTCCGGGTGGTCGCGCGCCAGGTTCAACGCGTCAAGCGGGGAGTACACCACCCGCACGTCGCCGCCGAGGCTCTTGATCTGGAACAGGTCCTCCTTGCTTCCGGGGACCCGCAGCATGTCTCCGAAGGAGCAGAAGATGACGCCGGGGCGCTTGGCGATCTCCAGTGCCTTGTCGATGATCTCCAGCGGGGTCACGCATACCGGACAGCCCGGCCCGTGAATCATCTCCACGCCAGCGGGCAGCAGCTGGTCGATCCCGTGCCGGATGATCGAGTGGGTCTGCCCGCCACAGACCTCCATCATCGCCCACTGTTGCGTGGTCACCTCGTGGATCTGGTCGAGCAGCCTCTTGGCGAGGTCGGGGTTGCTGAACTCGTCGAGGTACTTCATGACTGGACCTCCTCGGTGACGCCGGCCTGCTTGGCAGCGAGCTCGAAGCCGTCGCCGAACTCCTCCTCGAGGATCCCCATCCTCCCGAAGTTCGCCAGCGTCTCCAGGGCCGACTGCTCGTCGAGCCGCTGGATCGCGAAGCCGACGTGCACGACGACGTACTCCCCGATCTCGACGTCGGGAATGTACTCAAGGCACACGTCCTTGCGTACCCCGCCGAAGTCGACGTCTGCCATCTGTGTCCCGTCCCTCTCCTCGAGTGAGACGACACGTCCCGGGACTGCAAGACACATGGCGGTGCTCCTTCTGGTTGCTTCTGCGTAGTCAGCCGGACGAGCCGACCAGGATCTGTCCCAGAGCGATGCCGCCGTCGTTGGGTGGCAGCAGCCGAGGACGTAGGACGGTGAAGTCGGCGTCGACGAGCGCGGTGTACGCCGACCCCAGCAGAACGGTGTTCGCGAAGACCCCGCCGCCTAGTACGACGGTATGGATGCCTGTGTCCTCGCGGGAGCTCTGTGCGAGCTCCACGACCAGGTCGGTGACTGCCGCGTGGAACCGTGCCGAGATCCTCGATGTGGGAAGGCCGGCCCGCACGTCCTCCACGACAGCCCTGACCACCGGCGTGGCGTCGACGGTCGCTGCTGTCTCCGACGAGCCCGGCCACTCGACCGCGAAGGCGTAACGCTCGACTGGGCGCTCTGAGCGTGCCAGGGCCTCGAGCTCGATCGCGGCCTCGGCCTCGTAGTCGACGACATGACGGACACCGGTCAGGGAGGCGACGGCATCGAAGAGTCGCCCCATGCTCGACGTCGGCACGCACGCGAAGCCTGTCTCGAGCTGGTGCGCCAACACCGCTCGCTCCTGCGGCGGACACGCGGCGACCGCGGGGATGTCCTCGTCCCAGGCGATGCCTGCGCTGCGCAGGTGGGACAGCGCCATCCGGTAGGGCCGGCGGACACTCGCGTCCCCTCCAGCGAGCGGCACGTAGCTCAGGTGCGCCGCGCGACGGAAGCCCTTGTAGTCGGCGATGAGCACCTCACCGCCCCAGATGGCTCCGTCCGTGCCGAAGCCGGTCCCGTCGAACGCGAAGCCGATCACCGGCTGGTCCTGACCCAGCCCGTGCTCACCCATCACCGAGGCGATGTGTGCGTGATGGTGCTGCACGCTGCGCACCGGACGGTCTCCGGCATGGCCCACCGCCCAACCCCTGGACCGGTAGCCGGGATGGGCATCGGCCACCAGGAGCTCGGGGCGGACGCCCGTGAGCCTCTCGAGGTGCTGCTCGGTCGAGTCGAGGGCCTCCAGGGTCGAAACGTCGTCCATGTCGCCGATGTGCTGGCTCACCCAGGCATAACGTCCACTCGCGACGGCGCACGTGTTCTTGAGGTCCGCACCCACGGCGAGGACCGGGTCCACGGGGAAGGGTAGCGCGATCGGTAGCGGGGCGTAGCCGCGAGAGCGCCGGATGGGGAGCTCGCCTCCGGACACGAACCGGGTGACCGAGTCGTCGCACGGGACCGAGATGGGGCGGTCGTGGGACAACCACGCGTCCGCCAACGACTCGAGCCGCACGAGCGCCTCGTCGTCGTCGGTGACGATCGGCTCGCCCGCACAGTTTCCAGAGGTCATCACGAGCGCCCGTGGGCCAGGCGGATCCTCACCGGGCTCGAACAGCAGCACGTGCACAGGCGTGTAGGGGAGCAGGACTCCGAGATCGGGGTTTCGGGGAGCGACCGAAGGGGCGATCCGCGATGGCCTGCCCTGGTGTCTCGGGAGAAGCATGATCGGCCGGCAGACCCCGGCGAGCACCCGTTCCTCCTCCGCACCGACTTCGACCATCTCGCGTGCCGCCCGCACGTCGGCGACCATCACGGCGAAAGGCTTGTCCCCGCGGTGCTTGCGCCGGCGCAGTTCGGCCACGGCGGTCTCGTTCTCTGCGTCGCAGGCCAGGTGGTAGCCGCCCAGTCCCTTGACCGCGACGATCGAGCCGCCTGCGAGCAGGGCGCGCGTCTGTGTGAGGGCCTTCTCGTCCGAGCCTGTTTCAGCGGGTTCGGCGAACAGGTCGCCACGGCGTCCCTCCAGTCGAAGCCGCGGACCACACTCGGGACAGGCGATGGGCTGGGCATGGAACCGACGGTCCGCGGGATCGTCGTACTCACCGCGGCAGCCGGTACACATCTCGAAGCCGGCCATGGTTGTGCTCGACCGGTCGTAAGGCAGGTCGGAGATGATGGCGAACCGGGGCCCGCAGTTGGTGCAGGTGATGAACGGGTGCCGGTATCGCCGGTCGTCCGGGTCGCGCATCTCGCGCAGGCAGTCCTCACACACCGTCACGTCCGGGGAGGCGAGGGTGCGCCCGTCGCCGGAGTCGGTGGACTCGCGAATCGTGAAGCCTGTGCCACCTCGGAGCGGCTGTGCACGCTCCTGCACCGACTCGACGACGGCGAGCGGCGGCGCCTCCGCAGTGATCCGGCGCGCGAACTCCTCGACCGCGGAAAGATCTCCCTCCACCTCGACGACGACGCCGGCGACGTCGTTGGCCACCGAGCCCGTGAGGGCCAACTCCGAGGCGGTGACGTAGACGAAGGGGCGGTAGCCCACTCCCTGCACGACGCCGGACACCTCGAACCGGTGACGGACCCGACCCGCGGGGCGCGCGGAAACCAGCGCCAGGGCGTCGTGTCCGGCGTCGCCGAAGGACAGGGTGCCGCTGCCAGCGAGAGGCACACGTGGAGTCAGGGCTTGTCCTCGCTCCCCACCATCGAAAGTTCCTGCATGAGCATCCAGTCTCGTCGGTCTCAGCCTAGGTGCGCTGTGTGGGATCGGCAACGGATCGGCACAGACGTCGGGCGTTCTCGAGCTCACGACGGATAGACTTGCTCTCGATTGGGGTGTGTGACGATGGCCAACGACGTGCGGTCGTTCCAGGTGCGCCTGCCGCCGCAGCCGGCCAGTGTCGGCGAGGCGAGACGCATGGTGCGCCGGAGCCTTGTGCTCGGCGGCCGCGACGACCTGGTGGAGACCGCCGAGCTGTTGGTCAGCGAGGTCGTGACGAACGCGTTGGTGCATGCAGGCACACCGATCGACGTGGCGCTGTCGGTCAAGCATGACGGTCTCCGGGTGGAGATTGGTGACGAAAGTCCGCATCTCCCCTCCAGGCGCCGCTACGGTCCGACAGCCGGGACCGGTCGCGGACTGCTCATGCTGGAGCGACTGGTCAGTGACTGGGGTGTGGTTGCCAGCCGTCGCGGCAAGACAGTCTGGTTCCATCTCTCGGACAGCCGGCTCGAAAGCGAGTCGACGCAGGGCAAGGGCCCGTCCACGGCCGAGGATCGACCCGGCCGCGCGGTGTCCGTCGAGCTACTGAACGTTCCGCTGCTGCTGCACGCCGCCTGGCAGCAGCACGCGGAGTCGCTTCTCCGGGAGTACCTGTTGGCCAGCCTCGACTCCGGCCTCGATGAGGACGCGATCCAGGTGCACGCCGAAGCCAGTGATGCCATGGCACTCCTGGCCGAGCACATCCCGAGGCCCGACGTGGGCGAAGACGCGAGCCAGGTGATGGCTGACGCGGTCGAGCCGAAGGTCTCTTCCTCCCGCGTCGAGATGCCGGTCCCGGAGCAGTCGATCTCCCACTTCGACACGTTGAACCGGTCGCTGGAAACCGCTCTGGTGATGGCGGACACCGGCACGTTCTTGACGCCCGCGATCCAGCCGGAGCTGCGCACCCTGCGAGGCTGGCTGTGCGGGGAGGTCGACGCACAAGCCATGGGAGCCGCTCCGACCCCGTGGTCAACCGAAGGCCATCCCGAACCCGCCTCCAGGGAGGCGCCGGACTGGAACGCTGGCTCGGTCAACGACTCCACCCAGTCGTTGGTTGCAGCCGACGACACCAGCCGGGTCATCGCTGTGAGCCAGGCGGTCCTGGACCTGCTTGGCTATGAGGACCGGGACGAGCTTGTGGGCCAGCGCCTCGTCCAGGTCATCCCGGCCCGGTACCGGCAGGCGCATCTCGCCGGCTTCACCATGCACTTCCTGACCGGGCGGAGTCCGCTGCTTGGCCGGGCCATCGTGGTGCCTGCGCTGTGCAACAACGGCAAGGAACTGCTGGTCGAGCTCGTCATCAACTCTCATCCCGTGCCCCGAGGCCGGGTGGTCTTCATCGCCGAGCTCCGTCGCACCGACAACTGATCCGGGATTGATGCGAGGCCGTCGTGCCTTCGGTTGACCGACGAAGGCTTTAGGAGAGAGGAGACCTGATGAACGAGCCTTTGGAACTGACGGTCGAGGAGTGTGTTGACCTGTTGCGCGGTGGCGTGGTCGGCCGGGTGGCCATGTGCACGCCGATGGGCCCGCGAATCGTGCCGGTGAACTACGCGAGATACAACGACGCGATCGTGTTCCGCACCACGCGGTACAGCGAGCTCGGGTCCTATGAGTGGAGCGTCCCACTCGCATGATCGCCCTGCTCCAAGACGGGGACTACTTCGGAATCGTCGTCGCTGCTGCCGGCCCGGCGGTGCCCTCAGCCGCAGCGCACAGGAGCGACTTCCGGTCAGCGATCTTGGCCCGGTCCCTACCTTGTGCCCTGCCGCGGTCGGCCTCGGCCAGCTCGATCGCACGCCACCCCTTCCACGTCACGACGCTGGCACCGCGTTCGGCAAGCAGGCGAAGCAGGGCGTCCGGGTCGCGTACCGGGGCAGGCGGGAGTGTGGCGGCGTCTGTCATCAGGGAGGTGACCGTCTCCTGCGCGTCCCGCTTGTTGGTTCCGATCACACCGGTGGGTCCGCGTTTGATCCACCCCGCGACGTACTCACCCGGTGTCGGCACGCCGGCGCGTAGCACCCGGCCTGCGACATTGGGGATGACTCCGTCCTGTTGGTCGAACGGCAGATCCGGGATCGGCAGGCCGCGGTAACCGACCGAGCGCAGCACCATCTGCGCGTCGAGCGTGCACATCTCGCCGGTTCCGGCCGCACTGCCACTGACATCGAGTCGGGTGCGCTCCAGGCGTAACCCCGTCACGTGGGAGTTCCCGAGCACTTCGACCGGTCGCAGGTTGAAGTGCATGTGTACGCGTCTGGGGCGACTGGTTGGTGCGCGCTCAGCCCACGCCTGCAGCACGGCGAAGTTGCGTCGAACGACGGGCTCGGTTGCCAGCCTTGCGCTGCTCGCATCATCGAGCTCGAGCTCGGCTGGGTTCACGAGGACGTCCGCGTTGGTGAGCTCGCCGAGCTCGCGCAGCTCTTTGGTGGTGAACTTGGCCTGAACCGGACCTCGCCGCGCGATCAAATGAATGTCCTCGACCTGACTACCCTCGAGGGCACGAAGAACGTGGTCGGGCACATCGGTCGTGCGCAGGTTGTCGGCCGACTTGGCAAGCATGCGTGCGACGTCCAAGGCGACGTTGCCTGCCCCGATGACCGCCACGGTCCGGACATCCAGGGGAAAGCCGCTGCCCGGTGCGTCGGGATGGCCGCTGTACCAGGCGACGAAGTCCGTCGCGGAGATGCTGCCCGGAAGGTCCTCGCCGGGGATTGCGAGCCGCCGGTCGATCGACGCGCCGCTGGCGAAGAGGACGGCGTCGTAGTGACGACGCAGCTCCTCGAGCGTGATCTGCGTGCCCACCTCCACGTTGCCGAGGAACCGCACGGCAGGGTGCTCGAGCAGCTTCCTCAACGTGCGGTTGATCGACTGGATCTTGGGGTGGTCGGGGGCGACGCCGTAGCGGACCAGGCCGAACGGGCAGGGTAACCGCTCGATCACATCGACGAGGACGTCACCGTGGCCGGTCAGGGCGCCCGCGGCGTACACCCCGGCCGGACCGGAGCCGATGACGGCCACTCGCAGCATCCACCGATCGTGTCACGTGTGGCCGGCCCGACGTCGGAAGACGGCTACGGTGGCTTCAACCTTGGACAACGAAGGAGACGCCTGGATGGAAAACGTTTCGTTGACGGCTCTGGCACGGGAGCAGCTCGAGCTCGCGCAGAGCGCGTCGAGTGGTCGTAGCGCCCACACTGTCTACGGCGGCCACGAGCGCACGCTCCGTCAGACCGTGATCGCCCTGGCTGCCGGCAGGATGCTCGACGAGCACGAGAATCCTGGCGAAGCAACCGTCCATGTCCTGCAAGGGCGCGTCCGGTTGGCTGCGGGCGACACGTCCTGGGTCGGCGCGCAGGGACATCTCATCCGCGTACCGGACGCTCGTCACACGCTGGAGGCGCTCGAGGCCGCCGTGGTGCTGCTCACCACAGCCATGCCTCGTTAGCCGGAAGCCTATCTCGTACACCCATCCCACGGCCGGACGCACACCCAGCGGCTAGCTATAGCTAGGCGCGTCGGTTCGCGGGACCGCGTCGAGTGAGGGAAGTGGGAACACGTGACCCCAACGGTGCGCGGAGGTTGGACGAACGGTCAGGCGGACGGCTGGATTTCGCGGCCCGACGCCTGCCAGGCCTCCATCCCGCCACGGAGGTCGACGACGTCGTCGTATCCCATCGCGGCCAGAGTCTGCGCAGCCGTCTCGCTCATGTTGCCGCTCATGCAGTAGATCGCGAGCTTCGACCGCTCGCCCGGCAGCTCGCTCGCGCGCTGCTCGAGCTCGTCGAACGGGATCGCCACGTCCGTTCCTGCGATCTGGCCCTCGTCGGGCGTGTGCACGTTCACCACGAACCGCGCGTTCGACTCCAGTATCGCGGCGTACGCGGTCGGCTCCAGCAGCCTGGCCGGACCTGCGCTGTCGCTGCTTTCGGGGTCGTACGACGAGCACGCGGCCGCGACCACTCCGAGCAGCACGACCAGAGCCAGTGCTAGAAGTCCACGAAGCTTCACGCATCCCACGTTAACGCGACCACCACACCTTCTCCATGGAACGCTGCCACGACGTCGACCTGGAAGGCCGAGGTCCCGGCTGACCGGTTCTGAGCGTCATTCGCGTCGAGACCTATGAGGAAGGCCCCGCCCTGCGGACAGGCGGCTCGTCGACAGGGGACCGTGGGACAGCGAATGAGCCAGGGTCACCGTTGCCCGTCGTCGGTGCTGTCCAGGATCAGTCTCACCGTCTGGGCGGGCTGGTCCCACTGCGGGAAATGGCCACAGCTCTCGAACCAGTGCAGCTTGGCGCCTGGGAACCTGTCCGTGGCGGTCTTTGCCTGACTGGGCAGAGTCACCCTGTCCTGGCGACCCCAGCCGATCACGATTCTCCCGCGCAGCGCATCGCGAGACGCCCCCTGTTGCTTGGGCCCTCGGGCCAGTGCCGTCAGGGCCGGGTCAAGACTGGGAGAAGCGTCGAACCCACGCAGCTCGGTGAGGACCAGATCGGCGGGTAAAGCCCACGGCTTGGCTGAGAACTGCGCGAGCAGCGTGGTGCGCCCGACTCTGCTGCGCGTCAGCGCGGGCAACGCCGGTTGGATGGCTCGCACCAGCGCCACCGAAGCTTTGATGCTGGCCCCGAAGATCCGTTGCTGAGTGTCGTTCCAGAAACCGCCCGGATCGAGCGCGACAACCGTGCCCGGGTAGCCGCGGCGTGCCATCTCAAGAACCATGCGGGCACCCATCGAGCTGCCCACGACATCCGCCTCACCGAGACCCTCGGAGGCGAGAAACCCTTCCACCGCGTCGGTCAGGGTCGCGATGCTCACCTCACCAGCCATCGGGGCGCTCTGCCCGAAGCCGGGCAGGTCGATGGCGATGACCTCTCGATGTTCGGCCAACGCGGGCAGGACAAGATCCCAGTTCCGGGTGCTCGAGCCTAGGCCGTGGACCAGAACGAGCGGCCTGCCGGCCCCCCTTCGTACGGCATGCATCGCGGTGGAGGTCACTGATTACCTGGGCTCACCGCAGCGCCGATCGCCTTGACCATGCCGCCCGCGTTGAGAGCTGACCGAGAGGTTCCTGTGCAGCGATGTTCGTGTCCGACATGAGGACCTTGTCCTATCCTGGGTGATTGGAGGGACTCTCGGTACCCTTGGCCGCGGCGGACAAACGCGAATCGCGAGAAGTCAGGGCAATCCGCGATGGGGCACCACAACGAAGGACGGATATGGACGAAACTGCGCTCAAGCGCCCGCCGAAGAAGGTGGCCGGTCCGGCTCTCGCGAGCCTGGTGCTCGGTCTGGCGCTCACGGCTTGCGCCGGACAAGGAACCTCGGAGTCGCCCTCGAAGGAGAGCGACACTTCCGGTTCGACCCATGACATGGAGGGCATGACCGAGGAGGAGCACGAGGCCCAAACATCCGAGGACGACGCCGCTGACGATGACGCCGCCAGCGGCCAACAGGACCACGGCTCGCATGGCGAGCAGGGAGCCGGCCACAGCTCAGCGGCCGTGACGGCCGACCTGGTCAGGGGTGGAGATCTTCCTCAGGGCTACCGGAAGGGCGCAGGCCACCTGCACTCCGATCCGGATGCCGCAGCGCCGACGGTGGCAAAGAGCTGTGCCCCCATCGCCGAGCTGATCGGCACCCATCCCAGTGTCCACCAGAGCAAGTATCCGCAGGCTGCGGCGACGTTCACCAAGAGCCACTTCGGGCCGCAGGTGACCGAGGCGATCATCGACTACGGCGACGCGTCGTCGGCGGGACAGGCGCTGGACCGCGTCGAGCGCGCCGGCCAGAACTGCGGCCGCTACGTCCAGTCGACCTCGCCCATCGGGGCGAACACCTACACCGTGCAGTCGTCGGTTCCCGGCTGGACGGGTCCCGACGGTACGACGCTCCGCCTCACCGCCATGGGCAGTGACTTCAAGGCACTGAACTGGGACGTGTGGGCGACCCGCGCGGGCAACCGGCTCGTCGCGGTCAGCCTGCGCAGTGTCGCGGGAGGGAGCAACGTCGACCTGGCGCCGGCCATCGAAGCCGCCCGCGCCGCGCTGAGGAAGTCGTAGACCGCTTAACCTAGGCCTTTTCCGCACCCCCGACGAGAGAAGTCGATGCAGATCTGGCCTGGACGCCCCTATCCGCTGGGAGCCACCTACGACGGCGCCGGAGTGAACTTCGCGTTGTTCACCGAGGTCGCCGACCGTGTCGAGCTCTGCCTCATCGACGACGACGGTACTGAGCGCCGCCTGGACCTACCGGAGACCGACGGCTTCGTGCACCACGTGTACCTGCCCGGTGTGCAGCCAGGGCAGCGATACGGCTACCGGGTGCACGGACCCTACGAACCTGGACAAGGTCACCGCTGCAACCCGAGCAAGCTTCTGCTCGATCCCTACGCCAAGGCCACCGAGGGGCAGATCGACGGGGACGAGTCCCTGTTCTCCTACCAGTTCAAGGACCCGAAGGCGTTCAACGGTGAGGACAGCCTCGGCCACACGATGCTCTCGGTGGTCATCAACCCCTACTTTGACTGGGGCAACGACCGGCACCCCGAGCACGAGTACCACGACACCGTGATCTACGAGGCACACGTCAAGGGACTGACCGAAACCCATCCGGCGATTCCGGAGGAGATCCGAGGAACGTACGCCGGCATCGCCCATCCGGCGATGATCGAGCATCTCACCACCCTCGGCGTCACGGCTCTCGAACTGATGCCGGTGCACCAGTTCGTTCAGGACCCTCATCTGCTCGAGAAGGGGCTCTCCAACTACTGGGGCTACAACACGGTCGGCTTCTTCGCCCCTCACAACGCCTACTCCGCGACCGGGCAGCGGGGGCAGCAGGTGCAGGAGTTCAAGTCCATGGTGCGGGCGCTGCACGAGGCCGACATAGAGGTGATTCTCGACGTCGTCTACAACCACACCGCCGAGGGCAACCACCAGGGGCCAACCCTGTGTTTCCGCGGCATCGACAACTACTCCTACTACCGGCTCGTTGACGACGACAAGTCCCACTACTTCGACACCACCGGCACCGGCAACAGCCTGCTGATGAAACATCCGCACGTGCTGCAGCTGATCATGGACTCGCTGCGCTATTGGGTCACCGAGATGCATGTGGACGGCTTCCGGTTCGACCTCGCGTCCTCACTCGCCCGGCAGTTCCACGAGGTCGACCGGCTGTCCGCGTTCTTCGACCTCGTCCAGCAGGACCCTGTGGTCAGCCAGGTCAAGCTCATCGCAGAGCCCTGGGACGTGGGCGACGGTGGCTACCAGGTCGGTAACTTCCCACCGCTGTGGACAGAGTGGAACGGTCAGTACCGCGACACCGTGCGCGACTTCTGGCGTGGCCAACCTTCCATCCTGGGCGAGTTCGCCTCCCGCATCACCGGCTCCTCGGACCTTTACGAGCACTCCGGGCGCAAGCCGATCGCGTCGATCAACTTCGTCACCGCCCACGACGGGTTCACCCTACGTGATCTCGTCTCCTACAACGTGAAGCACAACGAGGCCAACGGTGAGGGCGGGGCGGATGGGGAGAGCCACAACCGCTCCTGGAACTGTGGCGTCGAGGGGGACACCGACGACGCCAACGTACTCGCGGTCCGTGCGCGCCAGGAACGAAACTTCCTGACCACCCTTCTGCTCTCCCATGGGGTGCCGATGATCGCTCATGGTGACGAGCTCGGCCGCGGGCAGGGTGGCAACAACAACGTGTACTGCCAGGACAACGAGCGGGCATGGGTCGACTGGGAACTTGCGGGCTGGCAGCGCGAGCTGCTCGCGTTCTCCCAGCGTGTGGTGAACCTGCGCCGAAGCCACCCCATCTTCCGTCGCCGCAGGTTCTTCGCCGGAGACACCGGCGGGGGCGAGAGCTCGCTCGGAGACATCGCCTGGTTCACCCCCGGCGGGGAGAAGATGACGAACGAGGACTGGTCCCGGGGACACGCACACTCGGTCATGGTGTTCCTCAACGGTGACGCGATTCCGGAGCCCGGCCGACGTGGGGAGCGCGTGTTCGACGACTCCTTCCTGATCGCGTTCAACGCCCACCACGAGCCGACCACCGTCACCATTCCCGGGACGGTGTACGGCGACGGCTGGCTCGTCCAGCTCGACACCAGCGACGACCAGGCCGGGATCGTCTCAGTCTTCGAGGACGCCACCACGCTGATCCCGGGCCTCGAGTTCAGCCTCACCGAACGATCCATCGTGATCCTGCGCCGCCCGAGGACCGAGGTGTGAGCGCACTTCTCTGCGAACCCGCCACCCCGGCCTCTGAGGTTGTATGACGCTTCTCGCCAACCGCCCTGCGAAACCAGAGCACGAGCCCACGGACCCCGACGACCTGTATGCCCACTTTACGGCATGGGTGCAGGCACGAGGGATCACGCTCTACCCGGCGCAGGAAGAAGCGCTGATCGAGGTGCTCACCGGGTCCAACGTGATCTTGTCGACGCCGACCGGCTCGGGCAAGAGCCTGGTCGCGGCCGGCGCGCACTTCGCAGCGATGACCGCAGGGCGGCGTTCCTTCTACACCGCACCCATCAAGGCGCTGGTCAGCGAGAAGTTCTTCGACCTGTGCGACGTTCTCGGTCCCGACAGCGTCGGGATGATGACCGGTGATGCCGCCGTGAACCCGCGGGCACCGGTTATCTGCTGCACCGCAGAGGTGCTTGCCAACCTGGCTCTGCGCGAGGGCGCGCTGGCCGACATCGGCCAGGTGGTGATGGACGAGTTCCACTTCTACGCCGATCCCGAGCGCGGCTGGGCGTGGCAGGTGCCGATCCTGGAGCTGCCACAGGCTCAGTTCGTGCTGATGTCCGCGACGTTGGGCGACGTCTCCTTCTTTCGAGACGACCTCAGCCGCCGAACCGGCCGGGAGACCGCGGTGATCGCCAGCACCTCGCGGCCCGTTCCGCTCTCCTACTCCTGGGCGTTGACGCCGTTGCACGAGACGCTCGAGGAGCTGCTGAGCACCCACCAGGCGCCGGTCTACGTCGTGCACTTCACCCAGGCGGCCGCGCTCGAACGCGCACAGGCGCTCACCAGCATCAACGTGTGCACGCGCACGGAGAAGGACCGGATCGCCGAGCTTGTCGGCGGCTTCCGGTTCAGCCCCGGATTCGGCAAGACCCTGTCCCGGCTGGTCAGGCATGGGATCGGCGTGCACCACGCCGGCATGCTGCCCAAGTACCGGCGACTCGTCGAGCAGATGGCGCAGCTCGGCCTGTTGAAGGTGATCTGCGGCACCGACACCCTCGGCGTCGGCATCAACGTACCGATCCGCACCGTGGTCTTCACCGGTCTCTCGAAGTACGACGGACGCCGGCAGCGCATGCTCAAAGCCCGCGAGTTCCACCAGATCGCGGGACGGGCGGGGCGGGCCGGCTTCGACACGTCCGGCGCGGTCGTCGTACAGGCACCCGACCACGTCGTGGAGAATCACAAGGCGCTGGCCAAGGCCGGGGACGACCTCAAGAAGCAGCGCAGGGTCTCGCGCAAGAAGCCGCCCGAAGGATTCGTCTCGTGGACCGAGGACACCTTTGCGCGCTTGGTCGCGGCCGAGCCCGAGCCGCTGCAGTCCCGGATGCGGGTCAGCCACTCGATGCTGCTCAACGTGATCGCCCGCGAGGGGAGTGCGTTCTCCGCGATGAGGCATCTGCTGCGCGACAACCACGAGGACGGCAGCAACCAGGTCCGTCTGGTACGGCGGGCCGTCGCCATCTACCGCAGCCTGCTGGCTGCTGGTGTGGTGGAGGCGATCGACTCCTCTGACGAGCACGGTCGCCGGGTCCGGCTCACCCACGAGCTCCAGCTCGGTTTCGCGCTCAACCAGCCATTGTCGACCTACGCCCTCGCAACCTTCGAGACCCTCGATCCGGAGCTGGCGACCTACCCTCTCGACGTCGTCTCGGTTATCGAGGCCACCTTGGAGGATCCACGGCCGGTGCTGTCCGCGCAGCAGTTCAGGGCGCGCGGTGAGGCCGTGGCGGAGATGAAGGCCGACGGGGTCGAGTACGACGAGCGGATGGAGCTGCTCGACGACGTCTCCTGGCCCATGCCGCTCAGAGACCTTCTGGAGACGACCTACGAGATGTACGCGCGGACCCATCCCTGGATCCTTGAAACCCCGCTGTCACCCAAGTCGGTCGTACGTGACATGTACGAGCGGGCGATGACCTTCGGTGACTACGTCCGCCTTTACGGTCTCGCCCGATCCGAGGGTCTGGTGCTGCGCTACCTCTCCGACGGTTACAAGGCCCTGCGCCAGACGGTTCCGGACGGGTTCAAGACCGTGGAGCTGGGCGACCTGATCGAGTGGCTCGGCGAGGTCGTCCGACAGACCGACTCCAGCTTGCTCGACGAGTGGGAGCAGCTCACCAGCACCGACGGCGGCGACGTGCCGGCGCAGGTGGTTCCTGCGCAGCCGTTGCCCCTCACCGCCAATGAACGCGCGTTCCGGGTGCTCGTGCGCAACGCGATGTTCAGGCGCGTGGAGCTAGTGGCCCGGAACCGACCCGAGGAGCTGGCCCTGCTGGAGGAGTCCGGCGTGCTGGACACCGACGCGTGGGCCCAGGCGCTCGAGAGTTACTACGCCGAGTACGACTTCGTCGGCACTGGGCCCGACGCACGGGGCCCGCACCTGCTGGTGATCGAGAAGGCACCGGAGCGATGGCTCGTGCAGCAGATTGTCGACGACCCGGAGGGCCACCACGACTGGCGGCTCTTCGCGGAGGTTGATCTGGGTGCCTCGGACGCCGCCGGAGAGCTGGTGCTCACCGTCACCGGGCTATCCCGGATGCCGTGAAAGCGCGAGGCGTGCCGGGATCGGCGGCGCTCGAGTGACAAGATCGAACCGTGAGTGACAGCGTGTCGAGAGAGCCAGCGAACGAAGAGCGAGGCGGGGTGCCTTCGAGCAGTGAGCCAGCTTCAGGTGAGAAGGGCGCAGGAGCTGACTCGCGGCTTCGACAGCCTCGAGCTCAATCCGAGCGCGCGGTTGAGGGAGCTCCGCCTGGCGATGGCGGGGAGGGAGACTCCGACAATGGACTGGACCGAGCTCCACGACCTGGTGCACGAGGTCTACCTGCAGGTGATCGAGGAGCTCACGATCCGACCGACATCGTGGACGAGGTGACCCGGCGGGTCACCGGTCAGCTGCTGACGAGCGGGTCCTCCACAGGTCCCGCGCCGGATCCGGAGACCATGAGGCAGTACGCCGCCCTGGTTCCTGATGCCCCCGAGCGCCTGTTGCGGATCGTGGAAGCTCAGACCGTCGAAGCCTCGGCACGTGACGACCGGCTGGTCGATGCAGAGATCAGGTCTGCCAAGAGCGGACGCGACTCCGCGACGGCACTGTCGGCGCTGTGCATCCTGGCTGCCATCGTGTTCTTGTTCCAGGACCGGCTGGCCGCCGCGGTGATCATCCTGGTCATGCCCGCGGTCATGTTCCTGCGGCCCTCGAGGGACCCTCGCCGCGCGGGCAAGTAGCAGCGGCCTCCGAGACGTCAGCCGGCGAGCAGCGCCTCGAACGACGTCACGTCCTGGAACGGGTCGGCTCGGCGGCGTGGTTTCTGGGTGAGGACAAGCTCTGCCAGCTCGGCCGCTGCCCGGTCGACCCGCGAGGCGAGTGCATCGGTGGTGCCGCCGGCTCCCCAGTCCTGCGACGCCGCGAAAACTGCGGTGGGCACGGTCATCGCCTGCAGGTAGGCGAACATCGGCCGCAGGGCGTGTTCCAACGCGAGCGAGTGTCGAGCCGTACCTCCGGTCGCTGCCATCAGCACAGGCTGTCCGGTCAGCGACCCGCGTTCGAGGACGTCGAAGAACATCTTGAAAAGTCCGCTGTATGAGGCGTTGAAAATCGGGGTCACCACGATCAGCCCCTCGGCTCCGAGCACAGTGTCGAGGGCCGACTTCAGGTCCGCCGCGGGGAAACCGGCAAGCAGGTTGTTCGCGAGCGCCGTGGCGTGCTCGCGCAGCTCGACCACCTCGACAGCGGTTTCCTCACCTCGTGCCGAGAGGGACCGTGCGGCCGACGATGCCAGCAGGTCGGCGAGAAGCCGCGTGGACGAGGGCTGGCTGAGCCCGGCCGTGACCACGGTGAGGTTTCGGCTGGTCACGCCTGCGCTTCCGCCGTCTCGGCATGACGTGACTGCTCTGCTTTCAGGCTCGCGTGCGTCGGAGCGACCGGGACATGGGCCGGGCGAAGTGCTGCGAACTCCTTGCGCAGTGTGGGCAC
The DNA here is from genome assembly GCA_030859325.1 of Actinomycetota bacterium. Taxonomy (GTDB): domain Bacteria; phylum Actinomycetota; class Actinomycetes; order Propionibacteriales; family Nocardioidaceae; genus Nocardioides_C. The sequence goes on from JALZKI010000001.1 coordinate 19,211, forward strand.
CACCTCCCCGCCGAGCAGGTCGAGCTGCTCGAGCACGGTCTTCAGCGGCAGGCCGGCGTGGTCGACCAGGAAGAGCTGCCGCTGATAGTCGCCGACGTACTCGCGGAAGCCGAGCGTCCGCTCGATGACCTCCTGCGGGCTGCCCACGGTCAACGGCGTCTGCGAGGTGAACTCCTCCAGCGACGGGCCGTGGCCGTAAACCGGTGCGTTGTCGAAGTACGGCCGGAACTCAGCGACCGCGTCCTGACTGTTCTTCCGCAGAAAGACCTGACCGCCGAGCCCCACGATCGCCTGGTCGGCGCCGCCGTGCCCGTAGTGGGCGAACCGGCGTCGGTAGAGCGCAACCATCCGCTCGGTGTGCGAGGCGGGCCAGAAGATGTGGTTGGCGAAGAAGCCGTCGCCGTAGTACGCCGCCTGCTCGGCGATCTCGGGGCTGCGAATCGAACCGTGCCACACGAAGGGCGGGATCCTGTCGAGCGGGCGAGGTGTGGAGGTGAAGCTCTGCAGAGGCGTGCGGAACTTGCCCTCCCAGTTCACGACCTCCTCTCGCCAGAGCCGGTGCAACAGGCGGTAGTTCTCGATGGCGAGCGGGAGGCCGTCGCGGATGTCCTTGCCGAACCAGGGGTAGACCGGTCCGGTGTTTCCGCGGCCCATCATCAGGTCCACCCGTCCGTCGGAGAGGTGCTGCAGGGTCGCGTAGTCCTCCGCGATCTTGACCGGGTCGTTGGTCGTGATCAGCGTCGTCGCCGTGGACAGGAGCAACCGCTCGGTCTGGGCGGCGATGTAGGCCAGCGTGGTGGTCGGCGAGGAGGGGACGAAGGGCGGGTTGTGGTGCTCGCCGGTCGCGAAGACGTCGAGACCGACCTCCTCGGCCTTCTTCGCGATGGCCACCGTCGCCTTGATCCGCTCGCCTTCGCTCTGGGTGTGCCCGGTCGCAGGATCGGGGGTCAGGTCACCGACCGTGAAGATTCCGAACTGCATGTCCGCCTCAGTCCTCCATAAATGGTTGTTTGTTCAATCATCTGGTGAGTCAACCTGGCTGTGGCTCCGGGTATTCCCCCACGGGAGCGGCTCCGGCTGTGGCTGCAGGAGCAGCTCGGGGGCCGGCCAGGGCGATGGTCAGCTCGAGCACGGCCTGCGGGTCCTGAAGCCGGTCGCCGAACAGTTCACGCAGCTGTCCCATCCGGTATCTGACCGTCTGGGCGTGCACGAACAGGTCGGCGGCCACGTCGTCGCGCCGGCCCTGGCGGAGCAACCAGGAACGCAGTGTCTCCGTCAGCTTCTCGGCCACCGCGGGCTTGAGGCGCGAAAGCGGTTCAAGAGCGCGAGCACGGAGGTCGGCGAGGGCCTCCGGGTCGGCGCCGAGCACGAGGTCGGCCAGGTGGAGGTCGGTGTCGAGCGGAGTGCGCGGCTCTTCGGCGAGCTCGAGGTGGACGGTCCTGAGTGCTCGCCGGTACGACGAGCGCACCTCCATCCACGGACGGGCCGGACCGACCACGGCGTCCCGGCTCTCCAACAGCCGCATCAGGTGTGCGCGGGCGCCCTCGTGCATGTCGGGGACGAGAAGCACCGTCTGGTCGTCCGGACCGAGCCCTGGCAACTCCTCGCCAGGCTGCAACGTGCCGGGACCCAGCAAGGTCAGCACACCGCGCGCCTGCGCGGCAGGAAGAATCACGGCAGTGAGCGTGCGAGGTAGTGCCCAGTCGACCCGCTCGGCACCCGTGGTCAAGACGTCGGGGGAGGCGCCGGTCAGCAGGTGGTGGCCGAGGCGTTCGAGATACCGCTGCCGTACCCGCCCAGTAGTCGCCAGCTCGTCGGCGTGGCCACTCACGCTCGCCGCCGAGAGCTCGTCGATATAGGCGAAGACCAGCTCGGCGAACCGAGCCAGGGTGGTCGCGGGCAGTCCTGCTTCCACCGCGCCACCGGAGAGCTCGCGCCAAGCCACCCGAGCGCCGACCCGGTAGGCCGCCAACAGGGCGTCCATCGTCCGCCCACTGCGCGCCTCCCCCCGGCCCAGGGCGTAGGCAGCCTCCAGGGCGGGGCCGAGCGGGGTGCTCGGATCGGAGCTGACGGACTGCTCGGCCAACCGCAGGAAGCCCCCCAGAGCCATCTCCACCGCGCCCTGGATGTTCTCGCCCATCTGCCCCGACAGCGCTCCGGTGTAGCCGGGAACCTCGACCGTGACCGCAGACACGGTCTTCTCGGCCACCGCAGGAAGGAGCCCGCGCAGCGTGGCCGTCACCTCGGCGTCGAGCTCGATGTCTGCCGCGCCGCGAACCGCGGGACCCGGCTGTGGATCACTCACTCATTTGTCCTTCCCGAACAAAGGGTACTGCCAGATTCACGTCGCCTGGACAGGATTTTATCCCTCCGGTCCGCCAGGATAGATCTATGACAGCAGCAGTGCAGACCCGGCGTGTGTCCAGCGCCCTGCGTGAGCGCGCCGTCCGGCTGGCAGAGCTGGTCACCACGCCGCTCCTACCTGCGGACTACCTTGACATGCTTGACCCGCTGCGCTCCGGCGCGGACCTGCGGGGTCGGATCGTCGCGGTCCATCCCGAGACCCGGGACGCGGTGACGCTGGTGATCCGTCCTGGGCGGGGCTGGCGGCGCCACGTTCCCGGCCAGTACATCCGTATCGGCGTCGACGTCGACGGGGTCCGTCAGTGGCGCGCCTACTCGCTCACCTCGTCGGCCGAGCGCGCCGACGGGTGCATGACGGTGACGGTGAAGGCCATCGCCGACGGCAAGGTGAGCAACCATCTCGTGCGAGAGGCGCGACCGGGCACAGTACTCCAGCTCGACCAGGCGGCGGGAGAGTTCTTGCTGCCGGAGGTTCGACCGGCCAAGGCGCTCTTCGTGACTGCTGGCAGCGGGATCACCCCGGTTATGGGAATGCTACGCAACGCCCTCGCCGAGCTCGACGACGTCGTACTCGTGCACTCGGCGCCCACGTCGGACGACGTGATCTTCGGTGACGAGCTGCGTCTGCTCGATCGTGAGGAACGGCTTACCCTGGTCGAGAGGCACACCGATCTCCACGGCATGCTCGACATGGCGACTCTGGCCGAGCTCGTGCCCGACTTCGCCGAACGTGAGACGTGGGCCTGCGGACCGATCGGGATGCTCGACGTGATGGAGGCGCACTGGGGCGAGGTCGGCGTGACCGACCTCTTGCACACCGAGCGCTTCCGTCCTGCTGTCCGGGTGACGGGCGAGGGCGGCACGGTGAGGTTCTCCGAGACCGACGTCAGTGTCGAGGCAGACGGGTCCACACCGATCCTCGACGCGGCTGAGGAAGCCGGCGTGTTGATGCCGTCCGGATGTCGGATGGGGATCTGCTTCGGCTGCGTACTGCCGTTGCGTGAGGGCGCGGTCCGCGACCTGCGCAACGGCGAGATCACCACGGCCTCACGCCATGAGTCGGGGAGTGGCGGCGTTCCCATCCAGACCTGTGTGTCGGCTGCTGCCGGCACCTGCGACATCGACCACTGACCACCACCGCGAACTGCGTAACACGTCGAAGGAGACCCCTATGACCGTCCTGCAGAAGAAGCAGAAGAACCCGATCGCACATCTGAGCGACGAGGACGTCGAGAACCTCGGCAAGGAGCTCGACGTCATCCGTGAGCAGGTCGCCAACAGTCGCGGTGAGCGTGATGCGGTCTACATCCGCACGGTCATCGACGCGCAGCGCAAGCTCGAGCTCGCCAGCCGCGCCGTACTTCTCTTCTCCCTCTTCCCACCGGCCTGGCTCGTGGGAACCGCCGGCCTCTCGGTGGCCAAGATCCTGGAGAACATGGAGATCGGGCACAACGTGATGCACGGCCAGTGGGACTGGATGCGTGACCCGAAGATCCACTCGACCACGTGGGAGTGGGACAACGCCTCGCCGGCCGAGCTCTGGAAGCACTCACACAACGAGCTCCACCACACCTTTACGAACGTGATCGGCCGGGACAACGACCTCGGCTACGGCATCATGCGCGTCGACGAGGACCAGAGGTGGAACCCGTTCTACCTCGCCCAGCCGCTGTGGAACGCGCTCAACGCGTGCTTCTTCGAGTACGGCATCGCCGCCTACGACCTCGAGCTCGGCAAGAACATCGCCGAGGGTAGGACCAAGACACCCGAGTTTCGTGAGCAGACGAGCAAGGTGCTCACCAAGATCCGCCATCAGGTGACCAAGGACTACCTCGTCCACCCGCTGCTTTCGGGGCCTTCGGCGCCTGCCACGCTGACCGCGAACGCCACGGCCAACCTTGCCCGCAACCTGTGGACCCACTCGGTGATCATGTGTGGACACTTCCCCGAGGGTGTCCAGACGTTCGAGAAGACCTCCATCGAGGGGGAGACCCGTGGTGAGTGGTACCTGCGCCAGATGCTCGGCTCGGCCAACATCGACGGCGGTCCCTTCCTCCACCTGATGACCGGCAACCTGTCCTACCAGGTCGAGCACCACCTGTTCCCGGACCTGCCGAGCAACCGCTACCAGGAGATCGCGCCAAAGGTGCGTGAGCTCTTCGTACGCTACGGCCTGACCTACACCTCCGGACCGCTCCCCAGACAGGTCGGGTCCGCGTGGGCCAAGGTCTTCCGGCTCTCGCTGCCCAACGACTTCATCGAGAAGACATCGCGCCGGTTCCTCAAGCAGGCCGTTCCCGGGGCCCTGACCCGGCTGGTCCGGCGTGACCTTGACGCGCCGGAGCACTCGGCAGCAGCCTGATGTCGTTGCTGAGTCCGCGGACCCGGCGGCACGAGGGACGTTGCTCCTCGTAGTGTGGGCCGGCGCGCTTCTCGGCGCTGCGTTCCAGGTCCTGGGGGTGACCGCCCCGCGCTGGCTGTACGTGCCGATCTACATCGGCCTGGGCTGGGCGGCGGTCCTCTTGCGGCCAAACCCCGTGCCGGCATGGTTCGGGTTCCACGAGGTCTTTCACGGCCTCACGGTGGCCGCCTTTCTCGCACACTACCTAGGCGTCTGGGTCCTCGCGTTCGGGTGAACGGGCCGGCGAGCGGCTTGATCGCGGGTCTCCAGACCAGCCGACGGGCGTGTTTCACATGCTCTCGCGCATCGGCACAAGCCTGCTCCGGCCGATTTCATAAACCACCTGGGCCGTGTGTATTCTGATGCGTCGCTTGCCCCTTTAGCTCAGTCGGCAGAGCGTCTCCATGGTAAGGAGAAGGTCTACGGTTCGATTCCGTAAAGGGGCTCTGGGTGGACACTCGGCTTTGCACGGCGGGGTCTCTCATCCGGTGGCGGGGTAGCTCAGGTGGTTAGAGCACACGGCTCATAATCGTGGTGTCGCGGGTTCGAGTCCCGCCCCCGCTACTCAGAAAAAGATCCATCGACTTGGGAGAGGCACCCCGTGGCCAGCAAGAGCTCTGACGTTCGTCCGAAGATCACCATGGCGTGCGTGGTATGCAAGGAACGCAACTACATCACCAAGAAGAACCGCCGTAACGACCCGGACCGCATGGAGCTGAAGAAGTTCTGCCCCCGTTGTCGCACGCACACCGGACACCGCGAGACCCGCTGAGGCCGTCATCTTGAGCTGTCATCTTGGGCCGCCACCAATTCGCGCAAAAGCCGTTCCCTTGCTGCGCCGAGGCCCAATACTTGCCTCCTGAGGCTGCAGGCGTGCAGCTTCGTACCCTGAGGAGGGACCCCCTTTGACCCACAACCCAGTGCGACTTCGCCGGACCACGGCGGCGCTGCTCGCCATCGCCGCGTCCCCGTTTGTCGGCGTCGGGGCCGCCTCTGCCGCCGAGATCACCGTCGTGGACTCCGTCGGTGATGTCCGGATGTATGACGGCGGACCGGGTGGATACGAGGTCGCACCGGAAGTCACCAACGGTGACTTCGCCTCGGTCACCTACCGGCACCGCCTCCACCGCGTCGTGCTCCGTGCCGAGTACGTCGACCTGGTCGAACCCCAGTCGTCACCCGACGACGGCTCCTTCGTCTTCGCCTCGCGGATGCGCACCAACGAGGACGTGTACCGCGTGGCCTACACGGCGGCGGACGCCTCGGCACCGGAGGGGCAGAGCATTCTGTTCAGCCGCCGGGACCAGGTCCGGTGCGATGTGGGCCAGCAGATCGACTACGAGGCCAACTGGATCAAGGTGTCGATCCCGCGCTCCTGCCTGAGTAGGCCGAGCTGGGTCCGCTTCACGAGCTACCACGGCACCTTCGGCGGCGCCGAGACGTATGACCAGCCGCATGACGACGGAGCCGAACCGACTGCCTGGACCTCGAAGGTCAGGCACGCCTGAGAAGCATCGGCCCGGTAACGGAAGCCACGGACTGCTAGCGTTCCGCGCATGCCGCTCGACCAGTCGCTGACCCAGACATTGTCGGGGCGCACGTTCCCGGCCATCGAGCCCTACGAGGTGTGTGCGGAGAAGATCGCCGAGTTCGCGCGCGCCACGGGATCGGAGTACGACGGGCGGGCGGCTCCGGCCACCTTCCCCATCGTCGTGGCCTTCGCGGCGATGACCGCGATGATGGCTGACCCGGACGCCGGAATCGCGCTGCACCGTGTCGTGCACGGCGAGCAGCGGTTCCAGTACACCCGCCCGGTCGTGCCGGGGGACCGGCTCACCGCGAGTCTGACCGTGGAGTCGGTCAGAGTGGTGGGCGGAGCCGAGATCATCGGCACCCGGAGCGAGATCACCGCAGCGGACGGCGGGCACGTGTGCACCGCCTTCGCCACCCTGATGCACCGGGCGGAGTCGTGAACCTCGACGACGATCTGCCGACCCAGACCTACCGGGTCACCCGCGGTGACCTGGTTCGCTACGCCGGTGCCAGCGGGGACTTCAACCCGATCCACTGGTCGGACCGAGTCGCCTCCTCGGTAGGCCTTGCGGGCGTGATCGCACACGGCATGTTCACGATGGCCCTCGCCGCCCGGGCCCTCGACACCTGGGCCGGCGAGCCCGGACGAGTGCGTGAGCTCAGCTGCAAGTTCACCAAGCCCGTCGTCGTGCCAGACGACGACGAGGGTGTCACCGTCGTCGTAGCCGGGACCGTCAAGGACGTCACCGACGAAGGGCTGCGAATCGCTCTCGAGGTCACCTGCGGCGGGGAGAAGGTGCTGGGCGCACCGAAGGCGGTGCTGGCACGGTGACGGACTCGTGACCGGGCCACTCCTGGCCGAGCACACCACGCTCCGGCTGGGCGGGCCCACCCGAGACTTCGTGGAGGTGGCCACGGAGCGTGAGCTCATCGAAGCGGTGGCACGCGCGGACGACGCAGGCTCTGAGGCCCTGCTCCTCGCCGGAGGAAGCAACCTGGTGGTCTCCGACGACGAGTTCCCCGGGACCGTCGTACACGTGAGAACCACCGGACTCACCCATCAGCAGGACGCCCGCGGTGGTGCGACCGTCACCGTGGCAGCCGGGGAGAGCTGGGACGGCCTGGTCGCCCGAGCGGTCAGCCAGGGTTGGGTCGGAGTCGAGGCGCTGTCCGGGATCCCCGGGAGCGTCGGTGCCAGCCCCATCCAGAACGTCGGCGCCTACGGCCAGGAGGTGTCCGAGACGATCGCATGGGTGCGGTGCTGGGACCGGGTTCACAAGTTGGTGCGGACACTGGCGTCGGCAGAGTGCGGCTTCGGCTACCGCACGAGCCGGTTCAAGGAGGACCCCGACCGGTTCTTGGTCCTCACCGTCACCTTCGCGTTCGCTCTCGGTGACCTCGGAGCCCCGTTGAGGTACGGCGAGCTCGCGCGGACCCTCGGCGTCGAAGCGGGGCACCGTGCTCCGCTGCGCCAGGTCCGGGACGCGGTGCTCACGCTGCGCGCGGCCAAGGGCATGGTGCTTGACGCTGCCGACCACGACACGTGGAGCGCCGGCTCGTTCTTCACCAACCCGTTCCTCTCGCGCACGCAGTCGCAGCGGCTCCCCGAGGATGCCCCACGCTGGGAGCAGCCGGACGGCAGCACCAAGGCGAGCGCCGCCTGGCTCATCGAGCGCACTGGGTTCGCAAAGGGCTACGGCGATGGTCGGGTGAGCCTGTCCACCAAGCACACGCTGGCGCTGACCAACCGGGGCGACGCCACCACCAAGGACCTGCTCGCACTGGCCTCGCAGGTCCAGTCCGGGGTCTTCGAGAAGTTCGGCATCTGGCTGGTCAACGAACCCGTCCTCGTCGGCTGTTCGCTGCCGCGTCCCTGACGGAGGCGGAGTCAGGCCCCGCGACATTGATGCTCGTACGGCGGTTGTCCGGTAAGAAGAGGCAGCTCAGAGCGAGAACGCGGCCATCCCACTGCTGAAGACGGCGAGGAAGATCAGGGGAACGATGATGAACAGCGCAACGATGGCAAGCAACACGGTCCCCACGATGCCGAGGATGTAGCCCGCCTGCGCAGCACCACGCCCGCCCACCGCGCCGTGAGAGTCATCGATCTCGTTCATGGTCCTCTTGCCGATCGACCACGCGAACGGCGCGACGATCTGGCAGAGCACGACGCCGAGAATCCCCAGCACGAGCGCGGTGGTGGCTCGGGGATGGTCGGGCGCGTAGCCCATCGGTGCATGGCCGTAGCCGGGCGGCGGGCCATAGGCAGGCTGCTGTGCGTACGGCGGCTGACCCTGCTGCTGCCAGTAGCCCTGCTGGTCTTGGCTGTCGGACGAATCCGGTCCACGGTGGGGGTCCTGGGGCGGCTGCCCTTCCCCTGGAGGGTTGGTCATGGCGCCTAGTCTGCCAACCAGTCGTCGACTTCGTGCAACAAGCCGGCCTTGCGCGAGTCGGGCGCGCGTGAGGCGCGGATGGACATCGCCGCCAGCTCGGCCATCTGAGAGTCCGAAAGGCTATGGGCGGCGCGCATGGTGGCGTACTGCCCGGTCAGCCTGGAACCGAACAGCAGTGGGTCGTCGGCCCCGAGGGCCACCGAGGCGCCGGCGTCGAGGAGGACGGGCAGCGGCACCGAGGTGAGGTCGGAGTAGACGCCGAGCGCGACGTTCGACACCGGGCAGACCTCGAGGGTCACTCCGCGGGAGACGACCCGCTCGAGCAGCGCCGGGTCCTCTGCGACCCGGACGCCGTGGCCGAGCCGGCCGGCGTGCAGGTCGTCGAGGCAACGGCGGACGCTGTCCGGACCGAGCAGCTCGCCGCCGTGCGGCACCAGCAGGAGCCCTGCTCGCTCGGCGATCGCGAAGGCGGGAACGAAGTCGGTCGTGGCACCGCGGCGCTCGTCGTTGGACAGGCCGAACCCCACCACACCGTGTCCGGCGTACTGCGCGGCGAGGCGGGCGAGTGTGCGGGCGTCGAGCGGATGCCGGGTGCGGTTCGCCGCGATGATCACCGCGATCCCGATACCAGTGCTCGTCTCGGCGGCACGCACCGCATCGAGCACCAGGTCGGTGAATGCCGTGATTCCGCCGAAGCTGGCGGCGTATCCGCTCGGGTCGACCTGGATCTCCATCCAGCGTGAACCCTCCCGCGCGTCGTCCTCGGCCGCCTCTCGGACGAGGCGGCGTACGTCGTCCTCTGTCCGCAGCACCGACCGGGCGACGTCGTAGAGCCGCTGGAACCGGAACCAGCCCTTCTCGTCGGCGGCAGAGAGCCGAGGTGGCCAACCGACCACCAGCGCGTCCGGCAGCGGGATGCCATCGCGCTCGGCGAGCTCGATCAGCGTCGAGTGCCGCATCGATCCCGTGAAGTGCAGATGAAGGTGCGCCTTGGGCAGGTCGTCGAGCGACCGTGGCGATGTCATCGAGCAGTCAGGAGAAGAGCTTCTGCAGCCGGTTGATCCCCTCGACGAGGTCGTCGTCACCGAGGGCGTAGGAGAAGCGGAGGTAGCCGGGGGAGCCGAACGCCTCGCCGGGCACTGCCGCCACCTCGGCCTTGTCGAGCAACAGCTCCGCAAGCTCGGCTGAGGAGTGCGGGGTGGTCCCGTCGACGGTGCGGCCCAGCAGACCCTTGACGGAGGGATAGGCGTAGAACGCGCCCTCCGGCCGGGGGCAGTAGATGCCGGGTATCTCGTTGAGCATCGAGACGATTCGGCGGCGGCGGCGGTCGAAGGCCGTCTTCATCTCCTCGACCGCGGACAGGTCTCCGGACAGGGCGGCGACCGCCGCGCACTGTGCCACGTTCGACACGTTGGAGGTGGCATGCGACTGCAGGTTCGTGGCGGCCTTGACGACGTCCCTCGGGCCGATCATCCAGCCGACCCGCCAGCCGGTCATCGCGTAGGTCTTGGCGACCCCGTTGACGATGACACATCGGTCGGCGAGCTCTGGCACCACGACAGGGAGCGAGGCGGTCTCGACCCCGTCGTAGACGAGGTGCTCGTAGATCTCGTCCGTCATCACCCACAGGTCGTGCTCGACCAGCCAGCGACCGATCGCTCCGACCTCCGCGGCGGTGTACACCGCGCCCGTGGGGTTGGAGGGTGAGTTGAACAGCAACGCCTTGGTGTTGACTCCGCGGGCAGCCTCGAGCTGTTCCACGGTGACCTTGTAGTCCTGGCCCTCGTCGGCGAGCACCTCGACGGGGACGCCACCGGCAAGGCGGATCGACTCGGGATAGGTCGTCCAGTACGGCGCGGGGACGATGACCTCGTCCCCGGGGTCGAGCAGGGTCGCGAACCCCTCGTAGATCGCCTGCTTGCCGCCGTTGGTGACCAGCACCTGCGCGGCCTCGGCTTCGTAGCCGGTGTCCCGCCGAGTCTTCTCGACGACGGCTCGTTTCAGCTCGGGCAGACCCCCCGCGGGGGTGTACCGGTGGTTTCGTGCGTCCGCGCACGCCTCGACCGCTGCCTCGACGATGTAGTCGGGCGTGGGGAAGTCCGGCTCCCCGGCGCCGAAGCCGATCACCGGGCGCCCGGCCGCCTTGAGCGCCTTGGCCTTGGCATCGACGGCGAGCGTGGCAGACTCGGCGATGGCGCCGACTCGTCTCGACACGCGCCCCGGCGCGTCGCTCGAGGAGCCGCCCGACCCGGTGATGTTCGACTGTGGGGTCATGAGTCACATCGTTCCACGCAGCGTCTCTGGAACCCGTAGCCGGGGGCACCGCTCGGTTCGACTTAGGTTGGCCTGCACCGTAGAATCTTCGTCTTGGTGGTTCACACCCGTGTTCGTCATGCCCGGACCACCGAAGGGCACTAGCTCAACTGGCAGAGCATCGGTCTCCAAAACCGAAGGTTGGGGGTTCAAGTCCCTCGTGCCCTGCTGGATCCTTGGCGGGGCCGTGACGGGTCGCGCCGAAGGGGCAGAAGTCAGGACTCATGCCGCTAGCAGTAGAAAGGTGAAGGACCTTGTCGGAGAGCCGCTCCGTGTCGTCGAGTGAGAAGCGCACCAGCCCGGTCACCTTCTACCGACAGGTGGTCGCGGAGCTGCGCAAGGTCGTGTGGCCCACCCAGCAGCAGCTGATCACGTACTTCATCGTGGTTCTGGTGTTCGTGATGGTGATCATGACGATCGTCTCACTGCTCGACCTCGGCTTCGGCCGGGCCATGTTCGCCGTCTTCGGCGGTGACACCGAACCCGTGCCCAGTCCGGTCCAACCCTGAACAACGCATGACCAACAGTGAAGGTGACTGATCTACCGTGTCGCAGTCGTACGACGAACAGCTCAAGGGCGCACCCGAGGCCGAGGAGACCACGCAGACCGTGGCGCCGGCGGCTGATGCCCCTGCCGACGCGACGGCTGATGTCGAGGACGGCATCCCCGAGGTCGACGCCGCCGAGACACCCGATCCGCTCGAGGAGTTCCGGGCGGCGCTGTGGGCGAAGCCGGGCGACTGGTACGTCGTGCACACCTACTCCGGCATGGAGAACCGCGTGAAGGCGAACCTCGAGAACCGCACCATCTCCTTGAACATGGAGGACTTCATCCACGAGGTGATCGTTCCCACTGAAGAGGTCTCCGAGATCAAGAACGGCCAGCGCAAGCTGGTCAGGCGCACCGTACTTCCGGGCTACGTCCTGGTCCGGATGGACCTCACCGATGAGTCCTGGGCTGCGGTGCGCCACACGCCCTCGGTCACCGGGTTCGTCGGACACAGCCACCAGCCGGTCCCGCTGAGCCTCAGCGAGGTGGAGAACATGCTCGCCCCCGCCGTGGTGGCCGAGGCCGAGGCGGCTTCGCCCGAGGCGTCGAAGACCACGACGAAGAAGAAGGTCGAAGTCGCAGAGTTCGACGTCGACGACTCCGTCATGGTCATCGACGGGCCGTTCGCCACGCTGCACGCGACGATCACCGAGATCAACGCCGAGTCGCAACGGGTGCGCGCCCTCGTAGAGATCTTCGGCCGGGAGACGCCGGTCGAGCTGAGCTTCAACCAGATCCAGAAGGTCTGAGCCTGGAGGAGCGAGTAGACGCGTAACGCACACCGCTAGAGACAAGCCGCAACATGTCGTATCCCGGTTGCTCCATGGTGACCGGTCACGACATCGAACGAAGGATTTGAGTTCTTATGCCTCCCAAGAAGAAGATCGCAGCGCTCGTCAAGGTGCAGCTGCAGGCCGGGGCGGCGACCCCTGCGCCGCCGGTGGGTACCGCTCTCGGTCCCCACGGCGTCAACATCATGGAGTTCACCAAGGCCTACAACGCGCAGACCGAGCCGATGCGCGGCAACGTCATCCCCGTCGAGATCACGATCTACGAGGACCGTTCGTTCACCTTCGTCACCAAGACGCCGCCCGCGGCTGAGCTGATCAAGAAGGCCGCCGGTCTGCAGAAGGGCTCCGGCGTTCCGCACAAGGAGAAGGTCGGCCGGCTGACCAGGGACCAGGTGCGCGAGATCGCGACGACCAAGCAGCCGGACCTGAACGCCAACGACATAGATGCCGCCATGAAGATCGTCGAGGGCACCGCCCGCTCGATGGGCATCACGACCGAGTGACAAGGGAAACCGTGGCAGGGCCGCTGACGCGCCCGATGACCACACACTGGGAAGGAACCAGACATGCAGCGCAGCAAGACCTACCGAGCCGCGTCGGAGACTTTCGACAAGGACGAGCTCCACACCCCCCTGACGGCGATCAAGCTGGCCAAGACGGGAAGCAAGAAGCAGTTCGACGAGACCGTGGACGTCGCGATGCGTCTCGGTGTCGACCCCCGCAAGGCCGACCAGATGGTCCGTGGCACGGTCAACCTGCCGCATGGCACCGGCAAGACTGCCCGGGTCCTGGTCTTCGCCAACGCGGCCAAGGCCGACGAGGCACGTGCCGCGGGTGCTGACGTGGTCGGCAGCGACGAGCTGATCGACAAGGTGAACGGTGGGTGGCTCGACTTCGACGCCGTGGTCGCCACTCCAGACATGATGGGCAAGGTCGGTCGCCTCGGCCGCGTCCTCGGCCCGCGTGGTCTGATGCCCAACCCGAAGACTGGCACGGTGACTCCGGATGTGACCAAGGCCGTGTCCGACATCAAGGGCGGCAAGATCGAGTTCCGGGTCGACCGGCACGCGAACCTGCACTTCATCATCGGCAAGGCGTCGTTCTCCGAGGCCCAGCTCGCCGACAACTACGCAGCGGCGCTCGAAGAGGTGCTCCGGCTCAAGCCGGCCAGCTCGAAGGGCCGCTACCTTCGCAAGGTCACCGTCTCCACGACGATGGGGCCCGGTATCCAGGTCGACCCCAACCGCACGCGCAGGGTCACCGAAGACGAGGTCTGAGGCGCGGCTACTCGACGAAGATGCGCTCGTCGACGAGCTGTTCGGTGACCCGTCGCCCGACGGACTCGAAGCGGCCCTGCTCGAAGCGCTTCTGAAACTCCAGGTCGACGCCGTCCTTGCCGCTCCGGTTCTTCTCGATCGTCAGCACCGCCCAGTCGCGAAAGCGCTCGGCGTTGGCGAGGTTGTACATCAGGTGGTGCCGGGCGACGACGTCGTACTTGTGGTTCAGCATGAGTACCGCGTCCGCCTCGTAGGCGAGCGCGGAGGAACCGCGGAAGTCGCCGACGCGCATCCGCTTGCCTGGCCCGAGCGCCGACTTGTCGGCCGCGACGATGGCGACGACCGGGACGTCGGTGTCGAGGGCAAGGTCCTTCAAGCCCTCGACGATCGCGGTGACCCGGTCCTCCTCCGATGCTGCCGGGACCGGGACCTTGACCTTCTGCAGGTAGTCAACCACCACCATGGGCTTCTGGCCGGTGTCCCGCTGCACCTGCGTCATCGCATTGCGGATGGTCTCCAGACTGGTGCTGCTGCCGGTCGAACGGTGCAGTACCAGTCGGTCGGCGTACTCCTGGACCGCCTTGATCGCGGCCACGCCGCCCTCGGTGTCATCGAGCCGCTCGAGAATGGTTCCCGATCGGCCGTCTGCGGCTTCGAACGACTGGCGGATGCGGTTGATTCCGGGCGCGTCGACGCCGCCGATCTCGCCGGCCTCCATGCTCACCAGCCGGATCATCATGGTCTGCGGGTCGTGCTCGAAGGAGAAGAAGACGACCGACCGTCCCGCCCGGACGACGTTGCGCGCGACCTGCAGTGCCCACGTGGTCTTTCCCAGGCCCTGGGGTCCGCCAAGAAGGATCAGCTCACCGGACCGGAAGCCGCCGCTGAAGTGCTTGTCGAGGACGCCGAGACCGGTCGGCCACACTCGAGCAGCGACCTGCGAGCCGGCACGCAGCCGGTCGTCGGCCCGCTCGAGCACACCGGTCAGTGACTGAAGGGAGAGGTTCTCGTGCTCGTCCACGTAGCCATTGCAGCAGAGCATCTCCAGCGCCGTACGCCCTTTGTCGCAAATGCAGTGCAGACAGGGGCTGGGCGACCGATCCGATCCTGGTGACTTGATGTACGACGGGCGCTCCCGTAAGGTCCTGTCTCGAAACCAGAGACCGCCGGTTTCAGGCGCGCTGGTAAGCCCGAGAAGTAGAGGGCTCACCGGTCGCCTGTCGAAGGCTCACCAGAAGTGAGCGACCTGCGCAGGTGACACCGTGTGGCTTCCTGACCGAATGTCAGCCTGCTCGCCCTGTGCCTTCTGCGCCAGGGCGTTTTCTCTGCCCAAGGCTTTTCGAGCCTGGCCGTCTCCGGTAGACCCGTGCACGACAGTGCACGTCAAGGACCCACGTATCAGGAAGGAGACCCATGGCGCGGCCAGACAAGGAAGCAGCCGTCACAGAGCTCGTGGAGTCGTTCCAGGAGTCTGCAGGCGCCGTGCTGACCGAGTACCGCGGTCTCACCGTCAAGCAGTTGCAGGACCTGCGTCGTGCTCTCGGAGAGAACGCCAACTATGCGGTGGTCAAGAACACCCTCACCAAGATTGCCGCCCGCGAGGCCGGTGTCGAGGAGTTCGACGACCTGCTCAACGGACCGACCGCCATCGCCTTCATCAACGGCGACGTGGTCGAGGCAGCCAAGGGCCTGCGTGACTTCGCTAAGGCGAACCCGTCCCTCGTGATCAAGGGCGGCATCCTCGACGGTAACCCGCTCGGCGCGGCCGAGATCGCCAAGCTCGCCGACCTCGAGTCGCGTGAGGTTCTGCTCGCCAAGCTCGCGGGTGGCATGTTGGCATCGTTGAGCCAAGCTGTCTACCTGCTCAACGCCCCGCTCTCCCAGGCCGCCCGGGTCGCGGGCGCCCTGCAGGCGAAGGCTGAGCGGGACCCGTCCATCCTCCAGGGTGGTGCCGGGGAACCGGTCGCTGCGCCAGTGGACGAAGCGTCCGAGGCTGTGGCCGATGCCGCATCCCCGGAGCTCACCCCCGAAGAGACAGCCTGAGCCGGTTCCCAGCCGGAATTCGAGAACAAGTCCCGACGATCAGTCCTGACGACCAACCACAGAGAGGAAGTGCCATCATGGCCAAGCTCAACACCGCGGAGCTGCTCGACGCCTTCAAGGAGATGACCCTTCTCGAGCTCAGCGAGTTCGTGAAGCAGTTCGAGGAGACCTTCGGCGTCACCGCCGCTGCTCCCGTCGCTGCCGCCGCTGCTCCCGCCGCCGGCGGCGGCGCGGGCGACGCGGAGGAAGTCGCTGAGCAGGACGAGTTCGACGTCGTCCTCGACGCAGCCGGCGCAAAGAAGATCAACGTGATCAAAGAGGTGCGCTCCCTCACGAGCCTCGGGCTCAAGGAAGCCAAGGATCTCGTCGAGGCCGCACCAAAGGCGATTCTGGAGAAGGTCAACAAGGAGACCGCCGACAAGGCGAAGGAGGCCCTCGAGGCGGCCGGTGCCTCGGTCTCGGTCAAGTGACCCGATAGGTCTCAGCAAGAACCAGACCGACTCGTGAGGCCAGCGGTCACTCGGTATCTGCCGGGTGACCGCTGTCTTCGCCAACCGCAGACTTTTGCCGCTCCCAACCCGAAATGCTTGACTCAGGCCGCAGGGAAGGTTCATGCTTCCGATCAAGTACCGAGCCACTGATGAGGCTCTCTCGCCGGTCATATGCAGGTCCGGGCGATCGAGAGTGACGAAGGTCGGCTCGCTGGATTGTGCCCTGCGAGCCCTTGGGCTAGCATAGATCCTTGCGCCCTCCCCCACCCTGCTTGCAGACCCAACATGTCTGTGTGCGGGACAGGTCGGTGCCACACCTACACATGAGTCCGCGAGCCATCGGAAGGACCCCTCTTGGCCGCCTCGCGCAACAATGGCACAGTCAGCAACGCACATCGTCGTATCTCCTTCGCCAAGATCAAGGAACCGCTCGAGGTTCCGCAGCTCCTTGCCCTCCAGACCACCAGTTTCGACTGGCTGGTGGGCAACGAGCGCTGGCAAGAGGTCGTCAGCGGTCGCCTCGATAGAGGGGAGGACGTCAGCCAGAAGTCAGGTCTGCAGGAGATCTTCGAGGAGATCTCTCCGATCTCGGACTTCTCGGACACGATGTCGCTCTCGTTCGAGAACCCGGTCTTCTACGACCCCAAGTACTCCGTCGACGAGTGCAAGGAGAAGGACTTCACCTACTCCGCTCCGCTCTACGTCTCGGCGGAGTTCACCAACAACGACACCGGTGAGATCAAGGGCCAGACGGTCTTCATGGGCGATTTCCCTCTGATGACCCCTAAGGGCACCTTCGTGATCAACGGCACCGAGCGTGTCGTGGTTTCCCAGCTGGTGCGTTCGCCGGGCGTGTACTTCGAGCGCACCGCCGACAAGACCTCGGACAAGGACATCTTCACCGCCAAGATCATCCCTTCCCGTGGCGCCTGGCTCGAGTTCGAGGTCGACAAGCGCGACATGGTCGGTGTCCGTCTCGACCGCAAGCGCAAGCAGAACGTCACCGTCCTGCTCAAGGCCCTCGGCTGGACCGAGGCGCAGATCCTCGAGGAGTTCGGGGAGTACGAGTCGATCCGTCTCACCCTGGAGAAAGACCACACCTCCGGACAGGACGACGCGCTGCTCGACATCTACCGCAAGCTCCGCCCGGGTGAACCGCCCACGCGTGAAGCTGCCCAGACGCTGTTGGAGAACTACTACTTCAACAGCAAGCGTTACGACCTCGCCAAGGTGGGTCGCTACAAGATCAACAAGAAGCTGGGCGCCACCGAGGTGTTCGACCAGCAGACGCTGACCAACGATGACATCGTCGCCGCAATCAAGTTCATCGTCGCGCTGCACGACGGCAGGGAAGAGCTCGAGATGCCTGCGGGGGTGATCGAGGTCCGGGCCGACGACATCGACCACTTCGGCAACCGCCGCATGCGAACCGTCGGTGAGCTGATCCAGAACCAGCTCCGCACCGGCCTCGCCCGGATGGAGCGGGTCGTCCGCGAGCGGATGACCACGCAGGACGTCGAGGCGATCACCCCGCAGAGCCTGATCAACATCAGGCCGGTCGTGGCGGCGCTCAAGGAGTTCTTCGGGACCTCTCAGCTGTCGCAGTTCATGGACCAGACCAACCCCATCGCCGGACTGACGCACAAGCGTCGGCTGTCGGCCCTCGGCCCCGGTGGTCTCTCCCGTGACCGCGCCGGCTTCGAGGTCCGCGACGTGCATCCTTCCCACTACGGCCGGATGTGCCCGATCGAGACCCCGGAGGGCCCGAACATCGGTTTGATCGGGTCGCTGTCGACGTACGGCCGGATCAACCCGTTCGGGTTCATCGAGACCCCCTACCGCAAGGTGGAGCAGGGCCACGTCACCGACCGGATCGACTACCTCACCGCCGATGAGGAGGACCGCTTCGTCATCGCCCAGGCGAACGCCCCGTTGACCGAGGAGGACCGCTTCGCGGAGGAACGGGTGCTGGTCCGCCAGCGCCACAACGACGTGGATGTCGTCCCGGCCGACGATGTCGACTACATGGATGTATCGCCACGTCAGATGGTGTCAGTGGCGACCGCCCTGATCCCGTTTCTCGAGCACGACGATGCGAACCGCGCCCTGATGGGTGCCAACATGCAACGTCAGGCTGTGCCGCTGATCAAGAGCGACGCCCCGCTCGTCGGCACCGGCATGGAGTTCCGTGCCGCCGTCGACGCCGGTGAC
Source organism: Actinomycetota bacterium (assembly GCA_030859325.1). Taxonomy (GTDB): domain Bacteria; phylum Actinomycetota; class Actinomycetes; order Propionibacteriales; family Nocardioidaceae; genus Nocardioides_C. The sequence goes on from JALZKI010000001.1 coordinate 37,578, forward strand.
GTCGTCGTGGCGGAGAAGGCGGGCGTGGTCACCGAGGTCTCGGCCGACTTCGTTGACGTGATGAACGACGACGGAACGCAGCAGACCTACCGAATGCAGAAGTTCAGCCGCTCGAACCAGGGCACCTGCATCAACCAGCGTCCGTTGGTCACCGACGGTCAGCGGCTCGAGGTTGGCAGCCCGATCGCAGACGGTCCGTGCACCGATGAGGGCGAGATGGCACTCGGAACGAACCTGCTGGTCGCTTTCATGCCGTGGCAGGGTCACAACTACGAGGACGCGATCATCCTCTCCCAGCGTCTGGTGCAGCAGGACGTGCTCACCTCGATCCACATCGAGGAGCACGAGGTCGACGCCCGTGACACCAAGCTGGGCCCCGAGGAGATCACCCGCGACATCCCGAACGTCGGTGAGGAGATGCTCGCCGACCTCGACGAGCGAGGCATCATCCGGATCGGAGCCGAGGTCACCACCGGCGACATCTTGGTCGGCAAGGTCACCCCCAAGGGCGAAACCGAGCTGACGCCGGAAGAACGTCTGTTGCGCGCGATCTTCGGCGAGAAGGCTCGCGAGGTCCGTGACACCTCCATGAAGGTGCCGCACGGTGAGTCCGGAACCGTGATCGGTGTCCGTGTCTTCGACCGTGAGGAAGGTGACGAGCTGCCTCCGGGCGTGAACCAGCTGGTGCGCGTCTACGTCGCCCAGAAGCGGAAGATCTCGGTGGGGGACAAGCTCGCCGGCCGGCACGGCAACAAGGGCGTCATCTCCAAGGTTCTGCCCATCGAGGACATGCCGTTCCTCGAGGACGGCACTCCTGTCGACGTCGTGCTCAACCCGCTCGGTGTGCCGGGCCGGATGAACATCGGCCAGATCCTCGAGATCCACCTCGGCTGGCTGGCCAAACAGGGCTGGGATGTCAAGGAGAGCAACGACCCGGACACTGAAGCAGACTGGAAGCAGCGTCTGATCTCGATCCACGCGGATGCTGCGGAGGCCGACACCAACGTCGCCACCCCGGTGTTCGATGGTGCTCGTGAGGACGAGATCACCGGTCTCCTCGGCTCCACGCGGCCCAACCGCGACGGCATCCGCGTCGTCAAGGAAGACGGCAAGGCGCTGATGTTCGACGGTCGCTCCGGAGAGCCTTTCCCGCAACCGGTCTCGGTCGGCTATATGTACATCCTCAAGCTCCACCACCTTGTGGACGACAAGATCCATGCCCGCTCGACCGGTCCGTACTCCATGATCACCCAGCAGCCGCTCGGTGGTAAGGCGCAGTTCGGTGGCCAGCGGTTCGGTGAGATGGAGGTCTGGGCCATGGAGGCGTACGGCGCCGCCTACGCCCTGCAGGAGCTGCTGACCATCAAGTCCGACGACGTGCCAGGCCGCGTCAAGGTCTACGAGGCGATCGTCAAGGGCGAGAACATCCCCGACTCCGGTATCCCCGAGTCGTTCAAGGTGCTCGTCAAGGAGATGCAGTCGCTGTGTCTCAACGTCGAGGTGCTCAGCCAGGACGGCTCCGCGATCGAGATGCGCGACGCCGAGGAGGACGTCTTCCGGGCGGCCGAGGAGCTCGGTATCGACCTCTCCCGTCGTGAGCCGAGCAGCGTCGAAGAAGTCTAGGTGATGAGGAGGCTCGCCAGGCTTGCGAGGCGCTTTCCTCATCATCGGGACCACCCACCCACAGCAATCACAAGCGTGAAGAGCAACCAAAGGATCCTGTTGTGCTCGATGTGAATTTCTTCGACCAGCTCAAGATCGGTCTTGCCACCGCTGACGACATCCGTCAGTGGTCGCACGGGGAGGTCAAGAAGCCGGAGACAATCAACTACCGCACGCTCAAGCCCGAACGTGACGGACTCTTCTGCGAGAAGATCTTCGGTCCCACCCGGGACTGGGAGTGCTACTGCGGCAAGTACAAGCGCGTGCGCTTCAAGGGCATCATCTGCGAGCGGTGTGGTGTGGAGGTCACCCGCTCGAAGGTGCGTCGTGAGCGGATGGGGCACATCGAGCTCGCCGCTCCGGTGACCCATATCTGGTATTTCAAGGGCGTGCCCAGCAGGCTCGGCTATCTGCTCGACCTTGCCCCGAAGGACCTGGAGAAGGTCATCTACTTCGCGGCCTACATGATCACCGCCGTGGACGAGGATTCGCGGCACCGTGACCTGGCCTCGCTCGAGGTAAAGGTGGATCTCGAGCGCAAGCGTCTCGAGGGTCGCCGCGACGGCGCCATCGACGACCGCGCGAAGAAGCTCGAAACCGACCTCGAGACTCTCGAGTCAGAGGGTGCCAAGGCGGACGCCCGTCGCAAGGTCAAGGACGGCGCCGAGCGCGAGATAAAGCAGCTTCGCGACCGCTCGCAGCGCGAGATCGACCGCCTCGACGAGGTGTGGAACAGGTTCAAGAACCTCAAGGTCCAAGACCTCGAGGGTGACGAGCTGCTCTACCGCGAGATGAAGAGCTGGTTCGGCAAGTACTTCGAGGGCCACATGGGCGCGGCAGCGATCCAGAAGCGGCTGGAGAGCTTCGACCTCGACGCCGAGGTCGAGTCGCTGCGGGAGACGATCGCCACCGGGAAGGGCCAACGCAAGGTGCGCGCGCTCAAGCGCCTGAAGGTCGTGGAGGCGTTTCGCAAGACCAACAACAGCCCTCGGGGCATGGTCCTGGACGCCGTACCCGTCATTCCGCCGGACCTGCGTCCGATGGTCCAGCTCGACGGTGGCCGGTTCGCCACCTCGGACCTCAACGACCTGTACCGCCGGGTGATCAACCGGAACAACCGCCTCAAGCGGCTGCTCGACCTCGGCGCCCCCGAGATCATCGTGAACAACGAGAAGCGGATGCTCCAGGAGGCCGTCGACTCGCTGTTCGACAACGGCCGCCGGGGACGTCCGGTCACCGGTCCGGGCAACCGCCCGCTCAAGTCGCTGTCCGACATGCTCAAGGGCAAGCAGGGCCGCTTCCGCCAGAACCTGCTCGGCAAGCGTGTGGACTACTCGGGCCGCTCGGTCATCGTGGTCGGCCCGCAGCTCAAGCTGCACCAGTGCGGTCTGCCCAAGCAGATGGCACTCGAGCTGTTCAAGCCCTTCGTGATGAAGCGGCTCGTCGACCTCAACCACGCGCAGAACATCAAGAGCGCCAAGCGAATGGTCGAGCGAGCTCGTTCGGTCGTGTGGGACGTGCTCGAAGAGGTCATCACCGAGCACCCGGTGCTGCTCAACCGTGCACCCACCCTGCACCGTCTGGGTATCCAGGCGTTCGAGCCCCAGCTGATCGAGGGCAAGGCCATCCAGATCCACCCGCTCGTGTGCTCGGCGTTCAACGCCGACTTCGACGGTGACCAGATGGCTGTGCACCTGCCGCTCTCGGCGGAGGCCCAGGCCGAGGCGCGGATCCTGATGCTCTCGACCAACAACATCCTCAAACCGTCGGACGGTCGTCCGGTGACGATGCCGACACAGGACATGATCATCGGGATCTTCTTCCTCACCCTCGACCGTGACGGCCAGCCGGGAGAAGGGCGGGCCTTCTCCTCGACCGCTGAGGCGATCATGGCCTTCGACCGGGGCGAGATCACGCTGCAGAGCAAGGTCAAGATCAGGTTCCCCGAGGTCGTGCCGCCGGTCAGCCTCTCGGTCCCCGATGACTGGGGGCAGGGTCAGCAGCTGACCATGGCGACCACGCTCGGACGCGCATTGTTCAATGAGGCACTGCCCAGTGACTACGCGTTCGTCGACTACGAGGTAGGCAAGAAGCAGCTCGGCGTCATCGTCAACGACCTCGCTGAGCGCTACTCCAAGGTCGAGGTGGCCGCCTCGCTCGACGCTCTCAAGGACACCGGTTTCCACTGGGCCACCCGGTCGGGGGTCACGGTGTCGATCGAGGACGTCGTCACGCCGCCCCGCAAGCAGGAGATCCTCGATGTCTTCGAGGGGCAGGCCGCCAAGGTTCAGCAGCAGTTCGAGCGCGGTCTGATCACCGACGACGAGCGTCGTCAGGAACTCATCGAGATCTGGACGCAGGCGTCGAACAAGGTGGCCGAGGAGATGGAGGCGACCTTCGACAAGGACAACCCCATCTACATGATGGTGCACTCCGGCGCGCGCGGAAACATGATGCAGGTCCGCCAGATCGCGGCCATGCGTGGCCTGGTGGCCAACCCGAAGGGCGACATCATCCCGCGGCCGATCAAGGCGAACTTCCGTGAGGGCCTTTCGGTCCTGGAGTACTTCATCTCCACCCACGGTGCTCGCAAGGGTCTGGCCGACACCGCTCTGCGCACCGCCGACTCGGGTTACCTGACCCGGCGACTGGTCGATGTCAGCCAGGACGTCATCATCCGTGAGGACGACTGCGGCACCGAGCGAGGCCTTCCGAAGAAGATCGGTGAGCGTCTCGGTGACGGACGTGTGGTCAAGGCCGAGAACGCCGAGACCGCGGCGTACGCCCGTTCGGCCGCCGTGGAGGTCACCCACCCGGAGACCGGTGACGTGCTCGCCGGCGCCGGTGAGGATCTCGGCGACGTCAAGATCGGGGAGCTTGTCGCAGCCGGGATCGAGGAGGTCAAGGTCCGCTCCGTGCTGACCTGTGACGCCAAGACCGGCACCTGCGCGAAGTGTTACGGCCGTTCCCTGGCGACCGGCAAGCTCGTCGACATCGGTGAGGCGGTCGGCATCATCGCCGCCCAGTCGATCGGTGAGCCTGGCACGCAGCTGACCATGCGCACCTTCCACACCGGCGGGGTGGCGTCGGCGGACGACATCACCGAGGGCCTGCCTCGTGTGGTCGAGCTGTTCGAGGCTCGCCAACCCAAGGGCAAGGCGCCTATCTCCGAAGCTGCTGGTCGGGTCCGGATCGAGGACACGGACAAGACCCGCAAGATCGTCGTCGTACCCGACGATGGGTCTGAGGAGCAGGGCTATCCCGTGAGCAAGCGCACCCGGCTGCTCGTCGAGGAGGGCCAACACGTCGTCGTAGGTGAGCAGATGACTCTCGGAAAGGCTGACCCGCAGGACGTGCTGAGAGTGCTTGGGCCGCGTAAGACCCAAGAGCACCTGGTCGACCAGGTGCAGGAGGTCTACCGTCGCCAGGCGGTGGCGATCCACGACAAGCACATCGAGATCATCATCAGGCAGATGCTGCGCCGGATCACGGTGATCGAGAGCGGTGACTCCGAGCTGTTGCCTGGTGAGCTGGTTGACCGGATCCGCTACGAGACGGAGAACCGTCGCGTGGTGGCCGAGGGCGGCACCCCTGCCTCCGGTCGTCCGGTGCTCATGGGTATCACCAAGGCGTCGCTCGCGACTGAGTCGTGGTTGTCGGCGGCGTCCTTCCAGGAGACCACTCGGGTGTTGACCGACGCGGCCATCCATGGTCGATCGGACTCGCTGCGCGGCCTCAAGGAGAACGTCATCCTTGGCAAGCTCATCCCGGCTGGCACCGGGCTGGAGCGGTATCGGAACATTCGCGTTGAGCCCACCGAAGAAGCCCGGGCACAGGCGTACTCGATCGACTACGACACGTACGACTACGACTTCGGGTCGAGCACGGGTCAGTCGGTGGCATTGGACGACTTCGACTTCGGCTCCTACCGGAACTGAGCTCGCTCGCGTCCGACGTATCGCCTCAGGATGGCGGTCACCCCTTTGGGGTGGCCGCCTTCTTGTCGTGTGGCGGTCATTGATGGCGTCCCGCCACGATCGACGCTGACAGGTTTGTGGCGGGTATGGCGACCGTAAACCCGTCTCGTTTGCCGGGCTGCATCAGCCGGACCAGCCACCTCGCCTCAGCAGTCTCGCGGTTTGGTCGGCGACACGCTCGCTCTCATGGCGGACGGCATACGAGCTGAAGGCCAATAGACGAGGACCCCTGATGACGATCTCGTTGGCTCGCAGCAGGTCGCTGTCCCACTGCAGAACCGCGAGGTGAGGGATACCGTGGATCTCGCAGGCGGTCCCGTATTCCACCCAGTCGAGGTCCAGGAAGTAGTGACCATCTTCGCGTTGCAGCACTCCCTGGGCGTCAAGAATCGACTCCAGCACCAGTGATCTGTGCTTGACCCGCCCGCGATGGGCAAGCACGTTCTGCAGTTCCGCTGGCCGAGCCATCCGCTGTTGCACACCAGCAAGGATCAGCGCTCGGGCTCGACGGGGGTGCACGGACCAGCTCGCCTCGTCGATCAGACTCCGTGCTGGGCGGGTACGCCGCGGTAACCGGAGGGGATGCACTGCGTCGGGGCCCAAGGATGTCGACCAATACGGCTGGACGATCGGCGACCTGGGACGCGTCGCCCCGTGTGGCAGCACGACGTCATACTTCTCGATTGACCTGCGACTGAACCCCTCGAAACCGTCAAACCACAACGCCGTGAGACCGCCCAGTGCCTAGCCAGGTGCACTCGTCAGTAGTGCCACCCAAGCCTGCTGCTTGCTCGTGAGTGGACCGTTGTGCAACACGATCACGTTACGTCCGGGCCGTTGCCACCGAAGCGCTGCTAGCTGCGCCCGGATATGTCCGCGGGTGAACAGCTGACCGGCTTGGGCGTAGGTGATGACACCGCCTTGATCGGCGAGCACCCCACAGGAGGTGGCTTCTAGGCTCACACTTCTAGGCTGCAACCAACTGGCGATGTCCCCATAAGCAAATTCGTGGCCTGTGGACACGCCGCCACTCAGCGACCTCTGTGGGCCGTTGCACACCTGCTGGCCCTCTAGGTCAGCTCCCGCCTCCTCACGGTCGAGCTTCGATGAACGGGTGATGATGTTGACGAGCTAATGGTTGCCAAAGCGCCCACAACTCAGTCAGCTCGCGGACGAGGTGACGTCATACGGTCAGCGCATGACTATTAACGACGCAAACCCCGACCCGTTG